>NZ_JAGWUA010000031.1 GCF_028868675.1 Bradyrhizobium sp.
AGCAACCGGTAACGCTGTTTCCCGGTTAGCCGTGCTTGCCAGCAGGGTGCTCCAAGCACAAATGACCGCCTGGGAGGCGGCCATTGGCTGAAACGCCTTGCTGTATCTTCCAGATCAGACGGCGCTGATGTCGACGCCAAAAGCCATCAGGCCGAAGGACACGACGAGGCCGATGCAGCTGAACAACACGATGGTCTTGAACGACTGGTCGGTGGAAGCCGCTTCGGCGCCGTACGGCATCGCGGCGAGTGAAATCATGCTCATGTCGGTACGCCCCCTTTGTTGATCCTGAATTGCATCAGGTGAGGGGGTTTCTAAAGCAAAAGGTTTGACGCCGTGTTGCCAGGCATCCTTAACGAAATCGCAATCGCCGCAAGTACCTGTGGCCCGTCAGCCGCGCGCCGTTCCCAGCACCCTGGCGATGGTCACCGCGGTCATGGCCGCGCGGTCGGATGCGCGCTGCGCGGCCAGCCGTTCCCTGGCCCTTTCCGCGATCAGCAACTCGATCAGAGCCAATCGCTTGTCGTCATCCACCGCCTCCGCCAGCAGCCGGTGGTACCGATGATAGTCGAATCCCAAATCCTGTTTACGCATGCCACGCCCCCGCACACACGTTACGCGGGCGAATTCTTCACCAACCGATCGTCGCGGGCAAGGACGATCGCGCGTCGGAACGCCGCTGCGACGCAATCACCTGTGAATTACGCGAACGTTCTGCCTAGCCGCTCACCGACTGGCATCCGCATCGAGGCATTTGATGACGAAGTCCGAACGATCGCGCACCGAGACCTTCGCCACGTCGGCCTTCTTCGAACAGTCGCGCAGCTTGATCTGCTCGGCACGCCGCTTCTCGGCCGCCGCGCGATATTCCGGCGCTACGGTCGCGGGGTCGACGAGCTTCTGAGCCAACGCTGGAACGGTGAGCAGGACAATGACCAATGCAGTATGAACGACAATATTCAAGAGAGCCTCCCCTTAAACTCGCGGACGGAGCATGCCAGTCAGAACCAAGACGCTATGAACCGATTCACATTTGTCGGCCCGGGCAGGGCCGCTTGCGCCACGTCAAGGCACGATTCCGATCGTCGTCGACAATGTAAGCATACCGAGTGGCCTTCGCGCGAGGGCTGTTGCGGTTGCGAGGCTCGGACTCCTAGGCACTCCGGGCCTCGTTTCCAGTTTCGATGCCCCGAGGGGCGACCGACGTCGGTCCGGACATCCCACCGGGGATGCCGGTTCATTCGCCGCTGTCGGCGTTCCGCTCGGCCTCGTAGACGGCCCCGATCGTGCGCAGGACGCTCGACGGGTTGACGCTGATCGAGTCGATCCCCAACCCCGCCAGGAACTGTGCGATCTCCGGATAGTTCGCCGGCGCCTCTCCGCAAATCCCGACATGGCGCCGGTTCCGTTTCGCGCCGGTCACGGCCATCTCGAGCATCGCCAGCATGCCCGGATCCCGCTCGTCGAAATCGAAGGCGACGATGTCCGAGTCGCGATCGACGCCGAGCGTGAGCTGGGTCAGATCGTTCGAGCCGATCGAGAAGCCGTCGAACAGCTCGGCAAAGCGATCGATCAGAATGACGTTGTTGGGGATTTCGCACATCATGTAGATCTCGAGACCGTTGTCGCCCTGCTTCAGTCCGTGCGTGGCCATGGCCTGAATGACGTTGCGCGCTTCCTCGACCCGCCGGCAGAACGGAATCATGACCTTCAGATTCTTCAGGCCCATCGCGTTGCGCACGCGGCGCAGCGCGGCGCATTCCAGCGCGAAGCCTGCGGCGTAGGCCGGATGCGCATAGCGGGCCGCGCCGCGGAATCCGAGCATCGGATTCTCCTCGCGCGGCTCGAAGCCGGCGCCTGCCTTCAGGCTCGCATATTCGTTGGTCTTGAAGTCGGACAGTCGCACGATGACGGGGCGTGGATGGAAGGCGGCGGCGATCGTGCCCACGCCCTCTGACAGGCGCTCGACAAAGAAGTCCGCCGGCTTCGCGTAGCCGCGCGTCAGCTGCCTGACCATCTGCCGGTCCTTGGCGGACTTCACCTGATCCGGCTTCGCCAGCGCCATCGGATGGATGCCGATGTGCTGGTTGATGATGAACTCCATCCGCGCGAGGCCGACGCCGTCGTTCGGCACCATGGCGGTCTTGAAGGCGAGCTCCGGATTGCCGAGATTGACCATGATCTCGGTGCGCGGCCTCTTCAGGCCGGCGGTCGCGACCCGCTCGACCTCGAAGGGCAGGCTACCGGCATAGACGTGTCCGATGTCGCCCTCGGCGCAGGAGACGGTAACCGCTGTCCCGGATTTCACCGTTCTGGTGATGCCCGCGATGCCGACGACCGCCGGCACGCCGAGTTCGCGCGCCACGATCGCGGCGTGACAGGTCCGGCCGCCATGCTCGGTGACGATCGCCGCGGCGATCTTCATGACCGGTTCCCAGTCGGGACTGGTGGCGGGCGCGACCAGCACCTCTCCCGGCCTGAAGCCACGCAGGTCCTGCTTCCGGGTAACGAGCCGCACCTTGCCGGCGGCGATCTTCTCGCCGACGGCGCGTCCCTCGCCGAGGACGGCCGCCTTGCCCTTCAGGACGTAGGTCTCCAGCGCGTCCGGCTTGCGGCGGGACGCGACCGTCTCCGGGCGGGCCTGGATGATATAGAGCTTGCCGTCGGCCCCATCCTTGGCCCATTCCACGTCCATCGGCAGGGGATGGCCTGCCTTTGCGGAGTAATGGTCCTCGACCTCGATCGCGCAGCCGGCCAGGTTGAGGACGTCGTCGTCGGAGACGCAAAAGCGCTCGCGTGCGCGAGCCGGTACCGGCACGTTCCGCGTGGTGGCGTGCCCCCGCGCATAGACCATCTTCTTGTCCTTGGCGCCGACCCGCCGCGACAGCACGGTCCGGAAGCCGGCATTGAAGGTCGGCTTGTGCACGTAGAATTCATCCGGCTCGACCGCGCCCTGGACGATGTTCTCGCCGAGGCCGTAAGCGCCGGTGACGAACACCACGTCGCGAAATCCGGATTCCGTGTCGAGGGTGAAGATCACGCCGCTCGATGCGAGGTCGGAGCGGACCATCTTCATGACGGCGACCGAGAGCGCCACCTTGAAATGATCGAAGCCGTTGTCGATGCGGTAGGAGATCGCGCGATCGGTGAAGATCGAGGCGAAGCAGCGGCGGCACGCGTCGAACAAAGCGCGCTCGCCGCGGATGTTGAGGAAGCTGTCATGCTGCCCGGCGAAGCTTGCGTTCGGCAGGTCTTCGGCGGTGGCCGAGCTGCGCACCGCCAACGCAACGTTGGCGCCATATTCCCGTTGGAGCTGCCGATAGGCTCTAGCGATCTCCTGCCGCAATTCGGCGCGGTCGGTAGCCGCATAGACGATCTTGCGCGCGGCGGCGGCGCGCCGGGCGAGATCGGAAATGCGGCGCTTGTCGAGCCCGGCGAGCAGTTTGCGCAGTTCCTCCCCGGCGCCCGTCTCCTGCAGCGCACTGCGGTAGGCGCTTGCCGTGACCGCAAAGCCGTTCGGCACCGCGATGCCCTTCGGCGACAGCGCCGAATAGAGCTCGCCCAGCGAGGCGGTCTTGCCGCCGACCATGCCGACATCGCTCAATCCAATGTCCTTGAACCAGCGAACATAGGCGGCATTGCTCATTTCCGTCTCCGCATCGCAACATGGGGCTGCTGTGGTACCGGCAGGCGATCCCTTGTGGACAATGTGGCCGGTTGCAAACTCTCCAACCTTGCGAAAGATCAACGGCCCGGCAATGACGCGGTCTAGGCTGGAATACCGATCATGACCGAGCAGCGCGCTGACAATCTGAACGAGGAGTGGCTCCGCTTCTGGACCAGCGCTTCGGGCTTCTGGCGCGGCCCGCAGGCATGGCGTGTCTGGCTGCTGGTCACCGTCCTGGTCGGTATCGTGGTGGCCCAACTCTACGTGCAGTTCCGATTCAACTACTGGAATCGCGACTTCTTCGATGGGCTGGAGCAGCGGAATTCCAGCCTGTTGCAGGCCCAGGTCATTCTCCTCATCCCCCTGTGCTGCGCGAGCATCGCGCTGGAGATCGCCTCGGTGTGGGGACGCATGACGGTGCAGCGCTGCTGGCGCGCCTGGCTGTCCAGGCACGTGATCGACTATTGGGCGGAGGAGAGGCGATACGCGCGCCTGGCGCGCGCCCAGGGACGGCACCAGATCCCCGAGTACCGCATCGCCCAGGACGTGCGGGTCGCAACCGACGCGCCAATCGATTTCGCCCTGGGCCTGGTTTCGGCACTGCTGAAGGCGACGATCTTCATCCAGGTGCTGTGGCAGGTCGGCGGCGACATATCGTTCGCCGTGCTCGGCCACCCCGTCTGGATTCCCGGCTATCTCGTCGTCAGCGTGGTGATCTATTCCGGCATCGTCACCACCGCGATGCTGCTGGTCGGCTCGTCCCTCACGCGTGTGATCAAGCTCAAGGATCAGCGCGAGGCCGAACTCCTCACCGCGGCCCATCGCCTGCGCGACGTCGGCGAGGGCGTGACGCCGGAGGCCTGCGAGGCGGACGTGAAGCGGGATCTGCGCGACGCGCTCACGAACATCATCGACCAGTGGCGAAGGCTCTGCTGGCAACTGATGCGCACGACACTCGTCTCCCATGGCAACACGCTGCTCGCGCCGATCATCGGGTTGATCCTGTGCGCGCCGAAATTCCTCGCCGGCTCGCTCACGCTCGGCGAGTTGACCCAGGCGGCAGCGGCCTTCACGCTGGTGCAGGGCTCGTTCAACTGGCTGGTCGACAATTTTGGTCCCGTTTCGGGCTGGGTGTCGTCAGGGGACAGGGTCGGCGGCCTGCTGCTGTCGCTGGACCGGCTGAACCACGCGAACCATCCGGCCGAGGAGGTCGAGGCCAAGTCTCCGGAGCCGTCCATCACGCCTCTGCCATGACGACCTGGCCGGCCAGCCGCTCGACGTCGGCGGGACGGCACAATTCGGTGCCGGCATTGATGAGGGCGGCGGCGCCTGCGGCCATGGCATAGCGGAAGGCATCCGGAAGATCGGCACCGGCGGCGAGCCGCCAGACCAGCGCGCCGAGAAAGCTGTCGCCGGCACCGACGGCGCTGAGCGGCGTCACCGGCAGCGGCTGCGCGCGCCACACGCGATCGCGGGTGACCAGGGCCGCACCGAGATGGCCCATCGTGAGCGCCACAATGGAAACCTGCCGTTCGCCGACGATGCGCCTGGCCGCGACCTCCCATTCCCCGGCATCGCCCGGCTCGGCGCCGGCGAGTTCGCGCATCTCCCGCAAATTCGGCTTGATCAGATCGACGCCTGCGGCGACCGCTGCGGCCAGCGCGGGCCCCGAGGTGTCGAGGATCATTTTGGCCCCGCGCCGTCTGGCGGTGTCGGCCACACGCGCATAGAAGTCGTCGGGCACGCCCGCGGGCAGGCTGCCGCTGGCGACCACGAAGCGGGGAAAGGGGTCGAGCGACGCGACGAGGCGCAGGCATTCCGACCATTCGCCGTCGGTCAGTCGCGGTCCGGGCAGGATGAAACGGTATTGCCGAGCGGTCGAGCTCTCGTGCACGAAGAAATCCTCGCGCGTCTCGCCCGCGATCGGAAAAGTCTGGCTGTCCACGCTTTCCGCATCGAGCAGCCGGCGCAGCATCTCGCCCATGGTCCCGCCGACCGGATAGATCGCGCGGACATCGCTGCCGCCGAGCCGCTTGACGACGCGCGCGACGTTGACGCCGCCGCCGCCGGGGTCGCGTCGCTGCGACGTGCCGCGCAGTTTTGCCACGGGAATGATCTTCTCGACCGAGGTCGAGAGATCGACCGATGGATTGGGGGTGATCGTGACGATGTCGGGCATGAATTCGTTCACGCCGTATTGTGATCGACGAACGTCTTCAAGCCACTGAAGGTCGCGTCAGGCTTGACGATGAGGCTGGTCGGGATGCCGCGGAGATAGTCCGCGTAGCGGCCCTTGGCCTCGAACCGCGTCCGGAAGGACGAGGCCGCCACGAATTCTGGAAAGCGCGGTACGATGCCGCCGGCGATGTAGACACCGCCGCGCGCGCAAAACGTCACGGCCAGATTGCCGGCAACCGAGCCGAGGAAGGCGCAGAACATGTCGAGCGTGGCACGGCTCAGATCGCAGCCCTCCTCGAGCGCGGCCCTGGTGATGGCGGCTGCATCGCGTTTCGGCGCCGGCACGCCGTCGAGTTCGGCAACCGCCTGGTAGAGATTCTGCAAGCCCGAGCCGGACAGGGCGCCGCGCTCGATGGAGACATGCCCGAGGCGGCGGCGCATCCGGTCGATCACCTGCTCCTCGCGCTCGGTCTCAGCGGGCAGGGTCGCATGGCCCGCCTCGGTGATCACGGCCAGGCAGGCGCCATGGCGCTCGATCAGGCACGACACGCCGAAGCCGGTGCCGGGACCGAGCACCAGCATGGGCTCGCCCGCGACCGCTGCCGGTCCGCCGAGCGGGAACAGATCGGCCGGCTGCAGGGCCGGCAGCGACCAGGCCAGCGCCTCGAAATCGTTGAGCACGTGGATCGAGCGAAACCCGAACTCCCGCTGCAGCTCGGCGCCATCGATCACCCACGAGCTGTTGGTCATGACGCAGCGATTGCCGGTCACGGTTCCGGCCACCGCAATCACGGCCGCGGTCACCGGGCCGCCGTCGGCACGGCGGCCGAGAACGGCGGCGATCGATTCGCGGGCGGTCGCGAAGTCGGCGGCCCTGACGTGGTCGATCGTTCCGACCTCGTCGCCCTCGGCCAGTGCGAAGCGCGCATTGGTGCCGCCGATATCGGCGAGCAGCGCCCGATCTGCTGTCCTGCTGCCCGTCATCCCTCTGCGGCTGCCGCGACATTGTTGCCGACGGGAACCATCTGTCTCCGTTCCTTCCCGATCATGTCCGCATACCACCGCGCGGAGGCCTTGGGAATTCGCCGTTGCGTGGGGTAGTCGACATAGACGATGCCGAAGCGCTGGGTATAGCCGGCTGTCCATTCGAAATTATCGAGCAGCGACCACACGAAGTAGCCGCGCACGTCGGCGCCGGCTGCGATGGCCTCACCCATTGCGCCGGTGTAGCCCTGCAGATAGGCGATCCGGCCGTCGTCCTGGACGATGCCGGCTGCATCCAGCTTGTCTTCGGACGCGGTTCCGTTTTCCAGCACATAGATCGGCAGGCCGAACCGGCCATGGAGGTCGAGCAGCGTGTCGCGGAAGGCGGCCGGCACGATCGGCCAGCCGATCGGCGTCCGCGGCACGTCGTCGGGCGGCGGCCCGAAGGTCGCGCCGATCAGGTTGCTATCGGCCTTGATGTAATGCGGGGAATAGTGATTGAGGCCGAACCAGTCGATCGGCCGCGCAATCCGCGCGAGGTCGCCGGGCTCCATGTACGGCTCGATCGCCTCGAGCAGGGTAGGCGGATAGCAGGCGAAGTGCTGCGGATAAGGGAAGGCGTCGTTCCAATAGGCGGCAAGACGCAGCGCGGCCTCGGCGTCTTCCTTGGCCGGCGTGGCGGCGTAGCAGGGCTGCCGGTTGTGGATCGCGCCGATCGAGGCTCCCGCAACGGACGCACGCAACACGTCGACCGCCGCGCCATGGCTGAGATTGACGTGATGGATCGCCTTGTGCAGGGCGGCGCGATCGGCAATTCCCGGCGCGTGCCAGCCAAGCCCGTAGCCGAACAGCGTGAACACGCAGGGCTCGTTGAAGGTGGCGAACCGCTTGACCCGATCGCCATAGTGTCGCGCGACCAGCGCCGTATAGTCGGCGAACCATCCCGCGATATCGCGGTTTTCCCAGCCCCCAAGCTCGCTCAGCGCCTGCGGCAGGTCCCAGTGGTAGAGGCAGACCCAAGGCTCGATGCCGGCCGCAAGCAGGGCGTCGATGAGACGGTCGTAGAACTGCAGCCCCGCCTCGTTCGCGGCGCCGCGCCCCCGCGGCAGCACGCGCGGCCATGCGATGGAGAAGCGGTAGGCGTTGACGCCGAGTTCGCGCATCAGCGCGACATCTTCACGGAAGCGGTGGTAGTGGTCGCAGGCGACGTCGCCGGTATCGCCGTTCTGGACCTTGCCGAGTTCACGGCAATAGCGGTCCCATATGCTGTCGCCGCGTCCCTCGACATGAGCCGCGCCCTCGATCTGGTAGCTCGAGGTCGAGGCCCCCCAGACGAAATCCACGCCCGCGGGTTGCCCGCTCGTTCCCGTCTGCCCGCGATCGTTCGTCATGCCCCACCGCCCATTGAACAGGCCCAAGGATGTATTTGGGGACCTGTTTGAGAATCCGTTTACCAACAGTGGCTTGTTGCGGTTCCCGAATATTGATGCACGTCAACGACGCAACCTGGAGGGAGGGAACTAATCCAGTCCATGTCGCGGGGCCCATCGGTCGCCCAGCTTGACGTAGGATCGTTTGACCGCGGCCCAGGCGACACGGTGGGCAATCTCTTCCTGCCTGGGGTCGCCGGCATGCGCGGCGAAGGCGTGGTTGAAGGCTTCGCGGTAGATGTCCTGCGCATGATCCGGCAGGCGGTTGCGGACCGAGGCGGGAAGATCGACATTGGAGCGATAGGGCATAGGATACGTTCAAGCATGATCCGGAAAAGTGACGCGATTTTCCGAAAAGACCACGTTCAGACAATAACCTAAAGCGCGATGGCGATTCATCGCAATCTCATCGCGCCTTGGCGCCGTCATCGCGACGATCGCGTGCATCTCCATCGTCGGCATCGAAGCGTTCTTCTGGGGTCTTGAGGCGATCGTGGCACAACAAAAAGGTCAACCGCCGACGCCAACCGGATCGGGCCATTCCCCGGATGAACCGTTGCCTTGGCCGTTCTCGGCGGCAAAGCTCGCGATGGACGCCTGCCTCTGGTGGCTGGACCGTGGCCCGGCCGAGCCGCGCGAGAGTGAGCTGCCCTGGACGAGCGCCAGCACGGTCGCGCTGGAACTGCCGACGATGCGACTGCGCGACTTCTCGACCGGGCCGAGCGGACAGCCGGTGCTGGTTTGCGCGCCATACGCGCTGCATGGCGCGGCGATTGCCGACTTTGCCCCCGGCCACAGCGTGATGGGGAGCCTGCATCGCGGCGGGCTCGATCGCGTCTACCTGACGGATTGGCGCTCGGCCTCGCCGGACATGCGCTATCTCTCGATCGACAGCTATCTCGGCGATCTCAACACCGCGGTCGACGATATCGGCGCACCGGTCGATCTAGTCGGCCTGTGCCAGGGAGGCTGGCTGTCGCTGCTCTATGCGGCGCGCTTTCCCGCCAAGGTGCGGCGTCTGGTCCTGGTCGGCGCGCCCGTCGATCTCTCGATCGAGTCGGCGCTGTCACGGCTTGCCCGCAGCGCGCCGGGGGCGATCTACGACCAGCTCGTCGCGCGCGGCGGCGGCAACGTCAGCGGCGAGGAGATGCTGCGCTTCTGGTCGCGCCCACTGAGCCCGCAGGACGTCGCGGTGGCACTGCAGAGGAGCCTGTCGGACGACGGCGGTCCCGAATTGCTGGAGCGCTTCAACCGCTGGAACGAGGAGACGCTCGATCTACCCGGGACCTATTACCTGCAGATCGTCAACTGGATCTTCCGCGAGAACCGCATCGCGAGAGGCGAGTTTGTCGCCTTGGGCCGGCGGATCGACCTGAAGGAGATGAGGACGCCGGTTTTCCTGCTCGCGGGTCTGGACGACGACGTCGTGCCGGCCGGGCAGGCGCTGGCTACCGCGCATCTCCTGGGAACGCCGCCCGCCCATATCGCCAGCGCCTCCGAGCCCTGCACCCATCTCGGGCTGTTCATGGGGGCCAGGACGCATGCCCATGCCTGGATGCGGATCGCCGAATGGCTGCGGACGGATTTGACCGGCGTGCTCGCGCGCAGCGCCTGACGAAATCACAGCGGCTCGTCGTCCGCCGTCGAGGGCTCCTCCTGCAGCGACGCAATGTCGCCGCCGCCGAGGTCTTCTTCCGGCGGCGGATAGTCGGCGCGGTCGACGAGGTGGTCCTCGACCCTGATCACGCCGGCGACGGTCTCCGCTGCGATGATCGCGGCTTGCCGCGCAGGCTTGCCCCGGACGGTGCCCCTCAGGCTGACGACGCCGTCGCTCACGCCGACATTGAGGGCGCAGGGCGCCCAGTCGGCGTTCTCCATGGCGGCGATCACGGCGCCGCGAATCCGCTCGTCGCTTTCCGGGACGGCCGGCTCCTGCCGTGCGAGCCTGGCGACCACCGGCAGGAAGTCGGAGCGGGTGACGATGCCGACCACGCGATCGCCCTGCAGCACCGGAAGGCGCTTGACGTTGCGGGTCTCCATCGTCGTCGCGATCTCCTCCAGCGGCGCGTCCAAAGCGATGGTCACCGGATTCGACGTCATGATTTGATGGACCTTGCGGCCGTGCTGGCGGGCGAAAGCCAGCGCGGCGCGGTCGGCGCCAGCCAGGAATGCCAGCAGGCGACCGCGCTTCGACACGGTGCCGAGCTCCGCGCGGCGGATGAAATCGCTTTCGGAGACGATGCCGACCAGCCTGCCGGCGCGGTCGACCACCGGCAGGCCGCTGACGCGGTGGTCCAGCATGGTACGGATGGCGTCGTCGATGGAAGCGTCGGGATCGATCGTGATCACCTGTCGGGACATGATCTGATGCGCGCGCATGGGGTATGGTCTCCGCGAATTAAATGCAGGATATTTCCTGAGGATGAGGCGATCTTGATCAGGGTCAAGCAATTGGCCTAGTTGCGTTCCAGACCGACTATCGGAGGCTCCATGAGGCGACTAATTTTCCTGACTGCGGCCGTTCTGGCCGTCCTGTCGATGCCGCAAGCGATGGGGCAAACCGATTCGGTGCGCGGCGACAAGGCCGTCTCCGAGCTTATGGTCGCCCTGCAAACGCAGCACATCAAATTGTGGTTTGCCGGCCGGCTGAGCAATTGGCCGCTCGCGACCTACGAGCTGAACCAGATCGAATCCGGCCTGCAACGGGCGGCAAAGCCGGGCGACCAGCACGCCGCGCAGCCGGCGGCGAAGGTGCAGGCCGTCCGCAGCGCCGTCGATTCGCGGGACATCACGGCCTTCACCAAGGCCTTCGGCGAACTCACCAACGGCTGCAATACCTGTCACCGCGCCGAGGGCAAGAGTTTCATCACCATCATGGTGCCGACCAACTCGCCGTTCACCGATCAGCTCTTCGTCGACCAGGTCGCGGAGGGCCGCGCGCTGGCGCGCTCGATCTGCAGCAATTGCCACGTGGTATCGGACCAGCAGACCCAGAAGCCGGAGCTGCGCTTTCCCACGCCGAGTTTCCCGGAGCTCGCGCGCAGCCCGTCCTTTTCGGCGGATTCCATTCGCGAGCTCCTGATGTCCGGCCATCGCCATCTCGGGCCGAATCAGACGATGCCGAATCCGCGGCTGGCGGCGCATCAGATCGAGGAAATCGTCGCCTACTTCGAGACGCTGCGGGCGGAAGGCTCGCGCTGACGGGCGCACCTACCGCGCTGTTTTTGGCTGAAAATTCCGGCTCTGGAAAAAAGAGCGGCCGCCGAAACCAAGGGTTGCGGCGGCCCGAAGTGGAGTAGGGAGGATGTTTAGCAGATCCATTATGCATGCCCGCGAATGGCGTGCATTGACCCAGGTCAATCGGGTAAGAATGACTCGCAATTGGAACCGACGACGCCGGCGACACGATCCATCCGGCAGAAGGCGCTGCGCCCGATGAGCTTCTACTCGATCTATCGCCAGGGATTTGGCCGCGTCGCAGCTTGCGTGACCACCTCTCACGTCGCCGATCCCTCGGCCAATGCGAAGGCCATCCTGACGGCGGCTAACGCCTGCCATGACCAGTCGGTCGCGGTCGCCGTGTTCCCCGAGCTCTGCCTCTCCGGTTATGCGATCGAAGACCTCGTGATGCAGGATCCGCTGCTCGATGCGGTGGAGCGGGGGCTGGCTGCCATCGTCGAGGCTTCGGCCGCGCTGATGAGTGTGCTGATCATCGGCGCGCCGCTGCGGCATGGCGCGCGGATCTATAACTGCGCCGTCGTCGTTCATCGCGGACGCATTCTCGGCGTGGTGCCCAAGACCTACCTGCCGAACTATCGCGAGTTCTATGAGGGCCGCCATTTCGCCTCCGGCGCCGGCATGGTCGGCGGGACGATCGCGATCGGCGCCCTGTCCGCGCCGTTCGGTGTCGACCTCTTGTTCGAGGCCGAGGACGTTGCTGGCCTCACCATCGGCGTCGAGATCTGCGAGGACATGTGGATTCCGGTGACGCCGGCCTCCGAGCTGGCGCTCGCCGGTGCGTCCGTGCTGATCAATCTCTCCGGCAGCCCGATCACCATCGGGCGCGCACGCGCCCGCGCGCTGCTCTGCCAGTCCACCTCCGCGCGCTGCCTCGCGGCCTATGTCTACGCCGCCGCCGGCGCCGGCGAGTCCACCACCGATCTCGCCTGGGACGGCCAGACCTCGATTCACGAGAACGGCGTGCTGCTCGCCGAGGGCGAGCGGTTCCGGCAGGGCGGCCAGATCACGTTCGCCGACGTCGATCTCGATCTCTTGCGGCAGGAGCGCGCCGCGATGGGAACCTTCGACGACAACCGTCGTCGGCGCGAGGCGACTTTCCGCAAAGTGACGTTCGCGCTGAAGCCGCCGGTGGCCGACATCGGATTCCTGCGCAGGGTCGAACGGTTTCCCTTCGTGCCGAGCGACGAGAGCCTGCTCGAGCGCGACTGCTACGAGGCCTACAACATCCAGGTCGCGGGTCTCGTGCAGCGCATGCGCGCCACCGGCACCAAGCGCGTGGTCATCGGGGTGTCCGGCGGACTCGATTCCACGCACGCGCTGATCGTCGCGGCCAAGGCCGTCGACCTGCTCGGCCTGCCCCGCGGCAACATCCTCGCCTACACCATGCCGGGCTTTGCCACCGGCGGCGAGAGCAAGAGCAATGCGCTGGCGTTGATGCGGGCACTGCAGACGACGTGGCAAGAGCTCGATATCCGCACCGCCGCGACCCAGATGCTGAAGGACATCGGCCATCCCTTCGGCAAGGGCGAGCCGGTCTACGACATCACCTTCGAGAACGTGCAGGCGGGCTTGCGCACCGACTATCTGTTCCGGCTCGCCAACCATCAGGGCGGCATCGTCATCGGCACCGGCGATCTCTCGGAACTCGCGCTCGGCTGGTGCACCTACGGCGTAGGCGACCAGATGGCGCATTACAATGTCAACGCCGGCGTGCCAAAGACGCTGATCCAGCACCTGATCCGTTGGGTGATCGCCGCCAGGCAGTTCAGCGATGACGTCAACGGGACATTGGGCTCGATTCTCGCCTCGGAAATCTCGCCGGAGCTCGTCCCGGTCGCGGCCGGAGAGAAGCCGCAGAGCACCGAGGCCTCGGTCGGGCCCTACGAGCTGCAGGACTTCAACCTGTTCTACACGCTGCGCTACGGCTTCCGCCCCTCCAAGATCGCGTTCCTGGCGTTACATGCCTGGAAGGACGCCGCCCGCGGCGAGTGGCCGGCGGCGTTTCCGCCGGACCGGCGCAGGGCCTATGCGCTCGGCGACATCCGCCGCTGGCTCGAAGTGTTCCTGCGGCGGTTCTTCGCCTTCAGCCAATTCAAGCGCTCGGCGATGCCGAACGGACCGAAGGTCTCCGCCGGCGGCTCGCTGTCGCCGCGCGGCGACTGGCGCGCACCCTCGGATTCCAGCGCGGCCGCGTGGCTCGAGGATCTCGAGCGCAACGTGCCGGTCTCTTAGCGACCGGCGGCCGCGATCGATGCCGGGGACGTGCCGATGACGGCGGAGAAGGAGCCGGAGGACGATCAGCCGAAGGTCGTGAATGGCCTCTACATGTTCGAGATCGAGATGCGCGACGGCAGGCGCGGCCGGGCGACCGGCGTCGTCGTGCTATCCGACGGCCGCATCATGGGCGGCGACAGCTATTTCTACTACACTGGCCACTACTCGTTCAGGAACGGCAAGTGGCGCGGCGAGATGACGGTCAACCAACACACCGAAGCGCCCGGCAAAAACCTCGCGTTCGGCGGCCGGGAGGTCACCTGCGGCTTCTCCGGCGACTATTCCGCCGGCGGGGCGGAGGTCGAAGGCATGGCGCTGGTCGGCAAGACGAGCGTGACGTTTGTGGCGAGGCTCACGCTGAAGGAGCCGATGTAGAGGAACCGGACGCCGCATCGTCCCGCGCGTGGACCCGTACCGCCGGGCCGACGGTCACCACGGCATCCTCCCAGTCGCGAACAGGCAGGTCGCCCAGCAGGTTCGAGAGCATGACCGTGAGGGCGCGAAGGCGCGCGTTCTCGTCAAGCAGCAGCGACAGGATGTCCTCGGTTGCCCGGGACGACGGATCGTCGTTGGAGGGAGCAGCGTCCTCCTCCAGGAGCGGCGACAACATCTCGAAAAAATCATCGGTCTCGTCTGGCAACTCACTCATGGCACGTCCACCGATATGCAGAACACGCCCCCGCTCGTGCCGGCAGGTTCAATCGAGTCGGCGGCGATTTTGAGTCGGAACCAAGGAGCGGCGAAGGAAACGTGCGCCATGAGGTCGTTGGAACTCAGGCCAATGCGCATTGCCCGCTCGCGCGGCTAGTCGATCACGCGGCCGGCGGCCAGCAGCCAGTCATGCACGATCTTCCATTTGTCGCGCCCTCTCGAATTGAAATCCAGGAGGGGCGACTTGGCGTTCTGGAGCTCGGTGTAGAATTTCAGCGTTTCCCGGGCGTGCAGACCGCGGCGGCCGATGTGCTGCCGCTCGGCCCACCGGTCCCATTCACCCACGATTTGCGATCGTCGTTTTAGCCAACGCGTCATTGCCCGCCCGCTTGCATACGGTCAGTGAAATCGCGCTGGTAGAAACTCAGGGGCCCGCCTGCAGTGTCGCAGGCAGCATAGGCCCGCTGCCGCCGAAAGCGCATTCAATGCCCGCGCCGGCTTAACGCACGGTAAACGGCAGCGCACACACCAGCATCGAGATTTTCCCGGAGCGGCAGTTCGCCGGCCTGTGGTTGTGCCGCGCCGGCACGGCCGAGCGTCGGTGAGCTGCGCCGGGAGCAGGGGAGTTCCGCGCCCCCCGAGGGCCGAACCGGCCAACTTCCCGTTGCGCTTGCGGACCCCGTGCGCTATCCGGCCGGAAAGGCCTGAGGCCGCTCTCGAATTTGCCGCCGGGGCCCGCACAACAAGGACGGAAACCGCCATGCCTGCCTATCGCTCCCGCACCACCACCCACGGCCGCAACATGGCGGGGGCGCGCGGCCTCTGGCGCGCGACGGGCATGAAAGACTCGGACTTCGGCAAGCCGATCATCGCGGTCGTCAACTCCTTCACCCAGTTCGTGCCCGGCCATGTCCATCTGAAGGATCTCGGCCAGCTCGTGGCGCGCGAGATCGAGCAGGCGGGCGGGGTCGCCAAGGAGTTCAACACCATCGCCGTCGACGACGGCATCGCCATGGGCCATGACGGCATGCTCTATAGCCTGCCGTCGCGCGAGCTGATCGCCGACAGCGTGGAATACATGGTCAACGCGCATTGCGCCGACGGCATGGTCTGCATCTCCAACTGCGACAAGATCACGCCCGGCATGCTGATGGCAGCGCTGCGCCTCAACATCCCCGCCGTGTTCGTTTCGGGCGGTCCGATGGAAGCCGGCAAGGTCAAGCTGCACGGCAAGACCCACGCGGTCGACCTGATCGACGCCATGGTGGCCGCCGCCGACTCCAACGTCAGCGACGAGGACGTCAGGGCGATCGAGCGTTCGGCGTGCCCGACCTGCGGCTCCTGCTCGGGCATGTTCACGGCGAATTCCATGAACTGCCTGACCGAGGCGCTCGGCCTCGCGCTGCCCGGCAACGGCTCGGTGGTCGCGACCCACGCCGACCGCAAGCGCCTGTTCGTCGAGTCCGGCCACACCGTCGTCGATCTGGTGCGCCGCTACTACGAACAGGACGACGCCTCGGTCCTGCCGCGCAACATCGCGAATTTGAGGGCGTTCGAGAACGCCATGACGCTCGACATCGCCATGGGCGGCTCGACCAACACGGTGCTGCATCTCCTGGCCGCCGCCTACGAAGGCCAGGTCGAGTTCACGATGCGCGACATCGATCGGCTGTCGCGGCGCGTGCCCGTGCTCTGCAAGGTCGCGCCGTCCGTCGCCGACGTCCATGTCGAGGACGTGCACCGCGCCGGCGGCATCATGGGCATTCTGGGCGAACTCGACCGCGCCGGGCTGATCGACACCTCGTGCGCGACGGTGCACGCGCCGACGATGGCCGACGCGCTGGATCGCTGGGACGTCAAGCGCTCCAGGAGCGAGTCGGTCAAAACCTTCTACCGCGCCTCGCCCGGCGGCATCCCGACGCAGGTCGCCTTCAGCCAGGAGCGGCGCTACGACGAGCTCGATCTCGATCGCGAGAAGGGCGTGGTGCGCGATCTCGCACACGCCTTCAGCAACGACGGCGGGCTTGCGGTGCTCTACGGCAATCTCGCGCAGGACGGCTGCATCGTGAAGACCGCGGGCGTCGACGCCTCGATCCTGACATTCTCGGGTCCCGCACGCGTGTTCGAGAGCCAGGATGCTGCGGTCGAAGGCATTCTGGGCGGCAAGATCGTCGCCGGCGACGTCGTGGTCGTCCGCTACGAAGGTCCGCGGGGTGGACCGGGGATGCAGGAGATGCTGTATCCGACCAGCTATCTGAAGTCGGTCGGCCTCGGCAAGGCTTGCGCGCTCGTCACCGACGGCCGCTTCTCCGGCGGCTCGTCGGGCCTGTCGATCGGGCATCTGTCGCCGGAAGCCGCCGAAGGCGGCAACATCGGCCTCGTGCGCGACGGCGATCGCATTTCGATCGACATCCCCAACCGCAGCATCCGCCTCGACGTGTCGGACGAGGAGCTTGCAAAACGCCGCGCCGCCGAGGCGGCGAGAGGTGAGGCCGCCTGGCAGCCGCACAACCGCAAGCGAAATGTCTCGACCGCGTTGCAGGCCTATGCCGCGCTGACCACCAGCGCGGCCCGCGGCGCCGTGCGCGAGGTCAAGCGTCGCGCCAAGTGAACACGATGGGGCGCGCGGACTCTGGTTCGTCCCGCGCGCCGACGCGATAGTCAACGAATTCCTACCGCTCGATGACGGTTGAACGATCGCGTTAAGGATGCCCCGACGAACTTTTTCGGGCGCCGATTTCACGGCGTATAGTGTTGCCCTCCGACTTTCGGATCCAAATCATTTTCGGGCAACTGGGGCACCAACCAAAATGTCTCGTACCATCGCTGTCGTTTTCTCCGCGGCCGCGGCCGCGCTCGCCATGACGTCGGCAGCCTCCGCCGGCTGCTACAATTGCTACACCCCGCCGCCTTGCACGACCTGCTACCAGCAGCAATACGTGCCGCCGCAATATCGCACTGTCGACGAGACCGTGATGGTCTCGCCCGGCGCCGTGGTCGCGCACCGCACGCCCGCGCAGTACCGCACCGTGATGGTGCCGCAGACCGTGATGGTCGCACCGGAGGGCGTGCAGTACGAGCGCATCCCGCCGCGATACGCCACCCGCCAACGCGTCGAGATGGTTTCGCCGGGCTACAGCTACTACGCGCCGGTGGCGCAGCACTGCTGGTCCTGCGGCTACTGATCTCTCGACGAGCGGGGCGGATGGCGGCGCACGCCACCCGTCCTGCGCCCATGTACGACGCGTCGGACTGCGCTCATCTGCGTGCGGATGAGACGAACCGGGCCAAATTGCCCGGAAATCGGTGATGCGGTGACGACTGGTTCGGATGGCACGTTCGCATTGCCTTCGCCGAGCCCATCCGCTAAGCGACTGAAATTCCTCGTAGGGAAGGGTGGCCGAGTGGTTTAAGGCACCGGTCTTGAAAACCGGCGTGCCCGCAAGGGTACCGTGGGTTCGAATCCCACCCCTTCCGCCAATTCTCAAAATTGTCCGGCCTGGAGCGGGATGCGGCCGTCGGTGCAGTCGTTATGAGATCGATCAGACGCAGGCATTAAAGTACCGACAATTGAATCTGACCGTTCCGTTTACCGAACTGAAACTCCGCAACCTCTATCTTCCGGTCCATTCCGAAACGACCAGCAGGGTAGAGCAGATGGTTCTGATCAAGCGCTTCATCGCAGACGAAACCGGTGCCACCGCGATCGAGTACGGTCTGATTGCAGCGGGAATTGCGCTCGCGATCATCACGGTCGTGAACAACCTCGGCACCACGCTGAACGACAAGTTCGGCTCGATCAGCAGCTCGCTCAGGTAAGCCGGCGACAGCCGGTTGGAACTCGGCGCGGTAACCAATTCGCTTTGTGGTGGGCCGCCCAAGGCCAGCGCCACGGCGGTGTTGACGGCGATGAAGGCGCAACCCTCGAGCGGCCCGAGGCCAGCCACCGAGGGAGGTCTGCGGCCAGCCGACAACGTAACGCGCACAGGTCGAAAAAGATCGTTTCGGGGTGGCAGCCGGACTCGATAGTCCGCGCCGGTCGGACTTCCGTTGTGACAATCCCGGCGCTTCCGCCGGATTCGACGCAAAATCAGTTGCTTGCGACCGCAACTGAAACCGGATTCGATCGCGGGCGAACAGCCTGCGGATCGAACCGATGCGGCGCCCGCTGCGATGCGTTGATCAGACCGTCAGCGCCGCCGGGTGCTTGATCTGGATCAAGATTGCCGCAAGAAGGAAACAGCTAAGCTTCCCCCATGACTTGCCCGCCGGTCGGGACAAAGGCGCAGCCTTGAACACGCTTCGCAAGCTTCTGTCCGCAGAGGACATCATCCAGCTCCTGATCCGCGTCGGCTTGCTCGCGCTGCTGATCTTGTGGACCTTCATCATCATCCGGCCGTTCGTGCCCATCCTGACCTGGAGCGCGGTGCTGGCGGTGGCGTTCTATCCCGCCTTCAACTGGCTCGCCAAGCTGCTCGGCGGGCGCCCCAGGACGGCCGCGGCCATTCTCACCCTGGTCGCGCTCGGCATCGTCATCGGGCCGGCGACATGGCTCGGCCTGAGCGCGGTCGACGGGGTCAAGGACCTCGCGAGCCAGATCGGCACCGGCGACCTCATGCTTCACGAGGCACCGGAGCAGATCAAGACCTGGCCGTTGATCGGCCCGCAGCTCTACGACCTCTGGAACCAGGCCTATACCAACGTCCGCGCGGTGCTGCGCGAGGTGGCGCCGTACCTGAAGCCGCTGGCCGGGACGTTGCTGTCGCTGGCGGGCGATGCGGGGCTCGGCACGCTGCAATTCCTGCTGTCGGTGTTCGTCGCCGGCTTCCTGCTGCCATTCGGGCCGCAGCTTCTGGCGGCGAGCCGCGGATTCCTGTTCCGCATCGTCCCCGAGCAGAGCGAGCGTTTTCTCGGGCTCGCGGGCGCGACCATCCGGGCGGTCTCCCAGGGAGTGATCGGCGTCGCGATCGTTCAATCCTTGCTGGCCGGCGTCGGCTTCAAGCTGGCCGGCATCCCGAGCGCCGGCCTGCTGGCATTCGCCGTGCTTCTGTTGTCGATCGTGCAGATCGGCGCGATGCTCGTGCTGTTGCCGGTGGTCGTCTGGATCTGGATGGACAAGGACGTCACGACGGCGCTGCTGCTCACGGTGTTCTTCGTCGTCGTCGGCTTCCTCGACAACATCCTGAAGCCGCTCGTCATGGGACGCGGGCTGACCACACCGACGCTCGTCATCCTGATCGGAGTGATCGGAGGCACGCTCGCGCACGGAATCGTCGGCCTCTTCATCGGACCGATCATCCTGTCGGTGGCCTGGGAACTCGCGGCAGCCTGGATCCGCGTCGACCGCGATGAGACGGCATCAGGCACCCCGGCCGACCGGGCCTAGGAGGGCGGCTGCGCAGCCTGCTCGGAACGGTACTACGGGCGTCTCTCGCACCCGGGTTTGCCCGGGCTTGAATCGAAAGCCTAATCTAACGAATTGGCACGAAGTTCGCTGCGCAGCGTTGAGGAATCCTACCCAACCCGATGTCTGGAGAGCACGTGGGCGAAGTTGTCCGATTCATCTCGAAATCCGACCGCGAGCGGGATCGCCTGATCCGCGAAGCCCGCGCGATCTATGACAGCATCTTCCCGCCGGCCGATCCGGTCAGGTCGCCGCAGGAAACGAAGGACTCCTCAGGCATTCAGGCCTGATCTTCGCCCATCGCTTCAAATGCGACGCCAGCCGCCGGCCTAGGCGCGGCCGACAGACAGCCTCAATGCCTGAATCGCGCCGGCAACGGGACCGAGCCGGGGCAAGCTTGCTTCCATCGCATCGGCCGCAGCACGACAATCCTCAGCGACCTTCAGAAGCCCGATTCGGGTGAGATCGAGACTGGAAAGCTCGGCCTGCTCCAGACACAGGCGTTCAAGGTACCGGATTTCCCGCAGGTCTTTGTTCATGCGTCGTCTCCCGATTTGCTCGGAGCCGACTGCGATTCTGGTTAAGAAATGGTTAACGACACCCGAAATCGGACGGATGTGGTACACTGCCACCACATCGGTCGGGGCCCGGCGCCGCCGACAAACCACCATGTGGAGACGATCGCTTTCAGCCAGTCCAGCACCCGTTCGTTCCATGCAGTGGAGCTTGACCATGACCACGTTCGACAAGCGCGAGCAGGGCTTCGAGGCCAAATTCGCCCACGATGAGGAGTTGATGTTCAGGGCGATGGCCCTGACCAACAAGCTCCTCGGCAACTGGGCCGCAGCACAGCTCGGACTGACGGGAGACGCGGCGGCTGGCTATGCGACGGCGCTGGTGACGGCCGACCTGGAGAACCAGACCATCGACGGCACCCTGCGCAGGGTCGCTGCCGACCTTGCCGGCAAGGGCATTTCGGCCGAGGAGGTCGCCCGGAAGCTGCAAGGCTATCTACACCAGGCCATGCAGCAACTCGGCGCAAGTAGCGAGTAGCGCTCCGCACGGCGTGCCGCCAAGCCGCGGCGCAAGTCTTCACGCCCCTGTGCGTCTGGCTTTCCATGCTATCTTGCCGTCAGCCAGTCCGCCTTCACCGCCATTCAGCCTCGGGGGAATCGTTGCGAATCCGTGCCACCATTTGCGCTGCGGCGATCCTGCTGTTCGGCGCAGACATCACCAGCGTTGCCGCGCTGCCCCTGACGCCGTTCCGCTATGAGGCACAGGCGCAGCGCTATTGTCCGGGCGACAGGATCGTCTGGCTGGATTTCAGGAAGGGCGTCTACTACGGCAAGGGCCAGAAGCTCTACGGGCAGGGCTTCGACGGCAGCTTCGTTTGCCGGAAGGAGGCGGTCAGCAGCGGCTATCGCCGCTCGCTCCTGGGTTTGCGCTGACGACTGACAGAAAGAAGTCTGGCTTCAACCAAATGCCAATGCCACCAGGCTCGAGCAGAGCAGCACCAAGCCGCCTGCGGTCAGTGCCAGAAATCCGTCGGAGACCAGATCATGGTTGCGCATGGGACACCTCGTCCTCAATGCTCGATTGGATTGATTAAAGATGTCCGAACGAACTCAACTGCAGGAGGTGATGCGTGTCACCCGCGCGAGCGCTTCAGGCTCTCGTGCGGTACCCTTCAAAGGCGTGGGCCAGGAAAATCCCCGCGCTCACTAGGCCCATCAGTGCCGAAACCGTCTCGATCATTCCCAGACTTTCGCAAACGTTCGTTGCGCCCCTGCACACGACAAAACGCGCACGCCCTTGCACAGTCAAAAAGATTCCCGTGCGCAGGCCGACAATCGGGGTGGAGTGAGGCTTCGCTGCAACAGCTGTTCAAGACTGGGGCAGGACCGGTCGTTTCAAGGGCCATTCATCCGTAGTTGGGCGGGCAGGTTGCCAACGTTGGGTTTACCATGCGCGCGTGATCGCCACGCGCTCCCCATTTCCGCCGTGTTCGGGTTGCGATATCGTCACATCGTCAGGCGGTGGTGGGCCGCTCTGGGCAAGACCGGCGAAAGGCCCTGATGCGGGCACCCGTCCGGTAAAGATGGTATTTGGGGCGAATGGGGATCCGACCGTCAGATTCGGTGTTGCGGGCCGCGCGTGGCGTTGCCGCTGCCGCGGCTTGCCTTGCGCTCGCCAACTGCGCCTCGTCGAACAAGTTCGCCAGCCGCGTCGATCCGAAATACGGCGTGTCCTCCAGCCCCCGCGTGGTCGCGTGGGGCGATCCGGTTCCAAAAGGCGGCGGCACCTATCGCGTCGGCAAGCCCTATATGGTGGCCGGCAAGACCTACGTGCCGGAGGAGGACCGCAACTACCGCGCCGAGGGCCTCGCGTCCTGGTATGGCGATGATTTCCACGGCCGCCTGACCGCCAATGGCGAGGTCTTCGACATGACCTCGCTGACCGCCGCGCATCCGACCTTGCCGATGCCGTCCTATGCGCGCGTGACCAATTTGAGCAACGGCAAGTCGGTGATCGTTCGCGTCAATGACCGCGGCCCCTATCACGGCAACCGGCTCATCGACGTCTCGAACAAGGCCGCGGAACTGCTTGAATTCAAAGGCAATGGCGTGGCCAAGGTCCGGGTCGAATATGTCGGCCGGGCGCCGCTGGAAGGCTCTGACGACCGCCAGTTGATGGCGACGCTGCGCACCGGCGTGCCGGCACCGACCCCGTCCATGGTCCGGGTGGCTTCGGCCAGGCCGTTCGTCCCGGATGCGGTGACCTCGGGCCGAGCGATCCGCGGCGAGGTTCCGCTGCCGGACGGCCGGCCCTACAGTCTCGGCAACACCTCGGCTGACGTCGCCTCCATCAACGCCACCTCGGAAATGTCGGCCTCCAGCCGCAGCCGGGGACGGGCGATCGAGAATGCCCGCGCGGTCTCCTACGAGGATGACTCGCGCTATTCGACCGATCTGAGACCGGTCTCGGCTTACGCGCCGGTCGAACCGCGCGGTCCGAGCGAACTGTTGAGCGGTCGCGGGCTCTATTGAAGCGTCGGATCCGGGGCGGATCCCGTCGTCAGCGCGCCCTCATGCTCTCCCGAAGAAACGCCACCAGCGCCTCGTTGACCTCGTCGGGCCGCTCCTGCTGAACCCAGTGGCCGGCACCCTCGACGATCAGCTTGCGCCTGAGATTCGGCAGCACGCGCTCGAGCTCGTTGACGCGCTTGGCGCCGATCAGCCCGGTCACCACGGCGTCGTTGGAGCCGGCGATGAAGAGCGACGGCTGATGGATCTGCGCGTCCTGCCAGGGTGCCGTCAGCTCCCAGTTGCGGTCGATATTGCGATACCAGTTCAGTCCGCCGCGAAAACCCGATTTGCGGTAGGTCTCGGTGAAATAAGCGAGGTCGGCCTCGCTCAGCCAATGCGGCAGTGGCCCCTCGGCGCCGGCATGGCCGAGAAAACCCTTGCCCTCCTGGACGAACATCGCCGCGGTCGGATCGGACAGGCCGCGCCCGCCGAGCACGATACGCATGGTGCGCGCGACGTCGCGTTCGAGCTCGGCTTCGGCAACGCCGGGCGTCTGGAAATATTGCCAATAGAAATTGGTGATGCCGCTCTGGCGCAACAGATCGAGCGGCCTGCCGCGGCCGCGAAAGGGCGGCGGCACGCTGAGGCCTGCGACCGCGGTGAAGATGTCGGGGCGGAACAGCGCCGCATGCCAGGCAACCGGCGCCCCCCAGTCGTGACCGACCACCATCGCTTGCTTTTCGCCGAGCGTCTGCACCAGGCCCACCACGTCGCCGACGGTGTCGAAGATGGTGTAGGCGGAGATGTCGGTGGGCGCGGCGCTGGCGCCAAAGCCTCGCATGTCCGGCGCAACGACGTGAAAGCCGGCTGCTGCGATCACCGGAATCTGGTGGCGCCAGGAGTAGGACAGTTCCGGCCAGCCGTGGCACAGCACCACGAGCGGCCCGCGGCCGGCTTCACGCACGAACAGATCGATCCCGTTGGCGGAGATTGTGCGGGTGGTCGACATCGTTTTTCCGCCTTGATTCAGGGGTTTGGTCCGAGATCGTGAGGTGTCACGATAGGGACCGCGGGCCCGTCGTGCAATCTCCGGGTATGGACGCGAGGCTCGTGTTGTTTGCCCATGGTCCAACTGTTAGAACGCCGCTCTCAGGGCTTCGCCATGGCATTTCAAACCTTTCCGACCCGCCGCGCCCGGCTGTTCGCCGGAAGGCTCGCGCGCGGGCTGATCGCGGCCGGCGTGGCTCTCGGCGTCGGCTGGGGCGGGATGCTCTACGCTGCCAATCAGAGCGTGCAGGGCGCCAAGAAGGTCGAAGATGCGGGCTTCGACGGTGACGCGCCGAACGCGATCCTGATCGAGGCGTCCAGCGGCAGCGTGCTGTTCGAGAAGAACGCCGACGAACTGCGGGCGCCGTCGAGCATGATGAAGATGATGACCGTGGAGGTCGTCTTCAACGCCATCACCAAGGGCGACGTCAAGCTGACCGACGAATACCGGATCAGCGAGAACGCCTGGAGGAGGGGCGGGGCACCCTCCGGCGGCTCCACCATGTTCGCCGCCATCAACAGCAAGGTGTCGGTGAACGACCTCCTGCACGGCGCCATCATCCAGAGCGGCAACGACGCCTGCATTGCGCTCGCCGAAGGCATGGCGGGCAACGAGCGCATCTTCGCCGCCGATTTCATGACCAAGCGCGCCCGGGAGTTGGGTCTGACGAAGTCGACTTTCGGCAATTCCAACGGCCTGCCGGACCCCGGCAACAAGATGACGGTGCGCGAGATCGGGATGCTCGCGCGCCACATCATTCTGACCTATCCGGAGTTCTACAAGCTGTTCGGCGAGAAGGAGTTCACCTGGAACAAGATCCGGCAGCAGAACCGCAATCCGCTGCTCAATTCCATGGAGGGCGCCGACGGGCTGAAGACCGGCTACACCAAGGAGGGCGGCTACGGCATGGCGGGCTCGGCAGTGCAGAACGGCACGCGGCTGATCGTCGTGGTCAACGGCCTGGAGGACTCCGAGGATCGCGCCTCCGAGGCCAAGAAAATGCTGGAATGGGGCTTTCGCAATTTCGAGACCCGGACGCTGATGGCGGCCGCGCAGACGATCGGATACGCAAAAGTGTTCGGCGGCGACAGCCGCTCGGTCAGGCTCGTGGCCAAGACGCCCGTGAAGGTGATGGTGCACAAGAACGGCAGCGACAAGCTGATCGCGCGCGTCGTCTATAGCGGCCCGGTCAGGGCGCCGATCGAGGCGGGACAAAGGATCGGCGTGGTCCGGGTCTGGCGCGGCGGCAACATCGCGATGGAAACGCCGGTCTATGCGGCCGAGGCGGTCGGCACTGGCTCGACCGTGCGGCGCGCGATCGACGGCGCGAGCGAGCTCGTGATCGGCATGTTCCGCGCAGGCGCCGAGAAGCTCTGAGCATGAACGGGATCGCAGTGAAGCCGCCGTCCGGACGCGGACGCTTCATCACCTTTGAGGGCGGCGAGGGGTCCGGCAAGTCGACCCAGATCAGGAAGCTTGCCGAGCGGCTCGATGCCGCCAGGCTCAAGACCATCGTCACCCGGGAGCCCGGCGGATCGCCCGGCGCCGAGATCATGCGCCACCTCGTGCTGTCGGGCATGGGCAAGCTGCTCGGGCCCGACGCGGAGACGCTGCTGTTCGCGGCGGCGCGCGACGACCATGTCCGCAGCGTGATCCAGCCGGCGCTGAACCAGGGCACGTGGGTGCTGTGCGACCGCTTCTCGGATTCCACGCGCGCCTATCAGGGCAGCCTCGGCAGCGTGCCGGCCGGCCTGATCAACGCCATGCAGCGCGTGACGATCGGCGACCTCAAGCCCGACCTCACCATCATCCTGGACCTGCCGGTCGAGGTCGGCCTGCAGCGGGCCGCCGCGCGCCGCGGCAAGGACGCGCCCGACCGGTTCGAGGCCGAGGACCTGCAGTTTCACCGAAACCTGCGCGAGGCCTATCGCAAGATCGCGGCCGACGATCCCGAGCGCTGCGTGCTGGTCGATGCCGACGCCGATCCCGATACGGTGGCCGGACGCGTCTGGTCGGCGCTGCGCGACCACATCTTCGCGGCGGCCATTCCGGCACAACCGGCATGAGCCCCCGCCAGACCGAGCGCGAAGTCGCCATTCCGCATCCGCGCGAGACGAACCTGTTGTTCGGCCATCGCGAGGCGGAGGCGGCGTTGCTCGACGCCTACCGCAGCGGTCGCATTCCGCATGCCTGGCTGATCGGTGGTCCGCTGGGAATCGGCAAGGCGACGCTGGCCTACCGGATGGCGCGCTTCGTGCTCGCCCACGGCCGGCCGACGGCGCCCGCCGTGCAGCGCGCCGAAACCCTCGCGCTCGACCCGAACGACGCCGTGGCGCGGCAGGTCGCGGCCGGCTCGCATGGCGGCCTCCTGACGCTGGAGCGCACCGCGAACGAGCGCGGCGTCATGCGCACCGTGATCACGGTGGACGAGACGCGCGAGACCATCGCCTTCTTCGGCTCGACGGCCGCGGCCGAGGGCTGGCGCGTCTGCATCGTCGACACCGTCGACGAGCTCAATCCCAATGCTGCGAACGCGCTGTTGAAGATCCTCGAGGAGCCGCCGCAGCAATCGCTGTTCCTGCTGGTCAGCCACGCGCCGGCGCGCGTGCTGTCGACGATCCAGTCGCGCTGCCGCAAGCTGCAGCTGCGGCCGCTGTCGACCGGCGAGGTGATCGAGGCGGCGGCCGCTGCCGGCGGTCTCGACGAGGGCGATCCGGCCTTGCGCGAGGCGGCGGAGGCCGCCGAGGGTAGCGTGGCGCGGGCGCTCACGTTGCTCGGCGGCGATGCCTTGAAGCTGCAGCAGCGCACCGCGGCGCTGCTTGCGCGGCTGCCACAGGTCGATCCGCGCGAACTGCACGCGCTGGGCGATTCGCTCCCCATCAGCGACCGCGTCGCGCTGGCCGCCTTCGTCGACGGCGTCGACCGCTGGATTGCCGAACGCCTGCACGGTAGTGACGTCGATCCCAACCAGAACCTGCCGCGCCTTGCACGGCTGGCGGAGGTATGGGAAAAGATCGTCCGCGCCGCGCGCGACACCGAAACCTACAATCTGGAGCGCAAGCCGCTGGTGTTTTCGGTGTTCGGCTGGCTCGCGGACGTGATGCGCTAGGCGCCTTTCGCGTTGGTTTCCGACATTTCGAGCCGTAGAGGAATTCGTGGTGGCAACGCGAGCTAAGAAAACTGTCAAGCGCAAGGGCGGCAAGAAGGCGACCAAGAAAGCCGTCAAGAAGGTCACAAAGTCTCGTGCGCGCGCCGACGCCAAGAAGAAGGCGAAGACCAAGGCTCGGAAGAGCGCGGCCAAGACGCGCGTGAAGAAGGCCAAGACGCGCGTCGCCAGGAAGACCAAGGCGAAGAAGACGGCGCCGAAGAAGGTCGGCAAGTCGACGTCCAGGAAAAAGGCGGCTGCCAAGCCGCCGTCAGTTGCACCTAAGGCCGCAGCGCCCAAGCCCGCGCCTGTCGCCGCAAAGCCGGCGAAGCCGAAGACCCCACGTTCGCCGGCCAAGGCCGCCCCCGCCGCCGCGCCGACCGCTCGGCCCGATCGCGGCAACGCGTTCTACATCACCACCGCGATCGCCTATCCGAACGGCCATCCGCATATCGGCCACGCCTACGAGGCGATCGCGACCGACACGCTGGCGCGCTTTGCGCGGCTCGACGGCAAGGACGTGTTCTTCCTGACCGGCACCGACGAGCATGGGCTGAAGATGATCCAGACCGCGCAGAGCGAGGGTCTGCAGCCGGCCGAACTCGCCGCGCGCAACGCCGGCCGCTTCCGCGAGATGGACCGGCGCCTCAACGTCTCGTTCGACCGCTTCATCCGCACCACCGAAGAGCAGCATCATCGCTCGAGCCAGGAGATCTGGCGGCGCATGGCCGCGAACGGCGACATCTATCCCGACAGCTATTCCGGCTGGTACTCGGTGCGCGACGAGGCCTATTACGCCGAGGACGAAACGCGGCTCAACGACGACGGCGTGCGGCTCGGACCGCAGGGCACGCCGGTCGAATGGGTGGAGGAGAAAAGCTATTTCTTCCGCCTGTCGGCCTACCAGGACAGACTGCTCGCGCTCTATCAGCAGAATCCGGACTTCATCGGGCCGGACTCCCGCAAGAACGAGGTGGTGAGCTTCGTCAAGGGCGGCCTGCGCGACCTCTCGATCTCGCGCACCACGTTCAGCTGGGGCGTGAAGGTGCCCGACGACGAAGAGCACGTGATGTATGTCTGGGTCGACGCGCTCACCAACTACATCACCGGCGTCGGCTTCCCCGACGAGAGCGACGGCAACTGGCGCTACTGGCCGGCCGACGTCCACATCATCGGCAAGGACATCATCCGCTTCCACGCCGTGTACTGGCCGGCCTTCCTGATGTCCGCCGGAATCCCCGTGCCGAAGCGGGTCTACGCCCACGGCTTCCTGTTCAACAGGGGCGAGAAGATGTCGAAATCGGTCGGCAACGTCGTCGACCCCTTTAATCTCGCCGACCAGTATGGCGTCGACCAGATGCGCTATTTCTTCCTGCGCGAGGTCCCGTTCGGCCAAGATGGCAACTACAACCATGAAGCCATCGTCGCGCGCATCAACGCCGACCTCGCCAACGACCTCGGCAATCTCGCGCAGCGCTCGCTGTCGATGATCGCCAAGCAGTTGTCCGGCGTGCTGCCGGAACCCGGCGAGTTCAGCGACAGCGACAAGGCCATTCTCGGCCATGCCGACGGCATGATCGCGCTGGCGCGCGAGGCGATGGCGAGCCAGCAGATCCATCAATGGCTCAACGCCGTCTGGGCCGTGGTGGCGGAGGCCAACCGCTACTTCGCGGGCGAGGCGCCATGGGCGCTGGCCAAGACCGATCCGGCGCGGCAGAAGACGGTGCTCTACGTCACCGCCGAAGTGGTCCGCCAGATCGCAATCCTCACGCAGCCGGCGATGCCGAGCGCATCCGCGAGGCTGCTCGACAGCCTCGGCGTCCCCGACAGCGAGCGCAGCTTCGCCATGCTCGGCGGATCGCGACGGGTCGCACCGGGCACCACGCTGCCCGCGCCGGCGCCGGCATTCCCGCGCTACATCGAGCCGACCGCGAACTGAAACGGCGTCTTCGCGCGCACAATCGGCGAGCGCCCCGTTGCGAGCGGATCGCTCAGCACGTGTTGAAGCGCGCGACCGGGCTCAACGCAGTTTGTTGATCCAGGTTAAGACAAAAACGCACGGCGCAAACGCCTCCGGCGCGCTCGGTTGATGACTCGATCAACGATAGATGCTCTTCTTTCGCGGTGGGAAACCGGGCGCGGGCTTCGAGTCGAAACTTGCGACTGACGTCCGCGACGAAGGGGCTGACGGCTGGATATTGAGACTGATCGCAGCAGACTCGCGGGAGCGTGCTCGCGCCGTACGCGACAGGCTCCGCGCGACGCGCAGGCCAGGCATTCGGGAGCGGCTTCTCGATCGACAAGCGAACGAGCGAGCGGCGCGCGGGGACCTGGCCGAAGCCGAACTGCGGCTCAGCGAGGCAAAATTCCGCGGCGTCCTCGCTGCCTGCCCGGATGCCGTGATCATCATCGGCACGACCGGTACGATCGAGTTCGCCAGCAGCCGCGTCGAGGACGTCTTCGGCTATGAGCCCCATGAGCTAAGCGGCAGGCCGATCGACGTGCTGATGCCGAAACGGTTTCGCACCGCGCATTCCGACCACGTGAGGGGCTTCTTCGGCGCGCCGAGGAGCCGGATGATGGGAGGTGGATTGACGCTCTGGGCCCTGCGCAAGGACGGCACGGAATTCCCCGCCGAGATCAGCCTGAGCCCGATGGCGTTTTCCGACCGCTATGCCGCCATCGCCGCGGTCAGGGACGTCACCAGCCGCAAGGCGCTCGAGACGCTGCAGCAGAAGTCCGCGGAAGACCTGCGCGAGAGCGAGGAGCGTCTCTTCTACTTCATCAAACATTCCCCGGCCGCCATCGCCATGCTGGACCGGGACCTGCGATATCTGGTGTTCAGCGACCAATGGCTGGTCGACTACGGCCTGGTCGGGCGCGATTTGCACGGGCTGTCGCACTATGACGTGTTTCCGGAGATTCCGGATCATTGGCGCCGCATCCACCAGCGCGCATTGGCAGGCGAGACCATCCGGTCGGACGAGGAGCTGTTCACCCGAGCGGACGGCCGCCTGCAATGGCTGCGCTGGGAGATACGGCCCTGGCGGGACGCCCTCGGCAATATCGGTGGCATCGTTTTCGTGACCGCCGACATCACGGACCGCAAGCGCATCGAGGTGCAGTTGCAGCAGGCGCAGAAGATGGAAGCGATCGGGCAATTGACGGGCGGCATCGCCCACGACTTCAACAATCTGCTGACCGTGATCCTCGGCAATTCGGAGGTCCTGCTCGACGAGACCGGGAGCGACGAGCAGCGCCGCAAGCTCGTCGGGCCGATCGTCGAGGCGGCCGAGCGCGGAGCGAGCCTGACGCAGTTGATGCTCGCCTTCGCCCGCCGCCAGACGCTGGAGCCGAGCACGTTCGACCTCAACGAGGCCGTGAGGCGGATGAGCGCGCTGCTGCGCCGTACCATCGGCGAGAACATCGAGATCGATCTGCAGCTCGCGACGCCGCTGTGGGCGGTGACCGCCGATATCAGGCAATTGGAGACCGCCATCCTCAACATCGTGCTCAATGCGCGCGATGCGATGCCGCAGGGCGGAAAGCTGACGATCGAGTCGGCGAACGCCGACCTGTCGGGCGACGATGCCGCGCGCAACATCGAGGTCAGGCCAGGACAATACGTGATGCTGGCGCTCTCCGACACCGGGGTCGGCATTGAGCAGAGGATACTGGACCGCATCTTCGAGCCGTTCTTCACGACCAAGGAGGTCGGCAAGGGGACCGGCCTCGGGCTCAGCATGGTGCACGGTTTCGTGAAGCAGACGGGCGGGCACATCAGGGTCTACAGCGAGATGGGGCACGGCACCTCGTTGAAGATCTACCTGCCGCGCGCCGATGCCGGGGCCGCGATCGGCGTTCCGTCCGTGCAGGCTCCGGCCAGGGTGCCGACCGGCGACGAGTCGATCCTTGTGGTCGAGGATGATCCTCACGTGCGGATGTTTGCGGTCCAGCAATTGCGGCGCCTGGGCTATCGGGTGGCGGAGGCCGGCGACGGGCCGGCCGCGCTGGACGGGGTCGCGCGCTCCGGCGCACCCGACCTGCTGTTTACCGATGTCGTCATGCCGGGCGGCATGACGGGACGTCAGCTCGCGGATCGGATCATGGAGGCGCATCCCGAGACCCGCGTCTTGTTCACCTCCGGCTATACCGAACATTCGATGGTCCGCCACGGGCGGCTCGATCCGGGGGTCCATCTCCTGCAAAAGCCCTACAGAAGCGACAAGCTGGCGCAAAAGGTGCGCGAGGTGCTGGACGTCTGACCTGAAGGCAAGCCGCGGACGCGGGGCAGGTTCCGGTCCCCGGCTATTGCGGCCGCGCGCCGTGACGCGTAGTAACCGGTGCTGTGCCGTCGGCACTTTCGTTCACGGGTCCAGTTCTCGAACATGCTTGTCGACAGTCACTGCCATCTGGATTTTCCGGATTTTTCCGGCGATCTCGACGGGATCGTGGCGCGCGCCGCCGCAGCCGGCGTCGGCCGCA
>NZ_JAGWUA010000228.1 GCF_028868675.1 Bradyrhizobium sp.
CGCAGTCGCCGCATCCGGTGCAGGCGGCGGTATCGATGACGGCGCCGCGACCTTCGCGGGCCAGGATGCGGATGGCGGAATGCTCGCAGACCTCGGCGCAGCGGCGGCAGGCGATGCCCTGGCGTTCGACGCAGGCACTGGCGCCGGAAATGCTCGCCACTTGCTGGTTCGGCTGACGCTCCGGAGACGGCGCGCATGCGTCGCCGCGACCGGGTGCGAGGGGAAGAACAGCAGTCAGTAGCGTACGTCGCGACACGGGTAGCGGCATATCCGTTTCCCCACGGGCGGGCGCCCGTGTCCAAGAAATTGCACAGCGAAATCGGGGCCCCTCGGGCACGCTCTCGCTCGGTTGACGCCGTTGTCACCTCGAAAAACTATAGACAGGCTTCAAATTGGTGCGTTGCGATAGATCAAGCTGCACTTTAAGTCATTGAAGGATCAGTCGGGCGATCGCGATTCGCAATTGCGTTGTCGGCGGCCACCCCCGCCCGCGACAACATCGCGCACCGCGGACCCAGGCCGGCAGCGCCGCGCCTTGAACCAGCACGGGTAATGGTTAGTTTGGCGTTAGCGAATCGCATTTCGCCCTCCCTCGAAGACCATGCCGACATTCACTCCGCACCAGGATGCCGCCCTCAAGGCGGTGGCCGACTGGCTCAAGGCAAGACCCGGCCGCAACGGCACGCCGCCCGTCTTCCGTCTGTTCGGCTTTGCCGGGACCGGCAAGACCACGCTGGCGCGGCACATCGCCGACGGCGTCGACGGCGAGGTGAAATTTGCCGCCTTCACCGGCAAGGCGGCGCTGGTGATGCGCAACAAGGGCTGCGACGGCGCCTCCACCATCCATTCCCTGATCTACCGCGCCCGCGAATCCGGCGAGGAGCAGCCGAGCTTCGAATTGTGGGACGACGCACCGGCGTCGAAGGCCAAGCTGATCGTGATCGACGAGTGCTCGATGGTCGATGCCGAGCTCGGCCGCGACCTGATGTCGTTCGACTGTCCGCTGCTGGTGCTCGGCGACCCCGCGCAGCTGCCGCCGATCCAGGGTGGCGGCTTCTTCACCAATGCCGAGCCCGACGCGATGCTGACGGAAGTGCATCGCCAGGCGCAGGATGATCCGATCGTACGGATGTCGATGGACATCCGCGAGGGCCGCGCGCTCGAGATCGGCCGCCATGGCGAGAGCGAGGTGGTGGCGCGGAAGGAGCTCGATCCCGACCGCGTCATGAGCGCCGACCAGATCCTGGTCGGACGCAACAACACCCGCCGCGCCTACAACATGCGGGTGCGCCAGCGCGGGAACATCGAGGATCAGTTTCCCGTCGCCGGCGACAAGCTGGTGTGCCTGCGCAACAACCGCAAGAAAGGCCTGTTCAACGGCGGCCTGTGGCGCGTGAAGTCGCGCAACACCTCGCGCTCGAAATCGCGCATCCTCAGCATGCGGCTGTCGCCGGACGAGGATTTCGGCCACAAGGTCACCAAGGTGTCGGTGCGCGCCGACTGCTTCGAGGGCGGCATCGAGCAGATCCCCTGGGAGCAGCGCAAGCCCTATGACGAGTTCGACTACGGCTACGTGCTGACCGTGCACAAGTCGCAGGGCTCGCAATGGGACGACGTCGTGCTGTTCGACGAAAGTTTTGCGTTCCAGGACAGCCGCGCGAGGTGGCTCTACACGGGCATCACGCGCGCGGCGAAACGGCTCTCCGTGGTGGTGTGACGCAGGCGGACAAAGGCGCAACGCTTCGCTCTCTTCACGCACTCGTGTCCCTGGGAACGTAACGGGCGCGCCATCCGCGCGTACCTGGAGCATCGGGCGGCGGAATAATCCGGCCGCGCGGCTGTTCGCCTGACGTACCCCGCCCTAGACTAGCGCCACAGAAGGATCCGCCATGAGCCGAGCCCCCTTCCATCGTCTGTCCCTGCTTGCCGCCACCACCGCGCTGGCGCTCGGCTTTGCCGTGCCGTCGCAGGCCGCGGAAGATGCGGTCGTGATCCCCGCCCCCGCCGTCGACGCGGCGCCGGCCAGCGGCATCCAGACCGCCGTGGTCGCCGGCGGCTGCTTCTGGGGCGTGCAGGGCGTGTTCCAGCACACCGCCGGCGTCGTTAATGCGATCTCCGGTTATGCCGGCGGCAGCAAGGCGACCGCCGACTATCACACCGTCTCGAGCGGCACGACCGGGCATGCGGAATCCGTCGAGATCAAATACGACCCGAAGAAGATCTCCTATGGCAAGATCCTGCAAATCTTCTTCTCGGTGGTGCACGACCCGACCCAGCTCAATCGCCAGGGCCCCGACGTCGGCACGCAATATCGCTCGGCGATCTTCACCACCACCGACGAGCAGAAGAAGGTCGCGGAGGCCTACATCGCCCAGCTCAACGACGGCCATGTGTTCAAGAGGCCGATCGTGACCAGGGTCGGCGGGCTGGACGCGTTCTACCCGGCCGAGGCCTATCACCAGGACTACCTGACGCTGCACCCGACGCAGCCCTACATCGCCTACAACGACATTCCCAAGGTCGAGAACCTGAAGAAACTGTTCGCCGACAACTATATCGAGAAGCCGACGCTGGTCGGCGCCGGCAAGGCCACCAACTGATCGAGCGGAAGACCCATGCCCGACACCAGGACGACGCCCACGGAGACCAAGGTTGCCAAGAGCGAGGAGCAGTGGCGGCGCGAGCTCACGCCGATGCAATATGCCGTGCTGCGCGAGAAGGCGACTGAGCGTCCCTTCTCCGGCGAGTACGAGCATGAGCACCGGCCGGGGACCTATGTCTGCGCCGGCTGCGGCAACACGCTGTTCGAGTCCGACGCCAAGTTCGATTCCGGCTGCGGCTGGCCGAGCTTCACCGAGCCCGCGGTCGAGAGCCATGTCGACGAGGAGACGGACACGAGCAACGGCATGATCCGCACCGAGGTGCTGTGCGCCAAATGCAGCGGCCATCTCGGCCACGTCTTTCCCGACGGCCCGGCGCCGACCGGCCTGCGCTACTGCATCAATTCGGCGGCGCTGAAGCTGAAGCCCCGTTAGGCGCCGCCGCCCGGTTCCGGCGTGGAACCCGGCGGCGAGTTGTGCTTTTCTTCCCTGGACGGTGCGGCGGTCAGCGCATCGCGGCGGCCGTCAGGGAGGATGCCATGACGCTTGGGACCATCCTGATCATCCTAGTGATCATCTATCTCCTGGGCGGACTGTCCGGCCGTGTCGGCGGCTACGGCTACGGCATGGGCCATTCCGGCATGGGGATCGGCGGCGTCATCCTGGTAGTGTTGGTCGTGCTGCTGCTTCTTGGCAAGCTGTAGACCAGCTAACGCCTTGATCCAAATGAAATAATTTCGACCGCGGAGCTGCCATGCGCGGATTCATCATCTCCCATCGCAGGGGTCGCATTTTCGTCAAATCGGCCTATATTAGAGGGCGAAAATGACATGTGGCATGCCGCCCGGTCGCGGCGTTCGCCCCCAGCCCCATCCGCGCTTCAAAGCCGAAGAAGATCACGAGGTCTCAGACCATGCGTCCTATGCGTCCGTTCAACTTCAACACCTCCGCCGAGCTTTTCCCCGCGGCCATCCGCAAGAAGAAGCGTGCCGGCTTCACCTATCGGCGGTTCGGCACCGCGGCAGAAGCCGTGCGCTTCGCGATCGAGGAGTTGCCGACGGATTCGCTGAACGGCGCCTATTTACAGGTCGAGGAAGCCCGTTTCGACCAGAACGGCATCCGTTCGCTCTATGAGAGCGAAGCCTTCCCGCTGCCCCGCCGCCGCAAGCCGGCCGCGAACGCCGACGCGGCGTAAACGCCTTTCCATCCTTCGATGTGCGGTGAGCGCGATGGCCGAGAGGCTGTCGCGCTTTCTGCGTTCTGGCGCCCCCCGTCAGCGCGGCTGCTTGTCGAGCCAGCGGCGCAGCAGGCGGACGTTGCGCATGTTGGCGCGGAACATGACGTCGAAGGCATCGCCCGCGAACGGCACCATGCCGACCACGCCGTCGACCGCGACATTGCCGAGCATCCGCGCGGTGACGTGCCAGGGCGCGCCGAGCGCGCGGGCCTCGCGCACCAGCCACAGCGAGATCGCCGTGGTGATGATGTCGCCGACGACGGGGATGAGACCGATCAGGCCGTCGATGCCGTAGCGGATGCTGGTGCCCGGCAACACGAAGGCGATATCGAGCAGCTTTGCGATCGCTTCCAGCCGCGCCAGCCGCTGCTCCCGCGTCAGGTTGCCGAACGGACTGCCGTGAGCGAACTCGAACCGGAACTCGCGAAAGCCCTGCTCCAGCGTCTCCGGCGGGATTTCGCGGCCCTCCTGGTCGATGACCGGTCCGCGCGCCTCCGCGCCCGAGAATTTCGCGCGCGAGGTGGTGCCGGAGCGGGGCCGGCCCCGCACGGGACTGTCATGGTTCGACATGGTCATCGCCTCTGGGAAACGCGCGAAGCCGTTCCGGGTTGCTGCGGCGCGGTCCGGCGCGAAGCTCAGGCCGACGCCGCAGCCGGCCGCGACTCCTCGACATAGCGATGCACGAGCCAGGACGACACCATGCTCGGAACGAGGCCGACCAGGCCGTAGAGGATGAACTGCACCGCGCCGCTGTCCGGACCGCGCGAGCCGTAGGTCAGCGCGGCGGCGATGAAGGCGACGAGGCCGACCAGCAGCATTCGCAGCACCGGGCCGATCCGCCTGAAGTGGACGAAGATGTCGTCGACCGCGCCGATCATCAGCGAGGGCAGGAAGCCGAACAAATAGCTGTATTGCAGGGTCTTGAAGAAGATCACGACCAGCTTGCCGACCCCGCCCCAATTGGCCTGGGCCCAGTAGCCGGACTGGTAGGTGGTCGTCAGCAACAGCAGGAATCCACCGAGGAACGGACCGATCAGCGCAAAAACCAGATAGCGTTTCATCAAGCACCCCTTACCCGCACGAGGCGTTTATAGCAGCGCGGCGCAAGGCTTGGATAGCGGCATAGCGCCTTGCAGGCGGCCGTCGCCGCGCGCCCTGGGAACAAGCGGCAAGGCGATGAGTTCTCATGACGAGTTCTTCTTGCAGATTGGACCCGAAGATGCGTTGTACGATCCTTCTCCTGGCGACGACGATGTGCGCAGCCCTCGGCCTTGCCGATCGAGCAGCCTTCGCCCGAGGCCATGCCGGCAGCCAACAGGAGCAGCAGGCCTGTTCGCGCGACGCCTCACGACTCTGCCGCAAGGATCTCGGCAATGACGGCGCGGTGCAAGCGTGCCTGCAGGCGCATCGCGGCAGGCTGTCGTCGTCCTGCCGCAAGGTGTTCGAGAGTCACGGCATGTGAGGCACCGTTTGCAGCACGCATCGTGTTCCGCATCGGAACTTGCGTGACGATCGTGCAACAATCGTGGAATCGTTTTCGCGAGCCATTGAAGCCACAGCGCAACGGCGCATACTTCGCTCGGGCGGCGCAGCACTTTTGATTCGGACATCAGGAAAATCGAGCAGGCACACCGGACGATGAAGTCCGCGTGCGCGACGCATGACATGCGGCAGCGCAAGCCGCGTGCAGCGCCCCCATGACAACGAGCGGCCAGGACCGCGGAAACCACGGGGACGCACTTCACATGACACGCTACGGGATCGGCAGGATCGCAACTCTCTCCGCTATCGCCACCATCGCCATCGCCATCGCACTTCACACCTCACCCGGCCTCGCCTTCACCCAGGAGGCGCAGCAGATGTGCTCGGGTGATGCGATGCGACTTTGCTCCAGCGAGATTCCCGACATTCCGCGCATCATGGCCTGCATGCACCGCAACAGGGCCCATGTCAGCCCGGGCTGCCGCGCCGTGATGGACCGCGAGGCCGCGATGGCCGCAGCGCGGAGACGCGCGGCGGTTGCGGACTGACCTACTCGCCCCACATCGCGAACGCGTCGTTGAAGGCGCGTTCGCCGGGGGCGCCCTTTTCGATCGCGATGATGGCACGGCGCTGGTTGGTATAGACCAGCGGGATGTCGAACCAGGAGCGCTCCTTCAGGAGCTGGATGTTGCGCGGCCGGTCGACGTCGGTGTTGGACAGACCGACGAGGAAGAAGCCGTCGGTGACTTTGACGGCGAGGCCCGACAGCGGCGTGCCGCGCGCCTGCTCGTTGGACTTCATCAGGATGCCCGGCACGTTGGAGACGCCGCCGCCCTGGAAATCCGGCGGCAGGATGAAAGTCAGCTCCGCGGTGTGGCTCGCCGGCAGCGATGAATCGGTGTTGCGACGGAACGACATCGTCATCTTGAACTTGCGGTCGGGAATGTCGATGTCGGCGCGCACGGCGATGTCGGCCTTCTGGCTGCCGGAGGCCTTGATCGGCTCCGTCCGCCACACCACCGAGCCGACGAACTGCTTGCCCTTGGGATCGGAGGGATCCTCGTCATAGAGCACGACGCGCTGCGCCACCGGGGCGGCCGGCTGCTCGCTCGAGGGCTGGCCGACGCGATCCGGAATCTTCGGCTTTGCCGCCGGCGCGGAGGAGTCCTTCGGTGCCTCCACGACCTGGGTCGACCTGAACATGCCGCTCACGGTCTGCACCAGCGACTTGCCCCAGAGGATGCCGGCGCCGACCAGGATCAGCACGATGCCGATGGCGATCGCGCTCTTGAACGGGAATGCGGCGCCCTGCCGCCGCGGCTTCTTGACCTCGCGATCGGCCGCAATGCGCGGCCGCGGTGCCGGCGCCTGGGTCTGCGGCGCGTAGCGCTCGGCCTCCTCCATGGACTCGTCGTAGGAATAAGGGACGTCCGGCTCGCCGCGATTTTCCAGGCTCGGCTCCAGCCTGTCGAATTCCGGCGAGGGCGACGGCACGTTGGCGTAGGTGCGGCGCGCCGAGCGGCTGGCCTGGGCCGCGGCGCGGCCGAGATCGTCGGCGTCCGCGGTGATGTCGCGGAAGCCGCGCACGCCCGGCGAGGGCGGCAGCGACGGCGGGGCGCCGTCCTGCGGACGGCGCGAAGCGCCACGGTCGCGCGGCGCCGGGGGAGGTTCCGGCATCGCCGCCGGCGGAACTTGCGGTGGCTGCTGGCGCGGCTCGGGACGCTGGCGCGCCTGGCGCCGGACGTCGCGATCGCCCGGCTCGTCGCCTCCGAACGGCGGACGTTCGCCGCGCGGCGGGGGGGGCGCGGATGGACGCGGCGAAGCGGGCGCCGGTGCGGCAGGCTGAGCGCCTTCGGCGGCGCGGGCGCCGGCGCGGCGGAGGGCGTCGCCGCCGCGGGTGCCTGCGCGCGA
>NZ_JAGWUA010000032.1 GCF_028868675.1 Bradyrhizobium sp.
GCGGTCGACGTGAAAAATTCCGCGGAAATCATCCCTTCCGCGGGCTGGGCGTCCGGCGCCTAAGGCTTCGAAGAAGATGGTGGGCACGACAGGGATCGAACCTGTGACCCCTACCATGTCAAGGTAGTGCTCTCCCGCTGAGCTACGTGCCCTAAGGTCTTCAAGATCGGGTCGGGTCCCTATAACGGCTCAGGGAGGCCCGTGCAAGGACGCTGGGGGGCCTTCTCAGGCTGCCAGCATCTTGTTCACTTCGCTGACCAATTCGCGCAGGTGGACCGGCTTGGAGAGCACCTTGGCGTTCTTGGGGGCCTCCGAATCCGAGTTCAGGGCCACCGCGGCGAAGCCGGTGATGAACATGATCTTGATGTCGGGGTCGAGTTCCGAGGCGCGGCGGGCGAGCTCGATGCCGTCCATCTCCGGCATCACGATGTCGGTGAGCAGCATCTCGAACGGTTCCTCGCGCAGCCGTTGATAGGCCGACATGCCGTTGTCGTGGGAGGAGACCTGGAATCCGGCGTTTTCCAGCGCCTTGACCAGGAAGCGGCGCATGTCGTTGTCGTCTTCGGCGAGCAGAATCTTGTGCATGGCTGGAAACGTCACATCCCCGGGAACACGAGAGGTCACTAAGCCCGACAGAGGGTAAATTTCGGGTGAAAGATGCACCTCTTTGTCGCGCCTTTCTGGACCCGATCGGCGTGCGAATCAATCAGGGCCGCGCGCTGGTTAAGACACGTTCCAGCGGCAGCCGGCGCTTTTTTGCTTGGCAGAATGGTTGCGATTCCTGACAATGACCGCACATGAGAGCCCCGCTTCTCCGGCCAATCGACCGAGCCCCGGATTCTCGCCGATATCGAAGGGACGACGCCCCGAAGATGACCCGGTTTGACGGCGACCTGTCGCCACCGTTCGAGATCGTGGAGCCTGCCGAATGGCGGGCACCGATCATCTTCAACTCGCCTCATTCCGGATCGGTCTATCCGGACGATTTCCTCGCCGCCTCGCGCATCGACCTGCCGACGCTGCGCCGCTCCGAGGATTCGTTCATGGACGAGTTGATCGCGCACCTGAGCGCGCGCGGCTTCCCGACCGTGCGGGTCAATTTCCCGCGCTCCTATGTCGACGTGAACCGCGAGCCCTACGAGCTCGATCCCCGGATGTTTGCCGGGCGCCTGCCGAGCTTCGCCAACACCCGCTCGATGCGGGTGGCGGGCGGGCTCGGCACCATCCCGCGGGTGGTCGGCGACGGCCAGGAGATCTACCGGGACCGCATCGCGGTCGACGACGCGCTGGAGCGGATCGAGGGGCTCTACAAGCCCTATCACCGCGCGCTGCGGCGGCTGATCAACAAGGTGCACCAGATGTTCGGCACGGTGGTGGTGGTCGACTGCCATTCCATGCCCTCGGTCGGCGTCTCCCGCGACGAGCCACGCCGCCCCGACATGGTGATCGGCGACCGCTACGGCACGAGCTGCGCGCCGCTGTTGCCCGACCGGGTCGAGGAAACCATGAGCGGGCTCGGCTATTCGATCGGGCGCAACAAGCCCTATGCCGGCGGCTTCATCACCGAGCATTACGGCAACCCGGCCAGCGGCCTCCATGCCGTCCAGCTCGAGCTCAATCGCGCAATCTACATGGACGAGCGGCGGCGCGAGCGCAGCCATCGCTTCGACCAGGTCGCAGCCGATTTCGCGGTACTCGCCGACGTGCTCGCCACGACGATCTCGTTCGGCGATCTCGGCCCGTTCCAGGCCGCGGCGGAGTAGGTCGCCCTCGCCTGCGCATGCACGCGGCCAAGCGGCGAACCCGGACTCAATTCCAATCGAATGGAGCAATCCCGCTTCGCTTTCACGCGAAGCCGCGCCTCGAAGCGAAAGCGCCGCTTGCGGTCGCGGCAACCGGACAAGAAAAAAGGGCCGCTTGTGATGAACAAGCGGCCCAAGTCTAGGGAGGAAACGCCCAAGGAGGGCAGCGGTAACGCGAAGCGCTACCGCACCGCAGCAATATGCGGCTGCGCTGCACAAAGTGCAAGGGCTTTTGCGCCCTTTCCCATGCAAAAAACTCAAAGCTCATTTGCGTTCCGAGAGACCTCGATTCAACGAATTTATCGAACGGCATCAATCGCTTGAATATCGTTTGCACACGAACAAGGCATCCTCAGAACTAAGCTCTCAAGTTCGTGATCGGTATTTGGCCAGCGGATGGCTCCCGCCGGCCTTGGCGGCGCCGGCATCCAAAATACCAGGGTGCAAATCAACAGAGCGCTGCACGGCCCGGCGGATTTGAGCTAGGCAATAGCCTCATTGATCTTCAGGGACCCGCCGTGACGGTGATCGATTTCTCGGCCTTCATCGAACGGCTCGCCACCGCCTCCGGCGAAACCATTCTGCCGTTCTTCCGCACCTCGCTCTCGATCGACGACAAGAGCGCGACGCGGGATTTCGACCCCGTGACCGAGGCCGACCGTGCGGCGGAGGCCGTGATGCGACGGCTGATCAAGGCCAATTTCCCCCAGCACGGCATCGTCGGCGAGGAGTTCGGCAACGAGCGCGAGGACGCCGACTATGTCTGGGTGCTGGATCCGATCGACGGCACGAAATCCTTCATCGGCGGCTTTCCGATCTGGGGCACGCTGATCGCGCTCTTGCACCGGGGCACACCGGTGTACGGCATGATGCACCAGCCCTTCATCGGCGAGCGCTTCTCCGGCGACAACGGTTCGGCCCACTACAAGGGCCCCTCCGGGGAGCGGCGCCTGGCGGTCCGCCGCTGCGCCTCGATCGACGAGGCGACCTCCTACACCACGAGCCCGCTCCTGATGAACGAATCCGACCGCGCCATCTTCGGCCGCATCGAGAAGGGCGTGCGGCTGTCGCGCTACGGCGGCGACTGCTATTCCTACTGCATGCTGGCGGCCGGCCATGTCGACCTCGTGGTCGAGACCGAGCTCAAGCCCTACGACATCGCGGCCCTGATCCCGATCGTCACCGGCGCCGGCGGCATCGTCACGACCTGGGAAGGCAAGCCCGCGCAGGGCGGCGGCCGGATCATCGCCGCCGGCGATCCGCGCGTGCATGAACAGGCGCTGAAGCTCCTGAACGCGTAGCCAAGCGAGCGGAGGCTTGCATGAAGACCCTGGGCCGGCTGGTCATCGCGCTGCTGATGCTGGCGCCGTCGCTGGCCGCGGCGCAGGACTATCCGGCCAGGCCGATCAAGCTGATCGTGCCGTTTCCCGCCGGCGGTCCCAACGACATCATCGCCCGTGTCGTCGGCCAGCGCATGTCGGAGCTCGCGGGACAACCGGTCCTGATCGACAATCGTGGCGGACAGGGCGGCGTGCTCGGCACCGACGCGGTCGCCAAGGCCGCGCCCGACGGCTACACCATCGCGATCACCAGCGCAGGCGCGCTGGCGATCAGCCCGAGCATGGAGAAGGTCGCCTACGACACGCTGCGCGACCTCGCGCCGGTGACGCTGGTGGCGACCGTGCCGGAAATGCTGGTGGTGGCGACCAACGTGCCGGCCGGCAATCTCGCCGAGCTGATCGCGCTCGCCAAGGCGCAGCCGGGCAAGCTCAACTTCGCCTCCACCGGACCGGGCAGCCTGCCGCACCTCGCGGGTGAGCTGCTCAAATCCGCGGCGAAGATCGACATCGTGCACATCCCCTATCGTGGCGCAGCGCCCGCCGTGAACGACATGCTGGGCGCCCAGCAGGTGCAGATGGCGTTCTTCGACCTGCCCGTGCTGCTGCCGCAGATCCAGGCCGGGACGCTGCGCGGCATCGCGGTCGGCTCGCCCGCGCGCACACCGGGGGCGCCCGATGTGCCGACACTTGCGGAAGCCGGATTTCCCGACCTGCGCATCGTGAACTGGTACGGCATGGTGGCACCGAAGGGCACGCCGCAGCCGATCATCGCGGCCCTTCACCGGCTGGCGACGCAGGCCATGGCCGACCCGACCGTGAAGGAGAAGCTCGCCGTTCAGGGCGCGACCCTCGTCGGCGACACGCCCGAGCATTTCGGCCAGTTCATCGCCGACGAGACCGCGAGATGGGCCAGGGTGATCAAGGACGCCGGGGTCGAGACGACGAGGTAAGTTCGCACGCGAGCTCCGCCAGCCTCCGCTGCGTCCCCTTCCAGGTAAATTCGCCGCATACCTCCTTCACATCGCAGCAGCCCGCAGATGTTCGACCAGCATCTTGGCCGGCCGCGGCAGCGTCCGGAAGCTGCGGGCGCAGATCACGAGGCGGCGGTTGGCGAAGGCATCGCGCAGGCGCAACGTCGCGATCGGCATCATTTTCGCGCAGCGCCTGGCGGCCGATTCCGGTACCAGCGCGACGCCGACGTCGGCCGCGACGAGCTGGCAGATCGCGTCGAAGTCGCGCAGCCGCGCGCGGAAATGCAGGCGCATGCCGAGCCGGGCGGCATGCTTGGAGATATGGACCTGCAGCGCGGTGGCGCTGGTCAGGCCGACGAAGTCGCAGGCGCCCGCCTCCGCAAAATCGATCTGGCGCCGGCCGGCGAACGGGCCGCGCCGCGCGGTGACGAGCGTCAGGCGGTCCTCGCTGAAGGGAAAGCGCTCGATATGCTCCGGGAGCGCGTGCTCCGCGGCGAAACCGAGATCGGCGGCACCTGCGGTGATCGCGGCCGCGATGTCGGTGCTTTCGCGCTCCTCGATGTCGACGGCGACGTCGCGATGCTCGCGCAGGAAGCCGGCGAGCGCCTTCGGCAGATGCTCCGACAGGCCGGAGGTATTGGCGAGCAGATGCACGCTCGCCCGCACCCCGCTGGCAAAGCCCGCGAGATCGCCGCGCATCGCCTCGACCTGGTGGATGACGAGCCGGGCATGATCGAGCAGGCTTTCGCCGGCGGCGGTGAGCTCGACGCCGCGACGGCCGCGCTTGAGCAGCGCGACGCCGAGCGCGTCCTCGAGCCCCTTGATCCGCGCGCTGGCCGAGGCCAGCGCCAGGTTCGAGCGCACGGCGCCGCGGGTGATGCTGCGCTGGTCCGCCACCGCGATGAAGAGCTGGAGGTCGACGAGGTCGAATCGCACGGGCCGCGCCTCCTTCTCCCTTCGTTTGTGACGAAGGCTGTCTCCGTAACCTCCAGATTGTGCCCAGACGCGCCTTACGTCAATGTAGCGGCATGCCCGACCCGCTCCTCATCATCATCGCCGCCGTGTTCCTGATCGCCGGATTCGTCAAGGGCGTGATCGGGCTCGGCCTGCCGACCGTGTCGATGGGCCTGCTCGCGGTGAGCATGGCCCCGAGCCGCGCGATTGCCATCGTCATCGTTCCCGCCATCATCACCAACATCTGGCAGACCTTCGTCGGCCCCTATCTCGGCGACATCGTCAGGCGGCTGTGGCCGTTGATGCTCGGCACGGTGCTCGGCAGTTGGCTCAACGCCGGCGCGCTGACCGGCCCGTATGCGGCCTACGGCACCGTCGTGCTCGGGCTGCTGCTGGTGGTCTACGCCATCATCGGGCTGAACAGATTCCATTTCCGTGTCGAGAGGCGCAACGAGAAATGGGTGGGCGGAGTCGTCGGCGTCGTGACCGGCGTGATCTCGGCCTCGACCGGCGTGCAGGTGATCCCGTCGATGCCGTTCATGCAGGCGATCGGCATGGAGAAGGATGAGTTGGTGCAGGCGCTCGGCGTGTTCTTCACGGTCGCAACCGTAGCGCTCGCCTTCAATCTCACCGCGGGCGGGCTGCTGAACGCGGCGACCGCGTGGCCCGCCGCCATCGCCATGGCGGGCGCCTTCGGCGGCATGTTCATCGGGCAGACGGTGCGCGCGCGGATGCCGGCGGAAACCTTTCGCCGCTGGTTCCTGATCGCGATGATCCTGCTCGGCCTCTATCTCGTCGGCAGCGCACTCGTGAAGGGACTCTAGCTAACGCGTCTGCAACATGGCGACGCGGACGCCGAGAAAGACGAACAGCCCGCCAAGCGCCCGGTTGATCCAGGCGATCACGCCCTCGGATTGCCGCAGGCGGCGCGCTGCGCGGGCGGCGAAGGCCGCCACCGACAGACACCACAGCGTGCCGGTGCAGATGAAGATCAACCCGAGCGTGAGAAAAGCGAGCGGCTTCTGCGGCGAGTCGGCGGCGACGAACTGCGGCGGAAACGCGAGGAAGAAGAGCGCAACCTTGGGGTTGAGCGCGTTGGTCAGCACACCCTGGAGGAAGACCCGCCGCAGCGGCGTGCGGCCGTCGCCCGGCGCGGGAGCGGCCACAATCGCCGGCCGCGACCACATCATCTGCAGGCCTGCAAACAAGAGATAGGCCGCGCCGACCAGCTTCAGGACCGAGAACGCGGTGGAGGGGGCCATCAGCAGCGCCGACAACCCGACGGCTGCGGCCGCGACGTGGAATAAGCAGCCGAAACTGATGCCGAAGGCGGCCGCGGCCCCGCCGCGCCATCCCAACTGCATGCTCCGGCCGATGACGTAGACCGTGTCCGGTCCCGGCGTGACGTTGAGCAGGAGCCCGGAGAGAACGAAGAGCCAGAGTTCGTGAATGCCGAGCATGTCCATATCCGGGCCGCCGAGACCGAAGGCAGGGAGTGGCCCGACTTAGTCGGTTCCAGGGTCGCCGTCCACCACCGGGCCGGTGCAGGATTTGGATCGCACCGGCATCGCGAAGGTCAACATTGCGGAATCATACTTCCGTCAGCCGCAGCGTGTTCTATAAAGACCTGTATCTTGAAATGCCGGATTCGCGGCGACGGCCAGGCCCTGGCCGGACCGTAGTCGCTGGAGCGCAGAGAGAGCATGGAGAGACGACTCGCCGCCATCGTCTGCGCCGACGTCGCCGGCTACTCGCGCATGATGGGGGCCGACGAGGCCGGCACCCATGCGGCCTTCAAGGCCCATCGCAGCGCCATCCATCCGATCATCCTCAACCATGGCGGCCGCGTGGTGAAGAACACCGGCGACGGCTTCCTGCTCGAATTTCCCAGCATCGTCGGCGCCGCCGAGGCGGCCGTCGCGATGCAAACGCTGATGGCTGAACGCAACCATCACTTGCCGGCCGACCGCGCCATGCAGTTTCGGCTCGGCATCCACATGGGCGACGTCATCGCCGACGAGGACGAGGTGTTCGGCGACGACGTCAACATCGCCGTCCGCCTGGAATCGGTGGCGGCTCCCGGCGGGCTCGCGATATCGGCCAAGGCCTATGGCGAGGTCGGCCGGCATCTGAGCGTCGCCCTGCTCGACGCCGGCACGCACCGCTTCAAGAACATCAAGGAGCCGGTCGGCGTCTGGACCTGGGCGCCCGAGGGCGCAGGCGCGGCGGAGGCGAAGAGGGAAGTCACCTCGCTGGCGCAGCAGTACCGGACTGCGATCGTCGGCGTGCTGCCGTTCGTCAATCTAAGCGAGGCACGGGACGAATATTTCTCCGACGGCCTCACCGAGGACCTGATCCACGCGCTGTCGCTGCAATCCTTCTATCGCGTGCTCGCCCGCAACTCGACCTTTCCGTTCAAGGACAAGAACGTCAGCACCCGGCTGATCGCGCGGGAGATCGATGCGACCTATCTGATCCAGGGCTCCGTGCGGCGCGCCGGGAGCAAGGTCCGCGTCACCGCCGAGTTGATTGCGCCGGAGACCGGCGAGCAGCTCTGGACCGGCCGCTACGACCGCGACATCGGCGACATCTTCGCGATGCAAGACGAGATCACGACCAGCCTGTCCACGGCCATCGCCACCGAGATCTTCCGCGCCGAGGCCTCCGCCCCGCCGCGCATGTCCCACGACGTGACCGCCTGGGACCGCTTCCTGAAGGCGCTGTCGCACTATTACCGTCAGACCAAGGAGGATTTCGACGCCTCCATCGCCCTTTGCAAGGAGGCGATCGCGCTCGATCCGAAACTGTCGATCGCGCACGCCTATCTCGCCACGATCCAGATCCAGGGCATTCAGTTCGGCTGGATCAAGAGCACGCGCGAATTGTGGGCCGAGGGCATGGCGCTTGCGGAGACCAGCGTGCGGTTGGATCCGCGCTCGTCCTTCGCGTTCTCGATCCTGTCCTGGGCTCATGCGCTCGAGGGGCACTACGAGGCCGCGATGGACGCCGCCAACCGCGCGGTGGCGCTCAACCCCTACGACATGGGCGCGCGCGGCGTGCTCGGCATCTGTCACTTCGTCACCGGCGAGCACCGCAAGGCGATCGAGCTGTTTTCGATGGCTGCGCAGCGCGGCAACAGCGATCCCCGCTACCAGTGGGCGGCACTGAACGCGTTCAGCCACTATCTGCTGGGGCAATATGACGCGACCCTGTCGTGGGCGCGAGAGCAGCTCTACATCAATCCAAATCACATGCAGGCGCTCGCGGTGCGGGCGGCGGCCCTGGCGCAGCTCGGACGCAGCGCGGAAGCCGTCGAGGCCAAGGAAGTCCTCATGAGCAGCTACCCCAACCTCACCGTCGAGCGGCACCTGAGGAACTTCCACTGGAAGCAGGCCGCCGACGTCGAGCACTATCGGGACGGGCTCCTGAAAGCCGGCGTGCCCGCGGGGAAATTGACCCTGGTCCAGACCGACGCGCGCCGCGCTGCCGATTTCTGAGCCCTCCGGCCCGCACGGCCGCCGGCTTTGTTGACTGCGCGTCGAATTCGGCCGAACTCGTTTGCACGCTGAAGTGGCGTACTTCACAGATTCCGCGCCTCCCATTTGCTAGGATTTGGCGCGCCCGTCCGGCGTCCCTCGTTCTCACGATCCGCTGCTTTTCAGGATTTTGGACCATGGATGACCCCCGCACGCTTCCCCTCGACCCGCCGCTCGACGTCTCGCCGAGCAATCCCTGTCCGTTCCTGCGGGCACTCGTCGCCGAAGGCTTCGTCGACGGCGGCACGGTGCCGCTCGGCACGCTGTCGCGGACCATCGGCGCGGCCACGGGCGAGAAGGGTCTGAAGAAGATCCAGGCCAAAATCCTGATCTACCTGGTCGCACTCATCGCCAACGGCCTGAACCCGCTGCGCGTAGCGAAGAGCTGGTGGTCGGGCGCGCAGCTCGACGGGCTGCGCAAGGGCCCGCTGGACAAGCATGGCGCCGGCTCGCGCATCCTCGACGTCCACGGGCAGGTGACCGAGGATGAGATCAAACGCCTTGCCGACTTCGGGCGTGCATACCCCGATCCCAGCGGCGGCACCGAGCAAGGCCTGAACGCGACCGAGATCGAGGCGTTCATGGCCGCCAACCGCGCGCGCGATGCCGACAATTGGCGCTGGTACTACCCGCTGCTGATGATGAACGAATGGCCCGTCCTGCTGAAGATCATGGGCAAGGGCGAGGACGCGAACCGCTATCTCAGCGTCGCCGAGGTGCGGACGCTGTTCGTCCAGCGCAAATTCCCGCTGCGGATCGCCCAGCGCATGATGCCGCAGCCGGCCACCTCATGCCTCCGGCGTGTCGTCGGCGTGATCGCCGCCTTCGCCGTCGCCGTCGCGGCACTCGCGCTGCTGGCGCTGGTTGCGGTCGCGGAATTTCCAAACCAGCTCCGGGCGGCGCTGCCGGAGAAGCTGGCGGAGCTTCTGCCGCCTCCCTTGCCGAGGGTGCCGCCGGTCAGGGCGGCCTACTGGCTCGATCAGGGCTGGTCGCTGGAGGACCGCCACTGGTTCCACCACGTGAGTCAGGGCACGGCGACCTTCCCGGTGCCCTACACCTGGTTCATGGCGCTGGAGCAGCCGCGCATTCGCCTGTTGAGCAAGCCGGGATTGCTGAAGGACGACGGCTATCTCGAACGCTTCGGCTTCATTCCAAGCCCACGCTCGATCCACACCGACGACACCGTGCTACGCCGTTTCGGTTATGCCCACGCCTACCAGACGAAGCCGCAGCCCGCCGACAGCAAGCTGTGGAAGACCCCGGTCGAGAATGTCGACGGGCTGCCGATCGGCTTTGCGCGGATGACCGGCGTCGTCGATCCCGCGACCGGCCGTCGCGAGGAGGACAGGATCGGATTGACTTGCGCCGCCTGTCACACCGGCCAGATTCACTACAAAGGCGTCGACATCCGCTTCGACGGCGGTCCGGCGATGACCGACCTGAAGAAGCTCGAGGCGGTGACCGGCCTTGCGATCGGCTATACGCTGAAGGTGCCGTTCCGCTTCCGGCGCTTCGCCGATCGCGTGCTTGGCCCCGGCGCGAGCGATACGGAGCGCAGCGAACTCGAGCAACGGCTGGGTGAGATCGGCAAATTCCTGCTCGACTGGCAAAACAGCTACAAGAAGGTGATCCGCGACAAGCAGCAGGCGGAAACGGAAGAAGGTTTCGGCCGCCTCGACGCACTCAACCGCATCGGCAACCAAGTGTTCTCCCAAGACCTGGCGTTGAGCGGCGTGCCGGGGTTCGAGAAGAACATGCATGCCCAGGACGCGCCAGTCAGCTATCCCCCGGTCTGGACCGTGCCGTGGCTCAAATACGCGCAGTATGACGCCTCGATCGAGCAGCCGCTGATCCGCAACGCCGGCGAAGCGCTGGGCGTAACCGCGCTGCTCAACCTGTCCAACGATTCGTCGGACAAGCTGTTCCGCTCGTCGGTGAACTTCGAGAATCTGCGCTGGATCGAGAAGCTGATCGCCGGCCCCGATCCCTATGCCGGGAAGAAGCTCGGCGGGCTCACCTCGCCCCAATGGCCCTCGCAGCTATTTGCCGACGAGGCCTGGAAGATCAAACCCGATCTCGTCAAGAAGGGCCGCGCGCTCTATGCACAGATCTGCGTCGAATGCCACCTCGGTCCGGTCACCGATGACGCATTCGACGAGCAATATCGCGACAAGAGCGTCTGGACCGCGCCGCCCTGGGAGCAGATCGGCGACACCATGGTGTTGAACCCGGTGCAGAAGAGTGCCAAGGGCATGGGCACCGATTCCGCGCAGGCCGACGTGCTGACGGCGCGAACGGTCAAGGTGCCCCGCTTTTTCGACGTCAACCCCTCGCGCGACCTCGCGAAGTGGTGGGAGTGCAAGAACCTGCCCGAGACGTCCTCGACCGACATGCCTTACTCGCTTGCCCTGATGACGGTCGTCGATCGGGTCGCGCGCAAATGGATGCAGGATGCCCGCATTCCCGAGCCCGAGCAGGCGGAGTGGTGGGGGCCGCGCAAGAACTGCCCCGATCCCGGTCCCGACCAGACCGATCATCCCGAGCGGGCACCCTGGTATCGCGCGCGTCCGCTCAATGGCGTCTGGGCGACCGCGCCCTACCTCCACAATGGTTCGGTGCCCTCGCTGTACTGGCTGCTCAAGCCGGCCGCCGAGCGTCCGAAATCGTTCTGCATGGGCAGGCGTGACTTCGACCCGGAGAAGGTCGGCTTTGCGGTGACCGACGGAGAAACGTGCAAGACCGGCGAGACGCGGTTCTCGGCGGTGACGTCCGACGGCCAGCCGATCCACGGCAACAGCGTGTCCGGCCACTCCTTCGAAGGTCCGAAGGGAGGGCCGTACAAGAACGGCGTGATCGGCGGCGAGTTCACCGACGAGGAGCGCGACGCCCTGATCGAATATCTGAAGACGCTGTAGCCGCCCGCAAACCAGCGACGCACGTCAGCCGAACAGCGGCGTGCCCGGTACGAAGGCGTCGAACGCCGCCCAGAATTGTGCGCGGTAGCGGTCCTGCTCTTGCAGGATCTCGTGCTTGGAGCCGGCGATCACGAGGTGCGAGCCGGCGCGCAAGTGATAGGCGAACTCCTCGATCGCCGCGGTCGAGACCACCGTGTCGTTGGAGGCGGCCAGCATCAGGATCGGCTGGCGGATCTCGGAGGGGTAGTGCATGCCCTTGAAGGTCTGCATCGCGCGGAAGGCGGTATCGGCCCAGGCGACCGTCGGCGAGGCGAGACCGAGCGTCGGATCCTCCTCCAGGATCGCCGCATTGCGCGCATAGCGCACGGGATCGCTGGTCAGGGGATTGTTGATGAAGGGCTCCATGCCGGTGAGGCGATCGCCGCCGCCGGGAACGTAGCGGCCGCCCTGCCCCATCAGCCGCAGCGTCCTGAGCAGCGCCCGCGCCGGAAACGACGCGGTGGGGCCCGGCAGATCGATCATCGGCGCCGACAGCACCATGCGGTCGAACCAGCGTTTGCCGGCGTGGGCGATCCGCAGCATCACCGCGCCGCCCATGGAATGGGCGAGCGCGAAGAACGGCGGCGGACAGTCCGGCAGCACCACCTGCTGCACGAAGGTCTCGACGTCGATCTCGTAGTCGGAGAAATTGCGCACATAGCCCTTGCGCGGATCGCGCAGCCGGCGCGAGGAGTGCCCCTGCCCGCGCCAGTCGATCATCGCCACCGCGAAGCCGCGGTCGCGGAGGTCGCGCACCGTCTCGAAATATTTCTCGATATGCTCGGTGCGTCCGGTGAAGACGCAGACCGTGCCCTTGCGGCCCGCGGGCGGCGCCCAGCGCGCAAAGCGCAACTCGGCGCCGTCGGCCGTCTTGATGGTGCCGCTGACGACGTTTTCGGGGACGGGATTGGCGGGGATGGAGACCAGCGTCATGGGCGAGGCGAATCGGGAGGGAGGTATTGCGGGCGACTAGGTGAAAAAGGCTGGAAATCAAGGGGTCGGAGCGCCGAAAAGGCGCCGTTGCCACCCTCTTGAACGCCATGTCGCTCAACCCATATCACCTCCGTGCAGGCCGCTACCAGTGTTTCGCGAAGCTGAAACGTCAGGCTGCACCAGGACGAAAGCCCGGCCCGATCGGCGGGCGGGCTACCAGATCAGTCGCTCAATGGAGGACTCTCATGCGCAGCTACGACCTTACCCCCTTCTATCGTTCCACCGTCGGCTTCGACCGTCTCTTCAACCTGCTCGATCAGGCCACTTCGGACGGCAGCCCCGGCTATCCCCCCTACAACATCGAGCGCACCGGCGAGAACGCCTACCGCATCACCGTTGCGGTCTCCGGCTTCTCCAGGGACGAGCTCTCCATCGTCGCGAAGGAAAACACGCTGACGATCAAGGGCGAGAAAGTCGCGAGCGAGACCGGCAAATCCGAAGTGCTGTACCGCGGCATCGCCGCCCGCGCCTTTGAGCGTGCTTTCCAGCTCGCCGACTTCGTGCAGGTGAAGGATGCTTCCCTCGAAAACGGCCTGCTCCATGTCGACCTCGTGCGCGAGATTCCCGAAGCCAAGAAGCCGCGCCAGATTCCGATCAATGGCGGCGCGCAAGCCGCCCAGGTGATCGAGGGCTCGGCCGAGAAAGCCGCCGCCTAACTCCGGGCAAAGCTCTGCAGCCCCCAAACGAAACGCCCCGGGAAACCGGGGCGTTTTTGCGCGCCTAATCCAGCCCCTGCGCCGGCGGCATCTCCCCGGTCGGCAGGATCGTCGGCGCGGCCTTGGCTTGGCCGATCGTCGACGTCGTGGCGGGCGCCTCGGCAGGCTTCGCCTGCACAGCGGCCGCCTGCTGCGCGGGGTGCGTTTGCGGCGCCGGCTCGGCCGGCCTGGCCGCCGCCGGAGCATCGCCGCGCGGCGGAGCCGCCTTCGGGAGCGGGACGCTGCGGCTCGCCACGTGCGGAATGGCGGCCGGCGGTCGCGGCGCAGCGCGGATCACGGTCGGAGGCGGCAGGAGCGCTCCTTGCGGCCCATAAGGCGCCACGGCATCCTGATCGTAGCCTTGATCCGGTCCTTGGCCCCAACGCGGACCCCAGCCGCGTCCCATGCCGAAGGCGGGGTCGAAGCGGATGATCCGCCCGTTGCGGGCATCGATCACGAGCCGGCCGTCATCGCCGCGGCGGTCGATTACCGCGATGGTGTAGACGAGCCCGCGGAGCCTTGGGGCTCCGAGCGGGGAAAAGCCGCCTTCGCGCAGCACCGCGTAGACCTCTCCCGCCGGGATCAGGACCGGCGCCCGCTCGTAGCCGTAGCCAAAGCCATAGCGCGGCGGCGGCGGAGCCTCCGGCGCGCCATAGGGGCCCTCGAAATCCGAGACCGCCGTGAAGGGCGCCCTCGCCGCTCGGTTCGTCGACACCTGTGCATTCGCGGCCGTGGCCGCCAGAATCAGCGCGGCGGCGGACAGCCATCCTGTGAAGAACTTCATCGTCAGATCGCTCCTGTCAGGCCTCGCGGAATTCGCGCCGCTTTCGCTTCCTTTGCGCTTCTCTTGGCCGGGCTGCGCCTTCCGCAGGCTGATCCGAAGCTTCCGCGGGGATTCCGGCACCCCTTCGACGGCCGGTGGGCTGGATCGCGGCGCGTTTGCTTCAAATCCGGGGCGATCGTTCGGGGGAAAGCGCGATCAAAACACCGGCAAATCGGGACTTTCGCGCGCTTGTGTGGTAGACAAAAATTTGCCAAGGTGGTGGTTAGGACAGGAAGACTGTCTTAATTTTGGCTACGGTCCCGGGATGGGGATTGCAGCAAAACTTGGTGCCTTGGTGCACCAGGAAGGTCCAGGCAAAGCCGTTCGTCGGGGACGTTGAACGCCTTCGCCTGAATTTATGAAAATACGGCTCGCAGCGGACGAGCGGTGGCCCACAGGCGGGTGCCGCGGAACGCCCAAGGTGCGCCGAGGACGGCGGTGAGGCGTCTTGCCGCATTGAGAGGACGAGAGAGATGAACGGGTCGCAATTCGAGCGCGCAAACATCGTGGCAGATGAACTGTCGGCGGTCGCCTCGAAAACGACCGATCGCGCGGGCGAGCATGAGCACACCTTCCGTCCATCCGCCGAAGGCCTCTACGATCTCAGCCTGGAAAAGGACTCCTGCGGCGTCGGCTTCATCGCCAACATCAAGGGCAAGAAGTCGCGCGCGATCGTGCAGGACGCGCTCAGCATCCTCTGCAACCTCGAGCACCGCGGTGCGGTCGGCGCCGACCCGCGCGCCGGCGACGGCGCCGGCATCCTGGTGCAGATCCCGCACGCCTTCTTCGCCCGCAAGGCGAAGGAGCTCGGTTTCAATCTGCCAAAGCCCGGCGAATACGCCATCGGCGCGCTGTTCATGCCGCGCGACACCGCCTGGCGCAACGTCATCAAGAGCATCATCGCCGACCAGATCAAGGCGGAAGGCCTGACCCTGCTCGGCTGGCGCGAGGTGCCGTCGGACAATTCCTCGCTCGGCGTCACGGTGAAGCCGACCGAGCCGAACCACATGCAGGTCTTCATCGGCCGCAACGGCGCCGCCAAGACCGAGGATGAGTTCGAGCGCAGGCTCTACATCCTGCGCAAGTCGATCTCACAGGCGATCTACCAGCGCCGCGACCGCGGGCTCGCGGGCTATTACCCCTGCTCGCTGTCCTGCCGCACCGTGATCTACAAGGGCATGTTCCTCGCCGACCAGCTCGGCAAGTACTATCCCGACCTGCACGAGAAGGATTTCGAGAGCGCGCTCGCGCTGGTGCACCAGCGTTTCTCGACCAATACGTTCCCGACCTGGTCGCTGGCGCATCCCTACCGCATGATCGCCCACAACGGCGAGATCAACACGCTGCGCGGCAACGTCAACTGGATGGCGGCGCGCCAGGCCTCGGTGAGCTCGGAGCTCTACGGCAAGGACATCAGCCGGCTGTGGCCGATCTCCTATGAGGGACAGTCCGACACCGCCTGCTTCGACAACGCGCTCGAGTTCCTGGTGCAGGGCGGCTACTCGCTGCCGCACGCCGTGATGATGATGATCCCGGAGGCGTGGGCCGGCAATCCCTTGATGGACGAGAAGCGCCGCGCCTTCTACGAATATCACGCCGCACTGATGGAGCCGTGGGACGGCCCCGCCGCGATCGCCTTCACCGACGGCCGCCAGATCGGCGCCACCCTCGACCGCAACGGCCTGCGGCCGGCGCGCTATCTCGTCACCAAGGACGACCGCATCGTGATGGCGTCCGAGATGGGCGTGCTGAAGATCCCCGAGGACCAGATCGTCACCAAGTGGCGGCTGCAGCCCGGCAAGATGCTGCTGGTCGACCTCGAGCAGGGCCGGCTCATTCCCGACGACGAGATCAAGGCCTCGCTCGCCAAGAGCCATCCCTATCAGGAGTGGCTCGACCGCACCCAGATCGTGCTGGAGGAGTTGCCGAAGGCCCCGACCACCGGCGCGCGCTCCAACCTGTCGCTCTTGGACCGGCAGCAGGCGTTCGGCTACAGCCAGGAAGACATCGCCATCCTGATGACGCCGATGGCCTCTACCGGCGAGGAGGCGACCGGAGCGATGGGCAACGACACGCCGGTCTCGGCGCTGTCGGACCGGCCGAAGCCGCTGTTCACCTATTTCAAGCAGAATTTCGCGCAGGTCACCAACCCGCCGATCGATCCGATCCGCGAGGAGCTGGTGATGAGCCTCGTTTCGATCATCGGACCGCGGCCGAACCTGTTCGACCTGCACGGGCTCGCCAACACCAAGCGGCTGGAAGTGCGCCAGCCGATCCTGACCGATGCGGACCTGGAAAAGATCCGCTCGATCTCCGAGATCGGCGACGGCCATTTCAAGTCGCGCACGCTCGACACCACCTTCCACGCCGGCCTCGGCGCCACGGGCATGGATCAGGTGCTGGACGAACTCTGCGCGCGCGCCGAATCCGCGGTGCGCGAGGGCGTCAACATCATCATCCTGTCCGACCGCATGGTCGGCACCGACCGGATCCCGATTCCGTCGCTGCTCGCCTGCGCCGCCGTGCATCACCATCTGATCCGCACCGGCCTGCGCACCTCGGTCGGCATCGTCGTCGAATCCGGCGAGCCGCGCGAGGTGCATCACTTCGCCTGCCTTGCGGGCTACGGCGCGGAAGCGATCAACCCGTACCTGGCGTTCGAGACCATCGTCGCGATGAAGGACCGCCTGCCGGCAGTGCTCGACGACTACGAGATCGTCAAGCGCTACATCAAGTCGATCGGCAAGGGGCTGTTGAAGGTGATGTCCAAGATGGGCATCTCGACCTACCAGTCCTATTGCGGCGCGCAGATCTTCGACGCGGTCGGCCTCAAGGCGGATTTCGTCGCGAAGTTCTTCGCCGGCACGCATACCCGCATCGAGGGCGTGGGGCTCGGCGAGATCGCGGAAGAGGCGGTGCGGCGGCACGCCGACGCCTTCGGCAACGCGCAGATCTACAAGAGCGCGCTCGACGTCGGTGGCGAATACGCCTACCGCACCCGCGGCGAGGACCACGCCTGGACCGCCGAGTCGGTGTCGCTGCTGCAGCACGCCGTGCGCGGCAATTCGCAGGAACGCTACCGCGCCTTCGCGAAGATCCTCAACGAGCAGTCCGAGCGGCTGTTGACGCTGCGCGGCCTGTTCCGGATCAAGAGCGCGGAGGAGGACAAGCGCAAGCCCGTCGCCCTCGACCAGGTCGAGCCGGCCAAGGAGATCGTCAAGCGCTTCGCCACCGGCGCGATGAGTTTTGGCTCGATCTCGCGCGAGGCGCACACCACGCTCGCCATCGCCATGAACCGGATCGGCGGCAAGTCGAACACCGGCGAAGGCGGCGAGGAGGCCGACCGCTTCAAGCCGATGCCGAACGGCGATTCCATGCGCTCGGCGATCAAGCAGGTCGCCTCGGGCCGCTTCGGCGTGACGACGGAATACCTCGTCAACTCCGACATGATGCAGATCAAGATGGCGCAGGGCGCCAAGCCCGGCGAAGGCGGCCAGCTGCCCGGCCACAAGGTCGACGCGACGATCGCCAAGGTCCGGCACTCGACGCCCGGTGTCGGCCTGATCTCGCCGCCGCCGCACCACGACATCTACTCGATCGAGGACCTGGCGCAGCTCATCTACGACCTCAAGAACGTCAACCCGACCGGCGACGTCTCGGTCAAGCTCGTCTCCGAGATCGGCGTTGGCACGGTCGCGGCCGGCGTCGCCAAGGCACGCGCCGACCACGTCACCATCGCGGGCTTCGAGGGCGGCACCGGCGCCTCGCCGCTGACCTCGATCAAGCATGCCGGCTCGCCCTGGGAGATCGGGCTTGCCGAAACCCACCAGACGCTGGTGCGTGAGCGGCTGCGCAGCCGCATCGCGGTGCAGGTCGACGGCGGCTTCCGCACCGGCCGCGACGTCGTGATCGGCGCGCTGCTCGGGGCCGACGAGTTCGGCTTCGCCACGGCGCCCTTGATCGCGGCCGGCTGCATCATGATGCGCAAGTGCCATCTCAACACCTGCCCGGTCGGCGTCGCGACGCAAGACCCCGTCCTGCGCAAGCGCTTCACCGGCCAGCCCGAGCACGTCATCAACTTCTTCTTCTTCGTCGCCGAAGAGGTTCGCGAGATCATGGCCTCGCTCGGCTTCCGCACCTTCAACGAGATGGTGGGCCAGACCCAGCTCCTGGACCAGACCAGGCTGGTGGCGCACTGGAAGGCCAGGGGCCTCGACTTCTCAAAACTGTTCGTCAAGCAGAAGGAGGAGAAGGGCCAGAAGATCTACCACTCGGAGCCGCAGAACCATCACCTGGAGGCCGTGCTCGACCGCAAGCTGATCGAGAAGGCGAAGCCCGCGCTCGATCGCGGCGCGCCGGTGAAGATCGAGGCCGAGATCAACAATACCGACCGTTCGGCCGGCGCCATGCTGTCGGGCGCGGTGGCCAAGGTCTACGGCCATGCCGGCCTGCCGCATGACACCATCCATGTCAGCTTCAAGGGCACCGCGGGTCAGGCCTTCGGCGCGTGGCTCGCCCACGGCGTCACCTTCGATCTCGAGGGTGAAGGCAACGACTATGTCGGCAAGGGCCTCTCGGGCGGCAAGATCATCGTCAAGCCGCCGAGAAACGGCGGCATCGTGCCGGAAGAGAGCATCATCGTCGGCAACACCGTGATGTACGGCGCGATCCAGGGCGAGTGCTACTTGCGCGGCATCGCCGGCGAGCGCTTCGCCGTGCGCAACTCCGGCGCGGTCGCCGTGGTCGAGGGCGCGGGCGATCATTGCTGCGAATACATGACCGGCGGCATCGTGGTCGTGCTCGGCAAGACCGGGCGCAATTTCGCGGCCGGCATGTCCGGCGGCATCGCCTACGTGCTCGACGAGAACGGCGATTTCGACAAGCTGTGCAATCTCAGCATGGTCGAACTCGAGCCGGTGCTGTCGGAGGAGATGATCGCCGAGAACGCCTACCACCAGATGGCCGACCTCGAGGCGCACGGCCGGGTCGACGTGTTCAAGAACCTGCTCGACTCCGACGTCGAGCGGCTGCACGTCCTGATCACGCGTCACGCCAAGGCCACCGGTTCCAAACGCGCCGCCGAGATCCTCGCCAACTGGAAGGACTGGCTGCCGAAATTCCGCAAGGTGATGCCGGTCGAGTATCGGCGCGCGCTGCGCGAATTGCAGGCCAACGCGGACGCCGAGCCGAAAATCGCGATCGGGGCGTAGGTATCAGAGCTCGTCATTGCGAGCGCAGCGAAGCAATCCAGAATCTCTCCGCGGCAACAACTTGGATTGCTTCGTCGCTTCGCTCCTCGCAATGACGGTGGGGAAGCAACAGACGGATTCAAGCGACAGGGACTTCGGGTTTAATGGGCAAGATCACGGGTTTTCTCGAAATCGACCGGCACGATCGCAAGTACACCCCGGTCGCCGAGCGTCTGAAGGATTTCAAGGAATTCGTCGTTCCCCTGAGCGAGAAGGAAACGCGCGACCAGGCCGCGCGCTGCATGAATTGCGGCATTCCCTATTGCCACGGCACCGGCTCGGTGGCGCCGGGCACGCCCGGCTGCCCCGTCAACAACCAGATCCCGGACTGGAACGACCTCGTCTATCAGGGCAACTGGGAAGAGGCTTCGCGCAACCTGCACTCGACCAATAATTTTCCGGAGTTCACCGGGCGCATTTGTCCGGCGCCGTGCGAGGCCTCCTGCACGCTCAACATCGACGACAACCCGGTCACCATCAAGACCATCGAATGCGCGATCGTCGACCGCGCCTGGGACAACGGCTGGCTGAAGCCGGAAATCCCGGCCGTCAAGACCGGCAAGAAGGTCGCCATCATCGGCTCGGGCCCGGCGGGGCTGGCCTGCGCGCAGCAGCTCGCGCGCGCCGGGCACGACGTGCATGTCTACGAGAAGTTCGCCAAGGCGGGTGGGCTGCTGCGTTACGGCATTCCCGACTTCAAGATGGAGAAACACATCATCGACCGCCGCGTCGCGCAGATGGAAGCGGAGGGCGTGAGCTTCCACTACGAAAGCCATGTCGGCGGCGACGTCGATCCGCGAGCGCTGTTGAACCAGTATGACGCACTGGCGCTGACGGGAGGTGCGGAAGCGCCGCGCGACCTGCCGATCCCCGGCCGCGAGATGGCGGGCATCCACTACGCCATGGACTTCTTGCCGCAGCAGAACCGCCGGATCTCCGGCGAGGCCTTCGCCGCAACCGACATCCTCGCCGGCGGAAAGCACGTCGTGGTGATCGGCGGCGGCGACACCGGCAGCGACTGCATCGGCACTTCGCTCCGCCAGGGCGCGAAGTCGGTGACCCAGCTCGAGATCATGCCGGCGCCGCCGGAGCACGAGAACAAGGCGCTGACCTGGCCGAACTGGCCCTTGAAGATGCGCACCTCCTCCAGCCAGGCCGAAGGCGCAGCGCGCGAATTCGCCGTGCTGACGCAAAAATTCACCGGCGAGAACGGCCAGGTGAAGAAGCTGCACTGCGTGCGCGTCGACGACAAGTTCAAGCCGCTTCCGGGCACCGAGTTCGAGCTCGACGCCGAGCTCGTGCTGCTGGCGATGGGCTTCGTGCATCCCGTGCACGAGGGGCTGCTCAAGCAACTCGCGGTCGAGCTCGACCCGCGCGGCAACGTGCGCGCCAACACGCTGGACTACCAGACCTCCCGTCCCAATGTGTTTTCCGCCGGCGACATGCGCCGCGGCCAGTCGCTCGTCGTCTGGGCGATCCGCGAAGGCCGGCTGTGCGCCCGCTCCATCGACACGTTCCTGATGGGGAAGACGGATCTGCCGCGGTAGGAGTAGGCGGCGTACCGGATGCTCCGGTCAAGCCGGGGCATGACGGCGGAATCAATTCTGCAGCCGCACCCCCAGCATCACCACCGTCCCCGACGAGCTCGCGCCGATCACGTTCGACGCCAGGATGTCGTGGCGCAGCGTGCCCTTGATCCAGATGTTGCGGCTGAGCTTGTAGACGAGATCGCCTTCCAGCGAGTAGGTCTTGTCGTTGCGGTCCTGACCCTGGTAGTCGAGCGTGCCGTAGGTGAATTTGCCGATTGCCGTGAGCCAGCGGCGGAAGTCGTGATCGACCTCGAAGGCGTAGGTGCGCACCAGCACGCCGGAGGCGCCGGCGAGCGTAGTCTCCGCGAGCTGGGTGTCGGTGAAGAATTTCACCGTGGTGAGCGGCGTCGCGTTCCAGACCAGCGAGCCGGTGGTGAGGAAACCCTGCAGCCGGTTCAGGCGCGGGTCGACATAGTTGCGCGCGGCATAGCCGAGCGAGAGCTCGCCGGTGAGGATGCGCGTGAACTCGAAGGACGAGCCGACCTTGGCGTAGCCGCCGGATGAATCGCGGAAATAGCCGTTGCGGTCGGCGGGCTGGTCGTGCACGCGGCTGTCGCCTTGCACCTCCACGAACGGCTTCAGGCCGGGCTTGAGGTCGTAGGACAGGCGGCCGATGCCGCCATACTGGTTGAAATTGCGGTCGTCGTTGCTGAACGAGGAGCCGTCGGTGAGCTTGGAGTCCGTGTAGGCCGTGCGATCGACGGTGGCGCCGGCCGCGAACTGCAGGCGATTGAAGCTCTGGTCGAAGCCGATGGTGCTGCCGAAGGTCGCGTAGACCGGATATTTCGCGAGTCCCGCCTGGATGTTCGGGCTGCCGGGATTGTCGGTCGCAAGCCTCAAGCGCAGTTGCGAGGTCAGCTTGAGGTCGCGGTCGACGTCGATGCGGCCGTCGACATGGCCGTTGAAATCGGGACGGTCGATATTGGTCGGCGCCGGCGACACCGCGCCGTCGATCGTCGCGGGCAAGGTGTTGCCATAGCCGGTGAAGGAGCCGCGCAGATCCGCGACCAGCGCGTGGCGCTCCCAGTCGGACATCACGACGAGCTCGGGCGCCACCACGTAGAACGGCGAGCCGATCGGCTTGTTGAGGCGGGCGGGGTTCGAGTCGTAGCCGCCGGACAGCTCGACCGCGCCCTTGACCAGGAACGAGCCGGCATAGTCGCCGACCGGACCGAACGGGTCGTCGTCGAGCTTGAGGCGACGGCGCGCCGGCTGGCCCGGCAGGCTGCCAGCCATCGCCGGCGGCACCGGCGTCCTGTTGGCGGTGGACGACGGCGGCGGCGCGATCGGCGGTGGCGTGATGGTGGCGGTCGTCTGCGTCGGCGGTGGCGGCGTGCCGGGGCCGGGCGATCGCTTCGGTCGGGTCTGGCCCGGATAGTATTTCGGCTGCCTGCGCTTGCGGTTCAGCGAATCGTAGCCCCAGGCGGCCGCGCCGCTCGCCGGCTGCAGGCCGTAGGTCGGGAGCTGGCCGATCCGCGACGCCGCCGGCGGCGGCTCCCTCAGCTTGTTGAGCTCGCTGCCGGGGACCGAGGGCTGGTCCGTCGCGGTGTCGGCCGTGCGCTTGGTCGGCAGTGCGTCGCGTGAGATGAAGCCGCCGCGGTTGGGATTGAAGAGGTCGGGCGTGAGGCTCTGGGCCGCGACGGGTGCACTATGGAGCGCAGTCAGCGCAAGGCACGGCAAGGCAGCGCGAAGGAACGCCGCGCGCTTGCTCCGGCCGCTGGCTGGAGGCCACCCCACGATGGATAAAAACTCCAACGAATTCAAATACTTTTGTGACGAATTCGCGCGCTGCCGCGGAAACGTCGTTAATGGAGTTAAAACAATTATGGTTAATGCCCCGTTGAGGATTACCGCCCGACATCGCCGGGCCCGCTCGGCCATGCTAAGGAGGCGGCCCGATCCCCAGGTCCTGAAGACATGCCGAGTTCGAAACCGCTGATGACCGCATCATCCGGCCCCGTCCCCGCCGCCGTCGAATCCGCGCTCCGCACGCTGGAGACGGAGGCGAGCGGCATCAGCGCGCTGGCCGCGGCGCTGAAGGGACCGCTCGGCGCGCCCTTTGCGGCCGCGGTCGACCTGATCCGGCAGGCCAAGGGCCGCGTCATCGTCACGGGTCTCGGCAAATCAGGCCACATGGCGCGCAAGATCGCAGCCACGCTGGCCTCCACCGGCACGCCCGCCTTCTTCGTCCATGCCGCCGAAGCCGGCCATGGCGACCTCGGCATGATCACCGGTGACGACGTGATCCTCGCGCTGTCCTGGTCCGGCGAGCAGCCGGAGATGAAAAACCTCGTGAACTATTCGGCGCGCTTTGCGATCCCCATGATCGCGATGACGTCGAACGCGGACTCTTCGCTCGGGCAGGCCGCCGACATCGTGCTGGAACTGCCGAAGGCGCGCGAGGCCTGCCCGCACAATCTGGCGCCGACCACCTCGACGCTGATGCAGGCCGCGATCGGCGACGCCATCGCCATTGCGCTGCTCGAGGGCCGCGGCTTCACCGCGCTCGAATTCGCCAAATTCCACCCCGGCGGCAAGCTCGGCGCCATGCTGAAATTCGTCCGCGACTACATGCGCACCGGCGCGGAGATCCCGGTCAAACCGGCCGGCACCAAGATGTCGGAAGCGGTGGTCGAGATGTCGGCCAAGGGGCTCGGCTGCGTCTGCATCGTCAACGCGGCGGGCGAAGTCGCCGGCATCATCACCGACGGCGATCTGCGCCGTCACATGCGGCCGGACCTGTTGATCGCGACGGTCGACGACATCATGACGCGGCAGCCCAAGACCGTACCGCCCTCCATGCTCGCGATCGAGATGATCGAGGTGCTGAACGCGCGGAAGATCACGGCACTGATCGTGACGGAAGCCAACAAGCCGGTCGGCATCGTGCACCTGCACGATCTGTTGCGGGCGGGGGTGGCGTAGCGCTCTTATCTCGTCACGCTTGCGGGGGGGAGGTCCCGCTTCTACAGTCCGCACGCGGGGCGAAGTGCTACGCCGCCGCCACCGTCAAATTGGCGCCGTCGACCCGTACCACCTTGACCTTCGTGCCGGCGGGCGTATCGGGGCCGGCCACGCGCCAGACGGTGTCGTCGATGCGCACGGTGCCGGACCCGTCGATGATCGGCTTCTCCAGCGTAAAGACGCGCCCGAGCAGCGCGTCGGCGCGCTTGTTGAGGAAGGGGCTTGCGCTCGGCTCGCGCGAACTCTTGGCCAACCGCCGCCAGATCGGCACGGCCGCCGCGGCGAACACGGCGAACATCAGGAGTTGCACCTGCCAGGAGGGTTGGACCGCGAAGGACACCAGCCCGACCAGCAGCGCGGCGAGCCCGAGCCAGAACAGGAAGATGCCGGGCGCGGCCACCTCCAGCGCCATCAGGATGACGCCGAAGATGATCCAGTTCCAGGTTCCGAGCGTGACGAACATATCGGTCATGACACGACCTCTGACATCCCTACTGCGCCGGCGGCATCGAGCCGGCCGGCGGCACCGAGCCGCGGCGCGCGGCGGCGACGGCCGATGCGGCGCTTTCGCCGAACGTCGCCTTCGCGATCTCGCCAATGCCCGCGAGCGAGCCGAGCAGGCTCACGGCCTCCATCGGCAGCATGATGATCTTCTGGTTCGGCGCGTCCGCGAACTGTCCGAACGCCTTGATGTACTTGTCGGCGATGAAATAGTTCAACGAGGCGACGTCGCCCTTGGCGATGGCTTCCGACACCACCAGCGTCGCCTTCGCCTCGGCTTCGGCGAGGCGCTCGCGCGCCTCGGCGTCGCGGAAGGCGGCCTCGCGGCGGCCTTCGGCCTGCAGGATCTGGCCCTGCTTGGCGCCCTCGGCGCGCAGGATTTCGGACTGGCGCTGGCCTTCGGCCTGCAGGATGTCGGCGCGCTTGACGCGCTCGGCCTTCATCTGCCGGCCCATCGCTTCGACGAGGTCCGCCGGCGGCACGATGTCCTTGATCTCGATGCGGTTGACCTTCAACCCCCATGGCGAGACCGCGGCGTCGACCACGCGCAACAGCCGTTCGTTGATCTCGTCGCGGTGCGACAGCACCTGGTCGAGATCCATCGCACCCATCACCGAGCGGATGTTGGTCATGGTCAGCACGATGATCGCCTGTTCGAGATTGGCGACCTCGTAGCTCGCCTTCGCCGCATCGAACACCTGGAAGAAGGCGACGCCGTCCACCGTCACGGTGGCGTTGTCCTTGGTGATCACCTCCTGCTCGGGAATGTTGATCACCTGCTCCATCATGTTGATCTTGCGCCCGACGCGGTCGAAATACGGCACGATCAGGTTGAGCCCGGGCGACAGCGTGTGGGTGTACTTGCCGAACCGCTCGATGGTCCAGTCATAGCCCTGCGGTACGGTCTTCACGCCGGCGAGCAGCGTGACGATGACGAGCAATACCAATGCAATTGCGAAAATATCGAAACCGCTCATAGCTCCTCCAAGGCGGGAAAGGCCCATCCCGCGCCGTCTATTGGTCGGGACGGCTGCCCGGCCGGTTCAGCGGCGCTGTTGACGTCGGCGTCCGGCAGCCCTTCCGCAAGATGGACGGAGGAGGAACGCCTTTCGAAAAGTATTGGCAAGCAGGCTCTTGAAACGCCGCGGGGTCAACCTAGGACAAAGGTTAAGCCCTGCTGAAGCCCGCCGCTAAAGCCTGCCTTCAGAGCCACCCCTGTAGTTCGCGCAGTACCAGCGTCCGGATCACGTCCATGCCGGGATCGCTGTCGTTGAGGCAGGGGATGGCGGAAAACCGTTCGCCGCCATTGTGCCGGAAGATCTCGGCGTTCTCCTGCGCGATCTCCTCCAGCGTCTCCAGACAGTCGGCGGCAAAGCCCGGCGTCACCACCGCGATGCGGCGCACGCCCTCCCGCGCCAGCCGCTCCATCGTCTTGTCGGTATAGGGCTGCAGCCATTCGTCGTTGCCGAAGCGCGACTGGAAGGTGAGCAGGAGTTTTGACGCATCCATCCCCAGCCGGCGGCGCAGCGCCTCGGTGGTGGCGACGCAGTGGGTCGCGTAGGGGTCGCCCTTGTCGACATAGGATTTCGGCATGCCGTGGAAGGAGGCGACGAGCAGTTCGGGCTTGAACGGGAGGCTCGCAAGATGCGTCTCGATCGAGATGGCGAGCGCCTCGATATAGGCGGGGTCGTCGTAATAAGGCGGCGTCACCCGAAGCGTCGGCTGCGCGCGCAGGCGCGACAGCACGCGAAACACCTCGTCGCAGACGGTCGCCGACGTCGAGGCCGAATATTGCGGATAGAGCGGGACCGCTAGGATGCGGTCGCAGCCCTGCGCGATCAGCGCATCGATCCCCGAGCGGATCGACGGATTGCCGTAACGCATCGCCCAATCGACCGCGACATGGACGCGGTCGGAGAGCGCGGCCGCGAGCTTGTCGCTCTGCGAGCGCGTGATGGTCTTGAGCGGCGACTCGTTCTTCTCGTTGTTCCATATCTTGCGGTAGTCGAGCGCCTTGGTGCGCGGACGCGAGCGCAGGATGACGCCGTTGAGCACGAACTGCCAGACCAGTCCCTGGTCCTCGATGACGCGGGCATCGGACAGAAATTCCTTCAGGTAGACGCGAACGCCCGGAGCATCCGCCGTGTCCGGCGTGCCGAGGTTGATCAGGAGCACGCCGACGCGCTGCGGACCGGGCGCCGCGGCTGATTTGGCTGCATCGATTCCGATGACGCTGGACATGAAGCTGGGTTCGCGCGTTGCACCGAGCTTGTCAAGACGAGCCCGATTTCGCTACCTTTCACCCGAGAGGGGACGGAAACAATGACCCTTGCGGAATGGTGCGTGTTCGGAGCGCTGCTGCTCTATCTCCTGACGATCGTGGCGATCAAGTGGGCGAGATCCCGCCGCTTCGACAATGCCAGGCCGCGCGATCCGGCCTTCTACCGGGATGCGCTCGCCGAGCGGGCGCTCGGCGCGCACCAGAATGGCATCGAGGCGTTTCCGTTCTTCGCCGTCGCGGTGCTGCTCGCCGAATATCGCGAGTCCCCGCAGCGCCTGGTCGACGAACTCGCCGTGCTGTTCCTGATCGTGCGGATCGCCTATGTCTTCACCTATGTCGGCAACCGCCCGACCCTGCGCTCCATCCTCTGGAGCGTCGCCTTCGCGATCAACATCGCGATCTTCTTCATGCCGGCGCTGAAGCGCTTTTTGCCGGTGTGAGGCGCTTGCACCACTCCCGTGTCCCGGACGCGGTGCAGCGCCCCAAGGCCGTAGCCCGGATGGAGCGAAGCGCAATCCGGGGGCATCCGCGATTCGTGCCGTCCCGGATTACGCTTCGCTCCATCCGGGCTACGAAACTGCGTCCGGGCACGAGGATTCAGCTCAAAAACACGTCGTCCGTTCGGCGGCGAGGTAGCCGAACAGGAGGCCGGCGCCGAACAGCAGCACGAGGCCGGCGGCGCCGAACTCGATGCCGCGCATGATCAGCACGCCGCCGCCCTCGCGCCCCGCACTGAGACGCCGTGCCACGTCCCTGGCGGAGACTGCCACGACCGCGATGGTCGCGACCGTGATCGCGGTGCCGAGCCCCATCAGGAAGGTCGCGGCAACCCCGGCCCAGAACAGGCCCTGGGCGAGCGCGAACACGAGCACCAGGACCGCGCCCGAGCAGGGCCTGATTCCGACGCTCACGATCGCGGCGAGCCCGCGCCGCCAGCCGCCGGGCCCGGCGAGTTCGACCGGCTCCGGCCCGTGGGAATGGCCGCAATGTTCGTCATGGACGTGGTCATGTCCATGCGCGTGGTCATGATGATGATCGTGGCCATGGCCATGATGATGGCCGGCTCCGGCCACCGCCGGCTCCGGCCGCGAAGCCTGCAGCGCGCGGACGAAGGCGCCGCCTTTCACCCAGACCAGGCGGGCGCCGAAGGCCGCGATCAGGGCGTAGCTTGCGATCTCGATCACCTTCTCGGCGCCGCACATGGTCTTCGCGGTGGCGTTCAGCGCCCAGGCGGCGATGCCGACGACCAGGACCGCCACTAGCGCCTGCAGCAGCGCGGAGGCGAACGACAGCACGATGCCGCGCCGTGCGGTCTCCTGGTTGGCGACGAGATAGGAGGAGATCACCGCCTTGCCATGACCGGGACCGGCGGCATGGAATATCCCGTAAGCGAAGGAGATCGCGAGCAGCGTCCAGACCGCCGAGCCGTCGGATTTCGCGGCACGGATGGTGGCCGACATCTCGCGATAGAATTCGGACTGTTTGGCCAGCAGCCAGCCGAAGACGCCGCCAACCCCGGGCTCCGGCGCCCGGCGCGGCGCGCCGAACGGCGTTTGCGCCAGGAGGTCACGAAGCGCGGCATCGAGCGCGAGCCCGATTACGGCGAACGTGGCCGCGGCGAGCAGCCCGCGCGCCAGCAGCGAACGGACCAGCGGCATCACGGACAATCCACGGTGATCTTGTTGGCGAACATCAGGCCGAAATTCGCGTTCTCGCCGTCCGCAAAGGTCTGCTCGTTGAGCTTCTGCGCACTCGCGGCACCGTCGCCGGGACGCTCGAGCTTCATCCGGCAGCCGGCCGGTGCTCCCGCCAGCGTGACCGGGTCCTTCTCCGCCATCTTGAACTCGATGAAGAAGGCGCGGTCGAACACCTCCAGCACCAGCTGCTTCGGCTTGAGCGGGTTCTTCAACGGCAGCGTGAAATGCAGGGTCAGCAGCGCGTCCTTGTAGTCGAGGAAATAGTCGATCGGCTCCTGGAAGCGCTCCTTCCGCCCGTCGGCCTTGGCGAAGGTGAAATAGGCGTATTCCTTCAGCGACTCGACATTGGTTTGCGCCAGCGGCGCCAGCTCATCTTTGGTGTAGGCGCCCTTGGTCTTGCCTTCGAGCCCCTGCACCGCATAGGCCGAGAACATGTCGTCGAAAGTCCAGGCGTGGCGCACGCCGGTGACGGAGCCATCCGGCGCATAGATCAGCTCGCTCGTGGCGGTAATCCAGACATGCGGATGGGCCTGGGCGGCACCCGGCCCGAGCATGAGAACGGCAAGCAGCGAGAACAGTCCATACAGCCGGCGCATCGCCCCCATCTCAGGCGGCCTTCGCGTCTTCCAGCAAGCCCCGGCGGCGCAACAGCGCGTCGGGCTCCGGCGGCCTGCCGCGGAACGCGACGTAGGCGGCTTCCGGATCGACCGATCCGCCGGAGGAGTAGATGTCGTCGTGCAGGCGCTTGGCGACGGCGGGATCGAAGATGTTGCCGGCCTCCTCGAAGGCGCCGAAGGCGTCGGCGTCCATCACCTCCGACCACATGTAGCTGTAATAGCCCGCGGCATAGTGGTCGCCGGAGAAGATGTGGCCGAACTGGGTCGGCCGGTGGCGCAGCGCGATCTCCTCGGGCATGCCGATCTTTTCCAGCTCCTTCCGCTCGAAAGCCTGGACGTCCTGCACGGCGGAGGCCGGCTGGGTATGGAATTCGAGGTCGACCAGCGCCGAGGAGACGAACTCGACGGTGGCAAAGCTCTGGCCGAACTTCCGCGCGGCGAGGAAACGCTGCAGGAGATCGTCGGGCAGCGGCTCGCCGGTCCGGTAGTGTCTCGCGAACTGCTGCAGCACCTCGGGCCGCTCCTGCCAGTGCTCGTAGAGCTGCGAGGGCAATTCGACGAAGTCGGTGAACACGGAGGTGCCCGACAGCGACGGGTAGGTGACGTTGGAGAGCATACCGTGCAGGCCGTGGCCGAACTCGTGGAACAGGGTCCTGGCGTCGTCGGGCGACAGCAGCGCGGGCTCGCCGCCCGCGCCCTTCGCGAAGTTGCAGACATTGATGACCAGCGGCGCGACGTCGCCGTCGAGCTTCTGCTGGTCGCGCAGCGAGGTCATCCAGGCCCCCGAGCGTTTCGACGGCCGGGCGAAGTAGTCGCCGTAGAACAGCGCCTTGTGGCGCCCGTCGCGGTCGCGGACCTCCCAGACCCGGACGTCCGGATGCCAGGTGGGCACGTCCTTCCGCTCGGTGAAGGTGATGCCGAACAGGCGGGTGGCGCAGTCGAAGGCAGCGGCGATCATGTGGTCCAGCGTCAGATAGGGCTTGATCGCGGCGTCGTCGAAATTGGCCCGCTGCAGGCGAAGCTTCTCGGCGTAGTAGCGCCAGTCCCAGGGCGCGAGCCTAAAATTGCCGCCCTCTTGCGCGATCAGCCCCTGCATCTCGTCGCGGTCGGCGAGCGCGCGGGCACGGGCCGGCTTCCAGACCCGCTCGAGGAGGCCGCGCACCGCCTCCGGGGTCTTGGCCATGGAGTCTTCGAGCTTGTAGGCGGCGTAGGTCGGATAGCCGAGCAGCCCGGCGCTCTCCTCGCGCAGCTTCAGCACCTCGACGATGGTCGCGTTGTTGTCGTTGGCGTTGCCGTTGTCGCCGCGGGCGGTGAAGGCCTTGTAGACTTTCTCCCTGAGGTCGCGCCTCGCCGAGCTCTTCAGGAACGGCTCGACCGAGGAGCGCGACAGCGTGACGATCGCCTTGCCGGCAAGCCCGCGCTCCTCAGCAGCAGCCTTGGCGGCGGCAACGAAGCTGTCGGGCAGGCCCTGGCGATCGTCCTCGCCGAGCTCCATGAACCAGTCCTGCTCGTCGCCGAGCAGATGATGGCTGAAGCTGGTGCCGAGCTGGGCGAGCCGTTCGTTGATCTCGGCCATCCGCGTCTTGGCGTCCTCGGTGAGCCCGGCGCCGGCGCGGTGGAAGCGGGTGTAGGTCCGCTCCAGCAGGCGCAGCTGTTCCCCGGTCAGCCCGAGCGCGGCGCGGTTCTCGTGGAGCTGGGCGATGCGACCGAACAGCACGGCGTTCATCATGATCGGATTCCAGTGCCGCGCCATCCGCAAGGAAACCTCCTTGTCGATCTCCAGGATGGCCGGGCTGGAATGCGCGGAGACCAGGTCGTAGAACACCGCGGCCACCCGGGTCAGCAGCTTGCCGGAGCGCTCGAGCGCCGTGATGGTGTTGGCGAAGTCGGGCGTCGCGGGGTCGTTGGTGACGGCGGCGATCTCGGCGGAGTGGTCGGCGAAGGCCTGCTCGAAGGCCGGCAGGAAGTGTTCTGGCGCAATCTCGTCGAACGGCGGGGTGCCGAACGGCGTCGTCCAGGCCCTCAGCAGCGGGTTGGTCTCGGCCGGCACGGCGCCCGTATTCTGGCGGAGGTCTGACATCGCAAGTCCCGATTTTTGAGCCGATTTGTTGCGGCCAGCTATAACACGCGATGGGGCTTTTTTGGGCCATTTGCGCTTGCTACGGGCGGGCTTTTCGGAGAGATTGCGCCCCTCC
>NZ_JAGWUA010000033.1 GCF_028868675.1 Bradyrhizobium sp.
CGTCTATCGCGAGCACAAGGCGTCCGAAGTCGTCGCGCTCGAAGGCGGCGATCTCGACCGCGAGAAGGAGGCGCGCTTCTCGATGCTGGAGAAGCTCGCCGATCACGACGACGCGCTGATGGAGCAGTTGCTCGAGGACATCCAGCCGCCGCGCGATGCGGTGTTCGACGACCTCGCGCGCGAACTGCGCGAGGGATTGATCTGTCCGGTGCTGCTCGGCGTTGCCAGCCGCGAGAACGGCGTGCTGCGCCTGCTGAAGGCGCTGCGTCACGAGGCGCCCGGCATCGCCGAGACCGCAAGACGTCTCGGCGCGGCCGACGGCAAGGACGCGCTCGGCTACGTCTTCAAGACGCTGCATTCGCAGCACGGCGGAAAACTGTCGCTGACGCGGCTCCTGGCCGGCCATCTCGAAGACGGTGCCACGCTGCAATCCTCCTCCGGCGGAACGAGCCGCATCTCCGGCATTTTCGCCGTCAACGGCGCCTACGACAGCAAGCGCCCTGCAGCGGAGGTCGGCGACACGGTGGCGCTCGGCAAGCTCGATCCGATCAAGACCGGCGACACGATCTCGAGCGGCAAGGCGCAGCCTTCCGCCCTGATCGCGGTCGAGCCGACCCCGCCGGTGCTCGCGATCTCGATTGCGGCCGCCGACCGCAAGGACGACGTCAAGCTCGGCCAGGCGCTGACCCGGCTGCACGAGGAGGATCCCTCGCTGGTCATGGTGCAGAACGCCCAGACCCACGACACGGTGCTGTGGGGACAGGGCGAAATGCATCTGCGGGTCGCCACCGAGCGGCTGCACGACCGCTTCGGCGTCAGCGTGAAGTCGCATCCGCCGGCGATCGGCTACCAGGAGACGATCCGCAAGCCGATCACCCAGCGCGGCCGGCACAAGAAGCAGTCCGGCGGCCACGGCCAGTTCGGCGACGTCGTGCTCGACATCAAGCCGATGCCGCGCGGCAACGGCTTCAGGTTCGCCGAGAAGGTGGTCGGCGGCGCGGTGCCGCGCAACTACATCCCGGCGGTGGAGGAGGGCGTGGTCGACGGCCTGGCGCGCGGTCCGCTCGGCTTCCCCGTCACCGACCTGGAGGTGATCCTGACCGACGGCTCCTACCACAGCGTCGATTCTTCCGACCTTGCGTTCCGCACGGCGGCGCGGATCGGTCTCAGCGAAGGCTTGCCGCAATGCCAGCCGGTGCTGCTGGAGCCGATCCACGTGGTCGAGATCGTCTGTCCGACGGAAGCGACCGCCAAGATCAACGCGATCCTGTCGGCGCGGCGCGGCCAGATCCTCGGCTTCGATACCCGCGAGGGCTGGAGCGGCTGGGATTGCGTGCGCGCCATGATGCCGGAGGCCGAGATCGGCGAATTGATCGTCGAGTTGCGCTCCGCCACCGCCGGTGCCGGCAGCTTCACCCGCCAGTTCGACCACATGGCCGAGGTGACGGGACGCGCCGCCGACCAGATCATCGCCGCGCATCGCGACGCGGCGTGATCAGCCGGCGAGTCTCTTCGCGGCCTTTCGCAGATCGGCATTGATGCGCGTTTGCCATCCCCTGCCGGTCTTGCGATAGGCTGCGAGAACATCGTGGTCCAATCGTAGCTTCACCGCCTCCTTGGGGTGCTCGATCGGGGGACGGCCGCGCTTGACGATCCGGTTGCCGTGCCGAATCTCGGCACGATCGAGCATGTCCTTCGTAAGCTCGGGCGCCTCTTCATATTCGGCCCGGGTGACGCGATGAGCATCAACCCTGACCAAATCGCTCTTGATACTTCGCTTTCTCACGCTCATTGCATTTTCTCATCGAGATGATGTGCCGGGCGGTGCCTCTGGGCGTCCAGACCATCATGACCATCCGTCTCGCCAGGAATCCAACGGTCTGATAGCGAGGCTCGCCATAATCCTGCCGGGTGTCCTGAACGGAGATGGTCGGGCCAGCAAAAATGATCGCAGCGTCGGCAAAGTCCAGTCCCTCTCATCGAGAGTGGCCTGACGCTTCAACGGATCAAACGTGATCTTCACCAAATTACTGTACCCCCAATTAATAGCCTGGTCAATCTGCGGGCCACCGTGTTCACACGCCGCGAGGTCGTCGCGGCAGCGCCGGCGGTCCGCTTGACAGCACCTGCGGGACGCGAAATGGATCGCGACACGACAACTCGGAAGGGGCCTTGCAAGCCCGCGCCACGGAGGAACACCGTGCCTGAAGCTCCTGCCGCCTGCCTGATCGGCTGGCCGGCGGCGCATTCGCGCTCGCCGCTGATCCATCACTACTGGCTGCGGACGCTCGGCATCGCGGGCGGCTATGTGATCGAGGCCGTCCCGCCGGCGGATCTGCGCGATTTCGTGCTGCGGCTGTCGCTGCGCGGTTTCGTCGGCGCCAACGTCACCATCCCGCACAAGGAGGGCGTGCTTGCGCTCTCGCAGCCGGACGAGCGGGCCCGCGCCGTCGGCGCCGCCAACACGCTGTGGTTCGAGAACGGTGAGCTGCGTTCGACCAACACCGACGTCGAGGGCTTCATCAACAATCTCGACGCCTGCGCGCCGGGCTGGGATGCGGCGGAGGACGCACTCGTGCTCGGCGCCGGCGGCTCCTCGCGCGCGGTCGTGTTCGGCCTGATCGAGCGCGGCATCAAGCGGGTTCATCTTGCCAACCGCACGATCGCGCGCGCCGAGGCGATCGCGAAAACCTTTGGTCCGCGCGTCCATCCGGTCTCCTGGGAGGGGATCGGCGAGGCGCTGCTCCGAGCAAGACTGCTGGTGAACACGACCTCGCTCGGCATGCGCGGCCAGCCGGCGCTGGGGTTCGACGTGGCGCGGCTGCCGCAAGACGCCGTGGTGGCCGACCTCGTCTACGTGCCGCTGGTCACGCCGCTGCTCGCGGCCGCGCAGGCGCGCGGACTGAAGACGGCGGACGGACTCGGCATGCTCCTGCACCAGGCCGTGCGCGGCTTCGAATTGTGGTTCGGCAAGCGGCCGCAGGTGACGCCGGAACTGCGCGCGCTGGTCGAGGCCGATCTCACAAAGACTTGAGAGAATAGGCCGCAACCTCCGGGGTCCCAGCCCTCGTGGGGCCGGATGGCGCGTTCGAAACCAGCCGTATCTATGCCGGCCGCGACGGCCTGACGCCGCCGATGTGACGCGAACGCGTCGTCACACCGCGATGATGTGATCGTCGATCTCGTCCACCCTGTTGACGCCGCACAGGCCCATGGTCGTCAGCAGCTCCTTCTGGATGATGTCGATCGCCTTGGCGACGCCAGCCTGTCCCCCGGCGCCGAGGCCGTAGGCATAGGCGCGGCCGATCATGCAGGATTTCGCACCGAGCGCGAGCGCCCGCATCACGTCCTGGCCGGAGCGGACGCCGCCGTCGAACATGATCTCCATCTTCGAGCCCACCGCGTCCGCAATCTCGGGCAGCACCTCGATCGATGACGGCGCGCCGTCGAGCTGTCGACCGCCATGGTTGGAGACGACCAGCGCCTGGGCGCCGGTCTTCGCCGCTTCCTCGGCGTCCTCGACGTCGAGGATGCCCTTGATCACCAGCTTGCCCGGCCAGATGCTGCGGATCCAGTCGACGTCCTTCCAGTTCAGCGTGGTGTCGAACTGCGAGGCGGTCCATTCCGCGAGGCGGTTGAGGTCCCCGGCGTTCTTCACGTGGCCGGCGATGTTGCCGAAAGTCCGCCGCTTGCCGCGCAGCACGCCGGACACCCAGGCCGGCTTGCTGGCGAAATCCAGGATCTTCGACAGCGTCCATTCCGGCGGCACCGTCATGCCGTTCTTGATGTCCTGATGGCGTTGTCCGATGACCTGCAGATCGACGGTCAGGACCAGCGCGCTGCACTTGGCGGCGATGGCGCGCTGGATCAGGTCCTTGATGAAGCCGCGGTCCTTCATCACGTAGAGCTGGAACCAGAACGGCTTCTCGACATTGGCGGCGATGTCCTCGATCGAGCAGATCGACATCGTCGACTGCGTGAACGGGATGCCGGCGGCCTGCGCGGCGCGGCAGGCATGGATCTCGCCGTCGCCGTGCTGCATGCCCAACAGGCCGACCGGCGCCAGCACCAGCGGCATGGCGGAGGGCTCTCCGAGAATCGCGGTCGAGGTGTCGCGCTTGGAGACGTCGACCAGGATGCGCTGGCGGAACTTGATCTGCTGAAGATCCTCGCGATTGGCGCGCAGCGTTTCCTCGGCGTAGGAGCCGCGGTCGCAATAGTCGAAGAACGCCTTCGGCACGCGCCGCTTGTGCAGCGCACGAAGGTCTTCAATGCAGGTAATATGCTTCATGGACGTATTCCCCGGCCCGTCTTGCACTCAGTGTTGCACCCAAGGTTTTCATGGTCTCTAGCATGGTTGGATGCACAGCCAAATCGTTTGCGAGGAGGCTGCTGTGACCGGACCCGCCGCGCAGCGAAATCGCCCGACAACCTCGAGACGCATTGCCTCGGTGAGGCGCTGCAGGAGACCTCCCCGTCTCCGGCTCCGACAAGGTCACCCAGCCGGCACCGAGTCGGGCCGGCCCCCTGCGAAGCGTGCGGGCGGATGGCGGGTTCCATCCCGATTCGCGGCGCCAAATGGGAATTTGAAGGTTAACAATGGGTTACCAGGATGGTCGCGCGCCAGGTTCCGTAATGATTCATCATATTTTTTGAAGCCATTTTATGCGCGATGGCATTATAAGACGCCCAGCAAATCAGGGATGGCGGGGCCTCCGAGGCACCCCGTGGTTGTATTGGGGATTCCTGGTTGCCGTGGGGGACGATATGAGCCGTAAATATTTCGGTACCGACGGGATTCGGGGCCGCGCCAACGGGCTGATCACGCCGGAGCTCGCGCTCAAGGTCGGCCAGGCGGCTGGGCTTGCGTTTCAGCGCGGCGACCATCGCCACCGGGTCGTGATCGGCAAGGACACCCGTCTGTCCGGCTACATGATCGAATACGCGATGGTGGCCGGCTTCACCTCGGTCGGCATGGACGTGCTGCTGGTCGGCCCGATGCCGACGCCGGCGGTCGCGATGCTGACCAAGTCGATGCGCGCCGATCTCGGCGTGATGATCTCGGCCTCCCACAACCTGTTCGAGGACAACGGCATCAAGCTGTTCGGCCCGCAGGGCTTCAAGCTGTCCGACGACGTCGAGAGGCAGATCGAGCAGCTCCTCGATGAATGCCTCGACAAGCGGCTGGCGCAGAGCGCGAGCCTCGGTCGCGCCCGCCGCATCGACGGCGTGCATGACCGCTACATCGAATTCGCCAAGCGCACGCTGCCGCGCGACCTGTCGCTCGACGGCCTGCGCGTGGTGGTCGACTGCGCCAACGGCGCCGCCTATCGCGTGGTGCCGGAAGCGTTGTGGGAGCTCGGCGCCGACGTGGTGCCGATCGGCGTCGATCCCGACGGCTTCAACATCAACAAGGAGTGCGGGTCGACCTCGCCGGAAGCCCTGTCGAAGAAGGTGCGCGAGATGCGCGCCGACATCGGCATCGCGCTCGACGGCGACGCCGACCGCGTCATCCTGGTCGACGAGCGCGGCCACATCGTCGACGGCGACCAGCTGCTCGCGGTGATCGCGCAGAGCTTCAAGGAGGACGGACGGCTGTCGCGTCCCGGCATCGTCGCGACCGTGATGTCGAACCTCGGGCTCGAGCGCTTCCTGAAGGGGCAGGGGCTCGACCTGGTGCGCACTCCGGTCGGCGACCGCTACGTGCTCGAGCAGATGCTGAGCGGCGGCTACAATCTCGGCGGCGAGCAGTCCGGCCACATCATCCTGTCCGACTACGCCACCACCGGCGACGGCTTCGTCGCCGCGCTGCAGGTGCTGGCCGTGGTGCAGAAGCTGCGCCGCCCGGTCTCCGAGGTCTGTCATCGCTTCGATCCGCTGCCGCAGATCCTGAAGAACGTCCGCTATCGCAGCGGCAAGCCGCTCGACGCCGTAGAGGTGAAGTCGGCGATCTCCGACGGTGAGAAGCGGCTCAACGGCCATGGCCGTCTCCTGATCCGCTCCTCCGGCACCGAGCCCGTGATCCGGGTGATGGGCGAGGGCGAGGACCGCATCCTGGTCGAGGACGTCGTCGACACCATCGTGTCGGCGCTGGGCCAGGCGGCGGCGTAGCTGCATTCCAGCCATCGGCGTTTGGCGGTGGTCACGGCGCCGCCGCCATCGTAGGTAGCGGGCTGTGGCATTCGCCGCGGCCGCCGGGAAGCAACGCCTTGAACAAGCCTGTCGTCGTCTCCGAGGAAACGCTGACCGAGCCGGTCGTCGTGGCCGATGTGGCGCCCGCCGCCAGGGCTGCGGGCGCCGGACCGGCCTATGTCGTGCTCGCCGGCATCAGCGTCTCGCACTTCCTCAACGACACCATGCAGTCGCTGATCGCGTCGGTGTATCCGATCCTGAAGGACGCCTACGCGCTCGACTTCACGCAGATCGGACTGATCACGCTGGCCTTCCAGTTCACCGCCTCGCTGCTGCAGCCGGTGGTCGGCCACTACACCGACAGGAAGGCGCAGCCCTATTCGCTCGCGATCGGCATGGCCTCGACCTTCTTCGGGCTGTTGCTGCTGAGCGCGGCGCACCAATATCTCGTCATCCTGGTGGCGGCCGCTTTCGTCGGGCTCGGCTCGGCGGTGTTTCACCCCGAATCGGCGCGGATCGCGCGTCTCGCCTCCGGCGGCCGGTACGGCTTCGCGCAGTCGGTGTTTCAGCTCGGCGGCAGCTTCGGCACCTCGATGGGCCCGGTGCTCGCGGCGCTGATCGTCGTGCCGTTCGGGCAGGGCAGCATCGCCTGGTTCTCGTCGATCGCGTTTCTCGCCATCATCATCCTGTGGCGCATCGGCCGATGGTACAAGCCGCAGATCACCGCCAGGAAGGTGACGCCGCTTCACGCACATCCGGACGGTCCGAGCTCGCGCCGCGTCGCCGTCGCGCTCGCGGTGCTGGTCGCGCTCCTGTTCTCCAAGCAGCTCTACGTCTCGAGCCTGTCGAGCTACTACATCTTCTACCTGATCGACCGCTTCGGCGTGTCGACGCAGGCGGCGCAGATCTATCTGTTCATCTTCCTCGCGGCGAACGCGGTCGGCGCCTTTCTCGGCGGCCCGCTCGGCGACCGCTTCGGCCGCAAGATCGTGATCTGGATCTCGATCGTCGGCGCGCTGCCGTTCACGCTGGCGCTGCCCCATGTCGGCCTCGTCGGCAGCGCGGTGCTGTCCGTGTTCATCGGTCTCATCATCTCCTCGACCACGTCCTCGATCATCGTGTTCGCGCAGGAGCTGGTGCCGCACCGCTTCGGCATGATCTCGGGCGTGTTCTTCGGCGTCGCCTTCGGCATCGGCGGCCTCGGCGCAGCCGTGCTCGGCAAGCTTGCCGACCGCACCTCGATCGAGTTCGTCTATCAGGTCTGCGCCTGGCTTCCGGCGATCGGCCTGCTCGCGGTGTTCCTGCCGAAGCTGCCGCGTCACGTGCATTAAAAGCGGGTTCCATGTTCACCGATCGTTAGCAATTGCGGCGCGCGAGAGGCCTGTTCTTGCAGGGCTTGCGGCGTGTTCGCGTGTTCGGTGAGAAAGAATCAACCTTAAAAATTAGGGTTAAGCGGCGCTTAAGCATTTGGTGCGATCGTCCGGCCGTGAGTTTTTCAAAGTGAGGCGTGCGGCGCCTCATCGGTCAAGAGGACGAAGCCAATGCGTAGCGTTAAATCTCTCCTTGCCGCGGGCGCGGCAACCCTGATCTCGTCGATGGCGTTCGCCGCCGATATGCCGATTGCGGCGCCGCCCATGTACGCGCCAGCTCCCGTAGCGGATTTCGGCGGCTGGTATCTGCGCGGCGACATCGGCTTCAGCAACCAGCGCGTCGATCGCCTGAGCAACGCGCTCGACGCCAACAACACCACCTCGGTGCAGACGCTCAACTTCAACAACGCCGGCATCTTCGGGCTCGGCGGCGGCTACAAGTTCAATAACTGGTTCCGCGCGGACGTCACCGGCGAATATCGCGGCAATTCGCAGTTCTTCGGCACCGACCGCATCACCTATCCGGGCGGCGTCGGCACCGACACCTATCATGCGACCAAGAACGAGTGGGTCTTCCTGGCCAACGCCTATGTCGATCTCGGTACCTGGTGGTGCATCACGCCCTTCGTCGGCGCCGGCATCGGCACCGCGCGGGTGGCGATCAACGGCTTCACCGACCAGGGCATCGCCAACAACGGCGGCGGCGCGCTTCCCGGCCTCGCCTATGGCGACAACGTCGCGAAATGGAACTTCGCCTGGGCGGCGCACGCCGGTCTCGCCTACAAGGTCTCGCCGGCCTTCACCGTCGAACTCGCCTACCGCTACCTCGACATGGGCGACGGCCTGACGGGCGACCTCAAGACCTTCGACGGAAGCGGTCCGAACACGTACAATCCGACGACGTTCAAGCACATCACCTCGCACGACCTGAAGCTCGGCGTGCGCTGGAACCTCGACAGCCCGCCGGTCTACATGCCGCCGCTGGTCACCAAGGGCTGATCGTTCGGCCGAACGCTTAAGACGTCTTAACGGCGCGGGATGCTCCCGCGCCGTTAAGCTTTGCGTATTTTTCATCGCTCGAACGCGGCTGGGCTCTCCGGCGCAACCATTGGTTAAGGTTAACGAGCCATGATCATCGCGAAAAGTTCGTGTTCAATGGAGCGTGGCGATGCGTAGACTCGTGTGGGCGGCGGCGATGTGCGGAGCAGTGACGGCTGCTCAGGCGGCCGATATGCCGGATCTCCCGATCCTGCGCGGCGCGTTCACCGACGGCCTGACCAGCTCGCGTCCGAACTGGCAGGGCTACTATGTCGGCGGCCAAGCCGACTGGGGCACCATCACCACCAATGTGCCGCCAGGGCTCAACGGCGACCTGCTGGGGACATTCGTGTCCCCCGGCCCGGCCTACACCCTGGGGTCGCTGTCGCGCCCGCACGGCACGAATGGCGGCTTCGGCGCCTTTGCCGGCTACAACGCGCAATGGGACGAGGTCGTCATCGGCGTCGAGGCGAACTACGTCCATTTCGGCTTCAGGCACGCGACGAATGCGGCGGGCTACACCTACAACGGGTCCAACAGCATCATCGCCACGACCAACAACGGCGCCACGGTCAACCTGTCCGACTTCGGGTCGCTGCGGCTGCGCGCGGGCTATGCGGTGGGATGCTTCCTGCCCTATGCGTTCATCGGCGGCGGCGTGGGCAGCCAGACGGTCGATCGGTTCGTGGACGCCTATCCGGCGCCGGTGGTGGGGGCCACGATGTCTGCCAGCAAGACCACGCTGGTCTACGGCTATTCCGCGGGCCTCGGCTTCGACGCCATGCTGGTCGGGGGACTGTTCGCCCGCGCCGAGTACGAGTACCAGCGCGTGCGAGCGGATTTCGAATCGAACATCCACACGGCGCGCGTCGGCCTCGGCTACAGGTTCTGACCGCTCCCGGCCGCGCCGCCGGTTGACAGGCCTGCCTCGCCCTGATGCTCTGTGGCTCCAGGGGAGCGGCGTCGATGCAGATCTACGGCGACGGCAATTCCGGCAACTGCCTGAAGGTGAAATGGGTCTGCGACCGGCTCGGGCTGCCGTACCGGTGGGTCGGGATCGACACGCGCAAGGGCGAGACCCGTACGCCGGACTTTCTCGCGATGAACGGCGCCGGCCAGGTGCCGACCGTCAGGTTCGACGACGGCCGCACGCTCGCCCAGTCGAACGCGATCATCCGCTATCTCGCCCGCGACAGCGACCTCATCCCGCGCGATGCCTTTGTCGCGGCCAAGATGGACGAATGGCTGTTCTGGGAGCAGTACAGCCACGAGCCCTACGTCGCGGTGTGCCGCTTCCAGATGGTTTATCTCGGCAAGCGCGCGTCGGAACTCGATCCGGAGAAGGTCCAGCGGGGCTACGCCGCGCTCGACCGGATGGAGCGGCATCTTTCCACACACCGCTTCCTCGTCGGCGACGCGGTTTCGCTCGCCGATGTCTCGCTGCTCGCCTATACCCGCCTCGCCCATGAGGGCGGCTTCGACCTCGCCCGCCATGGCGCCATCCGGCGCTGGATCGGCGAGACCGAGACTTGTCTCGGCCTGCCGCCGGCGCGGTGATCGTCTGGAGCCTGCCATGACTGCGACTGTTGCCATCTCGATCCGCAGGGCCCGCCGCGACGACGTCGCCGCGATCGTGGCGATGCTCGCCGACGATCACCTTGGCAGCGCGCGCGAACGGCTGGATGATCCGCTCCCCGATTCCTATTTCAAGGCCTTCGAAACCGTCGATCGCAATCCCGGTCTGCGGCTCGTGGTCGCCGAGACGGGCGAGGGCAGGGTGGTCGGCTGCCTACAACTCTGCATCCTGCCCGGCCTGAGTTCGCAGGGCGCCTCGCGCGGACTGATCGAGGACGTCCGCGTCGCCTCCGACTGCCGCAGCCGCGGCATCGGCGAGCAGTTGGTGCAGTGGGCGCTCGGCGAGGCGAAGGCGAAGGGCTGCAAGCTCGTGGAGCTGTTCACGCACAACAGCCGCATCGATGCGCAGCGCTTCTACAAGCGGCTCGGCTTTGCGCCGAGCCATGTCGGCATGACTGTCCGCTTTTGATGCAGGTCGTCGCGGCCGTTGCCTCGATTGCGGAATCGGCGCGCACATCGGTTCCGGTTAAGCGCTGATAAACTACCCGGCCTTCGTTCACGTTCGTCGCGGAACGATCGGTGGTAGCTTGGTGTATCCCATCCGGCGCGGGCAGGTTTGGGGATTGCGATGACCAGCTATACCTTGATCAAGGTCGGTAACGACTATGTCGTGCGGGCCGACGACCAGTGCATTTTGAGGATCGGGAGCCGGCGCCGGGCGGCGCAGCTGATTGGCGAGGCGAGGCTGTTGCTGAACTCTCTCGCCGCACCGGAAGCGCAGGACGAGTCGCCGAATGATCCATCACTCCGGCGTAAGACGTCGGAAGCTCCTTGACGATTCTACCCGTTTCCCGTATTAGCCGCCGCGGGACACCTCCCCCCAACGGGAGGCTTACTATCTGGAAGGGTAGACCATGACTGCAGCGAAGCCCGCTTCGCGGCCGAACGTGCCGCACTTCTCCTCCGGCCCCTGTGCCAAGCGCCCCGGCTGGAATCCCCAAAATCTCAAGGACGCCCCTCTCGGCCGCTCGCATCGCGCGAAGATCGGCAAGGCCAGGCTCAAGCTCGCGATCGATCTGACGCGCGAAGTGCTCGAGGTGCCGGCCGATTACCGCATCGGCATCGTGCCGGCCTCCGACACCGGCGCGGTCGAGATGGCGCTGTGGTCGCTGCTCGGCGCGCGGCCCGTCACCACGCTTGCCTGGGAATCCTTCGGCGAAGGCTGGGTCAGCGACATCGTCAAGGAATTGAAGCTCAAGGACGTCACCAGGCTCAACGCGGCCTACGGCGAGATCCCGGATCTGTCCAAGGTCGATCCCGCGACCGACGTCGTCTTCACCTGGAACGGCACCACCTCCGGCGTGCGCGTGCCGAACGCCGACTGGATCAGCGCGAAGCGCGAAGGCCTGACCATTTGCGACGCGACCTCGGCGGCGTTCGCGCAAGCCCTCGACTGGCCCAAGCTCGACGTCGTCACCTTCTCCTGGCAGAAGGCGCTGGGCGGCGAGGCCGCGCACGGCATGCTGATCCTCTCTCCGCGCGCGGTGGAGCGGCTCGAGACCTACAAGCCGGCCTGGCCGCTGCCCAAAATCTTCCGCATGACCAAGGGCGGCAAGATCAACGAAGGCATCTTCGTCGGCGAGACCATCAACACGCCCTCGATGCTGTGTGTCGAGGATTATCTCGACGCGCTGAACTGGGCGAAGTCGATCGGCGGATTGAAGGCGCTGATCGCGCGGGCCGACGCAAACACCAAGGTGCTCGCCGACTGGAAGGCGAAGACGCCCTGGATCGACTTCCTGGCGAAGGACGCCTCGATCCGTTCCAATACCTCGGTGTGCCTGAAGTTCACCGATCCCGCGATCACCTCGCTCTCGGCGGATGCGCAGGCCGACTTCTGCAAGAAGCTGGTCGCGCTGGTCGAGAAGGAAGGCGCCGGCTACGACTTCGCGTACTACCGCGACGCGCCGGCGGGCCTGCGCATCTGGTGCGGCGCCACCGTGGAAGCGAAGGACGTCGAACTGCTGACGAAGTGGATCGACTGGGCCTTTGCCGAGACCAAGGCCGCGCTGCCCAAGGCGGCGTGAGCAGCTTTACCTCCATCCCGTCATGGCCGGGCTTGACCCGGCCATCCATCAAGACAGATGGACCCGCGGGTCTCGAGCGCGAAGACGCGCTTCGCGCTTTTCCCCGCGGGTGACGAGTTCAGATTTCTCGACCATCAGGGATCGCTCCCATGACCAAACCCAAAGTTCTCATTTCCGACGCTCTTTCTCCCGCCGCCGTGCAGATCTTCAGGGATCGCGGCGTCGAGGTCGACTTCCAGCCCAACCTCGGCAAGGACAAGGACAAGCTCGCCGAGATCATCGGCAACTATGACGGGCTGGCGATCCGCTCGGCGACGAAGGCAACCGCCAAGATCATCGACAAGGCGGCGAAGCTGAAGGTGATCGGCCGCGCCGGCATCGGCGTCGACAACGTCGAGATCCCGGCCGCCACCGCCAAGGGCATCATCGTGATGAATACGCCGTTCGGCAATTCGATCACGACCGCGGAGCACGCCATCACCCTGATGCTGGCGCTGGCGCGCGAGATTCCGCAGGCCGACGCCTCGACGCAAGCCGGCAAGTGGGAGAAGAACCGCTTCATGGGCGTCGAGATCACCGGCAAGGTGCTAGGGGTGATCGGCTGCGGCAACATCGGCTCGATCGTCGCCGATCGCGCGCTGGGCCTGCGCATGAAGGTCGTGGCCTTCGATCCCTTCCTGTCGCCGGAGCGCGCCAGGGACATCGGCGTCGAGAAGGTCGAACTCGACGACCTCTTGCGCCGCGCCGACTTCATCACGCTGCACACCCCGCTCACCGAGAAGACCAGGAACGTCATCGACGCGGCCGCGATCGCCAAGATGAAGAAGGGCGTGCGCCTCATCAACTGCGCCCGCGGCGGCCTGGTCGACGAGCAGGCGGTGGTCGACGCGCTGAACTCCAAGCACGTGGCGGGCGCCGCCTTCGATGTCTTCGCCGAGGAGCCCGCGACCAAGAACGTGTTGTTTGGCCATCCCAACGTGATCTGCACGCCGCATCTCGGCGCCTCCACCATGGAAGCGCAGGAGAACGTCGCGCTGCAGGTCGCCGAGCAGATGTCGGACTATCTGCTGTCCGGCGCGATCTCCAATGCGATCAACTTCCCCTCGATCACGGCGGAAGAGGCGCCGAAGCTGAAGCCGTTCATCGCGCTCGCCGAGAAGCTCGGCTCGTTCGCGGGCCAGCTCACCGAGACCGGAATCCTGAAGGTCGAGATCACCTATGAAGGCCATGTCGCCGAGATGAAGATCAAGGCGCTGACCTCGGCGGTGCTGTCCGGCCTGCTGCGGCCGATGCTCGGCGAGGTCAACGTCGTCTCCGCGCCGGTCATCGCCAAGGAGCGCGGCATGGTGGTCGACGAGATCGTGCGCGCGGCGCAGAGCGACTATGAGAGCCTGATCACGGTGATCGTCACCACCGAGCGCCAGTCGCGTTCGGTCTCCGGCACCGTCTATGCCGACGGCAAGCCGCGGCTCGTCGACATCAAGGGCATCCGCGTCGACGCCGAGTTCGGCAAGTCGATGATCTACGTGACCAACGAGGACAAGCCCGGCTTCATCGGCAAGTTCGCGAGCCTGCTCGGCGACGCCAGGATCAACATCGCCACCTTCCATCTCGGCCGCGTCGCGCCGGGCAGCGACGCGATCGCGCTCGTCGAGGTCGACGGCGCAGTGCCGGCGGAGCTGCTGGCCAATGTACAGGCGCTGCCGCAGGTCAAGCAGGCCAAGGCGCTGACGTTCTGAGGGGACGTCGTTCCCGGTTCGCGCGAACGCGCGCTTCGGAATGACGATCGAGATATTCCGATCTGCGGAACTGGCGCCGCCTCCGTGCTCGGAGGCGGCGTTTTTCGTTAGGTCGCGCCGCCCAGTTTGTGTACGAATAGCCCCCGACCCTCAATACCGAGCTGTCCGAAAGGGAGAGAAATAATGCGTGAAGCCGTTATCGTTTCCTATGCGCGCACGGGGCTGGCGAAGTCCGGCCGCGGCGGGTTCAACATCACCGCGCCGATGAGTCTGGCGGCCCACGCCATCAAGCATGCCGTCGAGCGCGCTGGCGTCGACAAGGACTATGTCGAGGACAGCTATCTCGGCAATTGCGCCCATGGCGCGCCGAACATCGGCCGCCAGGCCGCGCTGCTCGCGGGCCTGCCGAAGACGACGGCTGGCGTCTCGGTGAACCGCTTCTGCTCCTCGGGCCTGCAGACCATCGCGATGGCCGCCAACTCGATCCGCTCGGACGGATCGGATTGCATCGTCGCCGGCGGCGTCGAGAGCATCTCCATCCCCGGTGGCCCGCTGCCCAAGGAAGCGGTCGATCCGGAACTGCTGAAGGTCGCCCCCGACATCTTCATGGCGATGATCGACACCGCCGACATCGTCGCCGAGCGCTACAAGCTCAGCCGCGAATACCAGGACGAGTATTCGCTGGAGTCGCAGCGCCGCATGGCGGCCGCCCAGCAGGCCAACAAGTTCAAGGACGAAATCGTCCCGATGAAGACCAGGATGAAGGTGGTCGACAAGCAGACCAAGGCCGAGTCGATCGTCGACTACGTGGTCGACCGCGACGAGTGCAACCGACCTGACACGACGCTCGAAGGCCTCGCCAAGCTCGAGCCGGTGAGGGGCCCCGGCAAGTACGTTACCGCCGGCAATGCCAGCCAGCTCTCGGACGGCGCTGCCGCCGTCGTGCTGATGGAAGCCAAGGACGCCGAGAAGCGCGGCCTGCAGCCGCTCGGCCGCTTCGTCGCCTGGGCGTCCGCCGGCTGTGAGCCGGACGAGATGGGCATCGGCCCGGTGTTTGCGATCCCGAAGCTGCTCAAGCGCACGGGGCTGAAGATCGACGACATCGACCTCTGGGAGCTCAACGAGGCCTTCGCCAGCCAGTGCCTCTATAGCCGCGACAAGCTCGGCATCGATCCCGCCAAGTACAACGTCAACGGCGGCTCGATCGCGATCGGCCATCCCTTCGGCATGACCGGCGCCCGTCTCACCGGCCATATCCTGCAGGAAGGCCGTCGCCGCAAGGCGAAGTGGGGCGTCGTGACCATGTGCATCGGCGGCGGCCAGGGCGGTGCCGGCCTGTTCGAGATCTATAGCTGAGACGACATTCCGCGAAAGCCGGACGGAGACAGAGCACGGCGCTTTCGGGCGCCGTGCTTTTTTATTGGTTGGCTGTGCGCGACAACGTGCGCAGGCACGCGGCCGCAGCCGGCTTGGCGATGACTTGCGGTACCTATACGGCGCCGGCGAGCGGTTGCGGCCGCACGCCCTTGCGCCATTCGGTGATGGTGCAGCCGAAGCGGCCGCGAAACCAGCGCGCCATGGCGCTCTGGGCCGAGAAGCCGAGCTGTTGCGCGATTGCCAGCAGCGGACGGCCGGGGTCCTCGATCAGCCGCGTCGCGAGGTCGGCGCGCTGCGCGTCGAGGATGGCCGAGAAGCTGGTGCCACGCTCGGCGAGGTGGCGGTGGATGGTGCGGCGGGTGCAGGCAAAATGCTCCGCGACGCGCTCGATCGTGCAATCGCCGCTCGCAAGCAGCGCGCGCACGACCTCGTCGACCTTCTCCTCCCAGCTCGTGGGCCTTGTATCGATCGCCTCGACCCGCTTGCGCAGGTAGCTCGCCATCAGCGGATGCGCAGCCAGGATCCTGCGGTCGAGGTCGCGGACCGACATCAGGATCGCGTCGATCTCGGAATTGAAGACGAGCGGGCAGCGGAAGAATTCGCGATGGCGGGAGCGGTTGTGGGGCTGCGGATAGCGAAAGTGCACCTCGAGCGGCCGCCAGTCGCCGTCGCACACGGACTGGATGACCCGATGGATGGTGCCGAGCCCGAGATCGGTCGACTGGTTTCGCGCACTGGGATGGCGTCCGCGGAGACCGAGCGCGATGGTCAGGACCTCGGCGTCACGCTGCAGGTCCAGCCGCATGCCGTCGTGGTGGATGTGAATGTAGCGCGCCAGCGCCTCGATCGCGCCGCCCACGGTCGCCTGTTCGCGAACCACCAGGGCGACCGGCCCGAGATTGACCAGGCCGCCGCGCTCGGCCATGCGCAGCCCGAAATCCTGAGCGCCCGATGCGGCCGCCGAAGCTTCCAGCAGGCGGCGGAATCCGGCAACCGCGATGCGCACGTCGGGCCGATCGAGGCAGGCCAGCGGAAGCCGCGCTTGTCGCATCATCTGCCTGGGGTCGAGCCCGACCGACCGGGCGACCGCCGGGTAGAAGGTCAGGGCTGCGCTGCGAAGAAGATCGGTCACACGAACCGTCCCTGCCAGTTGTTCCCGCAGATGTCCCGAACTGTAAAATTTCTGACCCGAATCGTCAAACTCGGGAACCTGGTTGGTATACAAAACGCCACCACCGAGCGCGCCGGCGCGAATGTCGGACGCATGACGGCCCAGCGGGCGACGTAGCCCGAGGACCGTCTCAGGTTCGTTTGGATCAAGACATCGTTGAGACGGATATGCCGGGAAACATGATTTCCAAAGGCGAGGTATTTGTCATCGACACCGATGCCGCCTCGCGTGAATACCTTTCGATGGCGCTGCAGCAGCAGGCCTATGACGTGATCTGCTTTGCCGACGGCGCTTCGCTGCTGTCGGAAGCGAAAATCCGGATGCCGGCCTGCGTGCTGCTGGAGATGCATGCGCCGGATCGGTCCGGGTTCGATATCCTGAAGCGGCTCCGCGAGGAAAACTGCATGGCGCCGGTCCTGGTGACGTCGGCCAATGGCAGTATCGCCATGGCGGTCGATGCCATCAAGAACGGCGCATCCGACTTCATCGAGAAGCCGTTCTGCAGGTGTGACATCGTCGACCGTATCGATGCGGCCATCGACGAGTTCGTTCCGCCGGACCAGAACCGGCAGCGCTGGCTCATCGGCCGCGAGCCGCTCACGGGGCGGGAGCGCGAGGTGCTCGAGCATCTCGCGGGCGGGCTGACCAACAAGGAGATCGCGCGGCTGATGCGCCTGAGCGCGCGGACGGTCGAAGGTTACCGTGCGAGCATCCTGACCAAGGCCGATGCCCGTAACGTGACCGATCTGCTCCGCCGACTCTATGGCCAGGGCTAGGGGCAAGGCTGGAGGATAAGGCTGGGGGATAAGGCTGGCGGCGGCCCCGGAGCCGCCGCCCCGGCGCCCCACGGAAACCTCAATCGAACCGGTTCCTTCCTCGCTGCGTCTCACCACGTTGGTGAGGCGTCTTCTCGCGCGCCCGGCTGGCGGCGCGGCGATACCGGCAGGAGGAATTGATGCGAACGACCGCAAGACGTCTGGCGACGACGGGCCTGGTGCTGGTGACGGCATCCGTCGCACCGCATGCATTGGCCGCCGATGTGGACGCGACATCGGCCATCGATGCCGTCACCGTCTATCCAGATGGCGCGAGCGTCACCCGCGTCATCGCGCTCGATCTTCCGGCCGGCGACAGCACGCTGGTCGCGCGGGATTTTCCGCTCGTCCTTGACGCCTCATCGCTGCGGGTCGAGGGCGAGGCCGGCGCAAGACTCACGATCGGACCGATCGACGCGCGCCCGCCGCGCGCGGCGCCGCCCGTCAATCTGCCCGAACTCGACAAGCGCATCGAAGCCCTGAAGGACGAGCGTGCCAGTCTGCAGGGTACGATCGATGCAGCCAATGCGCGGCGGAAGTTCGCCGAGCGTTTTGCCGAATCCTCACCCGCCGGGATCGGCGACAAGGGCGAGGCGCGGCCGATCACCGAATGGCGCGCGGCGTTCGCCGCGGTGGCCGAAGAGATTGCGACCGCCGGCACCGCGATCCGCGACGCCCAGCGCAAGCAGCGCCAGATCGACCGCCAGATCGCCCAGCTCGAGGCCGAGCGCGCCGCCAAGCCGCCGAGCAAGCTCGAGGTGCGCATCGACGTTGCGGCGGCCGCGGCGACCAGAGCCACGCTGCGGGTGACCTATGCGGTGCGCAATGCCCGCTGGCTGCCGCTCTACGACGCCCGTCTCGACACCGGCACCAGGGATCGCAAGCCGCAGCTCGAACTGGTGCGCCGCGCCGAGGTGACGCAGGCGACCGGCGAGGATTGGTCGAGCGTCGCGCTCGGCGTCTCCACCGTGCGCATCGCCCGCGGCGGCAGCGCGCCCGAGCTCAACTCGCTGGTGGTCAGGTATCCGCAGATCCCGAGGCCGCTGGCGCTCGGAACGGCCTCCGACATGGCGATGCCCGCGCCTGCGGCGCGGGCGGTGCAATCGGCGCAGCTCAACAAGGCCGAGGCCGCCGAGCCGCGCGAGCGTGCGGACGAGCAGATGGCCGGCGCCGAGATCGGGGATTTCCAGGCCATCTATCAGATCGCGGGGCGCGTCAGCCTCGGCGCCAATGAAGGCGCCAAGAGCCTCCTGATCTCCACGGTCACGGTCACGCCCGATCTCGCCATCCGCGCGGCCCCCGTCGTCGACCCGACCGCCTATCTGGAGGCGAGCTTCAGGCCCGCCGAGGACGTGCCGCTGCTTCCGGGCAAGGTCGCGATCTATCGCGACAACGTGTTCGTCGGTCGCAGCAAGTTCACGACGTTCGCTCGGAACGATGCGGTCCGGCTCGGCTTCGGCGCCGACGACAAGGTGAAGATCGAGCGTTCCGTGATCCGCCAGAACGAAGGGACCGCGGGCGTGATCTCGTCGTCCAGGACGGACGTGCGCTCGTTCCGTACCGTCGTGCGCAACGGTCACGACTTCCAGATGCGGATCGCGATCGAGGATCAGCTTCCCGTCAGCGAGAACGAGGACATCGCGGTCGAGATGCTGCCGTCGACCACGCCGCCGACCTCGACCAACATCCGCGACAAACGCGGCGTGCTGGAATGGGCGTTCGATGCCAAGCCGGGCGAAATGAAGGAAATCAAGTTCGCCTGGCGCATTCGCTGGCCCAAGGACAAGGGCATCGTCATGATGCCGGCGGGCTGATCGGGCCGTGCACTCCTTTCACCTCGCCCCGCTTGCGGGGAGAGGTCGGATTGCATCGAAGATGCAATCCGGGTGAGGGGGAGTCTCCGCGAATCCGACTCCCGCCTTCTCCTCGGATAGAGCCCCTCACCCCAACCCTCTTCCCGTAAGAACGGGGAGAGGGAGTGGAGGGGCTTGTGCTATTTTGCTTGGTAGCGCTGCCGCTACCATTTGCAGGCCCCCCTGCCGCCTAGCTGTTCGGGCCGCGGTCCATGCTGACGGGCTGCCAGCGCCGCAGCGCGGTGTTCTGCAGCACCGACGGGTTGACGCAGCTCACCGGCCACATGCCCGACAGCACCAGCGACAATTCGTAGCCGACGCGGCGCTTGCGCGCCTCGTCGAACCGCGCCGAGGCCGAGGCGACGTGGGCGGTCAGCGTGACGTTCTCCATGCCGAGCAGGGGATTGTTGTGCGACGGCGGCTCCTTCTCCAGCACGTCGAGCGCGGCGTGGGCGATCCAGCCCTCCTGCAAGGCCTTGATCAGGCTTTCCTCGTCGACCGTGGCGCCGCGGCCGGTGTTGATGAAGATCGCGCTCTTCTTCATCTGCCGAAAATGCTTCTCGGTCAGCATGTGATGCACCTCGGGCCGCGCCGGGGCGTGCATCGAGACGAAGTCCGATTGCGACAGCACCTCGTTCAGCGTCGCCGGCATCACGCCGTGGTCGTACATCAGCGTTTCCTGGATGAAGGGATCGTAGGCCATCATCCTGAGCCCGAAGGGCGCGGCGCGCTTGGCAACCGCGCGCGCCACGCGGCCGAACGAGATGAAGCCGAGCGTCTGTCCCATCAGGCGCGGAATCTTCAGGAGCGCCGGACGGCCCTCGGCCCAGCGGCCGCTGCGCACCATCCGGTCCTGCTCGACCAGGCGGCGAAAGCCCGCGAGCAGGAGCATCATGGCGTGATCGGCGACCTCCTCGATGAAGGTGTCGGGAATGTTGGTCACGGGGATGCCACGGGCGGTGGCGGCCTTGATGTCGACGCTGTCGACGCCGACGGAGCCGAGCGTGATGACCTTGCAGTTCTCCAGCGCGTCGATGACGGCCTTGGTGATCGGCATGCCCTTCGCATAGATGGCGTCGGCGGTCCGCGCGGCGGCGATGAACTCGGCCTCGTTCGCCGGCGCTTCCACGATCTCGGCCTCGATCGGATCGAGCGCCTCCCGCTCAAAGGAATAGTCGCTGCCAGCGACCGTGAAGCTCGCGCCCTTCGGCGTCACCACCCTGAATTTCGGCATGTCTCGCTCCCGATTTGGTTTGTCGGTTCTTGTTGCGGCCCGCTGCCCGGCAGCGGGGCCGTTCGTCTCTTACGCGAAATTGCGGCGGTTGCGTACAACGGCGCGCAGGCTGCCGATGAGCGATGAAGACATTCCGGACGCTTCCCGTTGTCGTTGGCCGGGAATCTAGCCTGTCCGCATCGGAACCGGAAGGCGGCAGCTTGGCGCGGCGGGGCCGTGCGTCGCCGGGGCGGCGGAATTATTTCGCCGCCGAGCCCTGCCGCGACGCGATCACGACGCCGGCGAGCACCAGCGCGTAGCCGATCAGGTGAAACAGCCTGAGCTTCTCCCCGAGCAGCAGGATCGCCATCGCCGAACCGAACACCGGCACCAGGTGGAAGAACGGCGCGGCGCGGTTCGGCCCGATCAGCGCCACGCCGCGGTTGAAGAAGAGATAGGCGAGTGTGGAAGGAAAGACCAGGATGTAGGCCAGCGTGGCGAGCGTCAGCGCGTCGAGCGTCAGCAGCGTCCCGTTGCAGAACTCCCAGGCCGCGCCCGGCAGCAGCATCAGCGCGCCGCAGCAGGTGGTGAAGGAGATGAAGGAGAGCTGGTGGATTTTCGGCCGGCGCGGGATCAGCGCGGAATAGAGTCCGAACGACACCAGGGAGGACGCGAACATCACGTCCCCCTTGTTGAAGGCGATGCCGGCGAGCGCGGCGAAATCGCCGCGCAGGATGATGGTCAGCACGCCCGCGAGCGAGATGACGATGCCGGCGGCCTGCGCCGCGGTCAGCCGCACGCCGAACAGCACCAGCGACCACAGCGCCACGAACAGGGGCCCTGAGGACTGGATCAGAAGCGCGTTCAGCGCCTCGGTATACTGCATGGCCCAGTACGAGATCGCGTTGTTGAAGGCGAAGCCGACCAGCGACAACAGCAGCATCAGCGGCAGCTGGGCGCGCAGCGCCGGCCGGTCGCGCCTGAGGTGGGGCCAGGCGAAGGGCAGCAGGATGAAGAAGACGCCGAACCAGCGGATGGTGGTCATCGTGATCGGCGGGATGTGGCTGCCCACATGGCGCGCGAGCACGATGTTGCCGGCCCAGAACAGCGAGGTCAGGCTCAACAGCAGATAGGGTTGGTTCGTGAGCCAGCCGGCCGGGGACGAGGCCGATGGCGCGGGCGCCGGGACGGTCATCTTGTGGATGGAAGCTTGCGCCGGATTCCGGTTGCGGCACAAGCCACGCTGCCGCAATGCTACAATGCACGCGAACCCCTGAGGAGGCGATGGTGGCCGTGGATATCCTGAACGTCGATGGCCTGGAGCGGCTCGACCAGCGCGCCCCCGTGGTGATGCTCAACCTGATGCGTTTCCGTGAGCGCTCGCTCGACGGCGCCGGCACGGGCTGGGACGCCTATCTGCGCTACAGCGCGGTGACCGTGCCGATGATCAAGGCGCGCGGCGGAACGCTGCTCTGGACCGGCGACGCCATGGCCGTCGCACTCGGCCCGCAAGCCGGCAATCGCTGGGATTTCGTCGCGCTGGTCCGCTACCCCTCGGTGGCGGCCTTTCTCGACATGATGACGTCGGAAGCTTACGAAAAGCAGGCCGATCCCCATCGCCGCAACGGCTGCGAGGCGCATGTGATCATCGCGACCAGCGAAGCCTACAGCAAGTTCAAGGCGCCCTAGGCAGCCTGCCTGCGCGAGGCGACGAACACGCCCGTCAGCACCAGCGCGAAGCCGAGGAAATGGAAGGCCTGCGGACGCTCGCCCAGGAAGACCATGGCCATGATCGCGCCGAACACCGGCACGACGTGGAAGAACGGCGCGGCGCGGTTGGCGCCGATCAGCGCCACGCCGCGGTTGAAGCAGAGATAGGCGAGCGTCGAGGGGAAGACCGCGACGTAGAACAGCGTCAGCAGGTTGGGCGCATCGAGCGCCATCACCGGGCGGGCGGACAATTCCCAGATCTGCAGCGGAACGAGGCAGGCCGCGCCGCAGCCGAAGGTGAAGGCGAGGAACGACAGGCCGTGGATCGCAGGCCGCTTCAGCGTCAGCACCGAATAGAGGCCAAAAATCACCAGCGCGACCATGAAGATCAGGTCGCCCTTGTTGAACTGGATGTTGGACAGCGTGGTGATGTCGCCCCGCAGCAGGATCGTCAGCACGCCACACAGCGAGAGCAGCACGCCAAGGGCTTGCGCGGCCGTCAGGCGGACGCGCAGGATGATCAGCGACCACACGGCCACGATCAGCGGCGCGGCCGACTGCAACAGCAGCGTGTTCAGCGCCTGGGTGTGCTCCAGCGCCCAGTATTGCAGGGTGTTGAAGGCGCCGATGCCGGTGATCGAGAGCACGATCATCAGACCGAGCCGGCCGCGGATGGCGGGCCAGTCCTTGGCGAGGTGCTTCCAGGCGAAGGGCAGCACCAGCAGGAAGGCAAAGGACCAGCGCAGGAAGGACAGCGTCACCGGCGGGATGTGGCCTGCGGCAAGCCGCCCGACGATGGCATTGCCGGCCCAGCACAGCGCGGTGATGGAGAGCAGCAGATAGGGCTGGTTGGCGATCCAGTGATGGCTCGAAGCAGGAGCCGCTGTGGTCTGGTCGGTGGCGGACATGGAGAACGATGGGCCCGGTTCATGCAGCGGGCCGGGCGTCGCCCGGCCTGCTCACAGACACGGAATTTCGCCCGGCATCAATGGGGCAGATGCATCGCGACCATGCAGGCGGAGGCGGCCGGAACTCATCGCTTCCGCCGGGCGCGGATCGCAAACGGCTTCAACAACTCGGCGCAGCCGAGATAGATCGCGACCAGCAGCGCGATGCCGCCCATCATGATCGGCGGCGGCGCGACGAAGCCGAACCAGGCCCCGACGGGCGTGAACGGCACGATCATCGCCGCCAGCAGCGCGATCAGCGACGAGGCCGACAGCACCGGGTCGGGCCACTGGTGCCAGGGCCGGCCGTTGGTGCGGATGATGAAGATCACGAGAATCTGCGTCGCCATGGATTCGATGAACCAGGCGGTGCGGAATTCGTCCGGGGAGGCGCCGAACAGGAAAATCAGCGCGCCGAAGGTGAGGAAGTCGAACACCGACGACAGCGGGCCCATGACGGCGGCAAAGCGCACCAGGTGTGTCATGCTCCAGACCTGCGGCTGCGCGGTCGCCTGCGGCGCGACCCGGTCGAAGGGAATGCCGAGCTCGGAGAGGTCGTAGAGCAGATTGTTGAGCAGGATCTGCGTCGGCAGCATCGGCAGGAACGGCAGCGCGATGGAGGCGACCGCCATCGACAGCATGTTGCCGAAATTGGAGCTCGCGCCCATCCGGACATATTTGAGGATGTTGGCGAAGGTGCGCCGGCCTTCCTCGACGCCATCGGCGACCACCTCGAGGTCCGACGCGAGCAGGATCATGTCGGCGGCCGCCTGCGCCACGCCGGTCGCGCCCTCGACCGACAGGCCGATGTCGGCGGCCTTGAGCGCCGGCGCATCGTTGATGCCATCGCCGAGGAATCCGACCACCTCGCCGCTCGCCTGCAGCGCCTTCACGATGCGCGACTTCTGATCGGGCGCGAGCCGGCCGAAGGCGTCGGCCGACTGCACCTGCACCGCCAGCGCCTCGTCGCTGAGCTCGGCGATGTCGCTGCCGGACAGCACGCGTTCGGCGTTCAGCCCGACCAGGGCGGCGAGCCGCTTCACCACCACGGGATCGTCGCCCGACAGAATCTTGAGCCCGACCCCGCTCCTGGCGAGATCGGCGATGGCGGCCGCGGCGGTCGGCTTTGGCGGATCGGCGAAGGCGCAAAAACCTTCGAATGTGAGCTCGGTCTCGTCCTCGGTTTCGACGTCGCGCGGGCTTCCCGGCCACGGACGCGAGGCGATGGCGACGGTGCGCAGGCCTTCGCCGGCCAGCTCATGGACGCGCGCCATCGCGGCGAGGCGCGCGTCCTCGTCCATCTCCGAGACGTTATCGCCGCTGCGCCGCCTCGTGCAGAGCTCGAGCACGGCCTCCGGCGCGCCCTTGACGATCAGCAGCGGGCCTTCGGAATTGATCGCGAGCACCGATCCCAGCCGGCGCGAGAAGTCGAACGCCTGCCGGCCGGCGAGCGTCCAGTGGTCCGCCGCGTCGGGCCGGCTCGCGACCAGCGCGGCATCCAGCGAGCCGCGATCGCCGCCGAGCGATGCCGCGATCGCGCCGAGCCGCGCCGCACGCGGATCGTCTTGTCCGGCCGCATCGAGGCTCCTGGCCAGCGTGATCTCGGCCGAGGTCAGCGTGCCCGTCTTGTCCGTGCACAAAATCGTCATGGCGCCGAGATCGTGGATCGAGGCGAGGCGCTTGACGATGACCTTGCGGCCGGCCATGCGCAGCGCACCGCGCGACAGCGTCACCGTGGTGATCATCGGCAGCAGTTCCGGCGTCAGCCCGACGGCGAGCGCGACCGCGAACAAGAGCGAGTCCATCACCGGGCGGCCGAACACCACCCGCATGGTCAGCACGATCAGCGCCAGCGCCAGCGTGGCGCGCGCCACCACGAGGCCGAACTCGCGCAGGTCGCGCTCGAACGGCGAGGGCGCCTGCGCCTCGGCGAGCGCGGAGGCGGCCGCCCCGAACACCGTGTCGCGCCCGGTCCGCACGGCGAGCGCGATGGCCTCGCCGGTCTGCGCCACCGCGCCGCGGAACAGCGCGTTGGAGGTGTCGTCCGGACCGGCGGCGGGGCCGGCGCGCTTCTGCACCGGATAAGGCTCGCCGGTGAGCGCCGCCTCGCCCGCGGTGAAGGCGGTGCTCTGAAGGATCAGCGCATCGGCCGGAACGATGTCGCCGGCGCGGATGCGCAGGACGTCGCCGGGGACGACGTGCTCGACGTCGATCTGGCAGAACGCGCCGTCGCGCCTGACCTCGGCTTTCAGCGCCACCGACCGGCGGAGGATTTCGGCCGCCCGCACCGCGTGGCCTTCCTGGATGGTGTCGAGCCCAATCGACAGCGTCAGGATCAGGACGATGATGAGGCCGCCGATCTGGTCCCCGGTCAGCATCGAGATGATGCCGGCGACCAGCAGGATCAGCGACAGCGGCTCGAGCAGCCGGCGCAGGATCGCGCGCATCGCGCCTTCGACACTGGGCGGCGCGTCGCTGTTCGGCCCGTAACGATCGAGCCGTTTCGCGGCCTCGGCCGCGCTCAGGCCGTGAGGGCCGCAATCGAGTTGCTTGCAGAGGTCGTCGGACGAGAGATGCCAAAAATGGTTCTCGGTGCGTGTTGGACTTTCCGGCAAGCGAGGCTCCCGAATCTCAAGGTGTCCGGCGATGACCCAATGGAACCCTTCTGGCACGCGCCGGTCGAGACATCTTGAGCGATATCAACGCAATAGATCGAAGCCAATGCCGATTAATTCGGCGTAATCCCTTGACCTACCGCAACCCCGAACGCCCCCCGGGCGATAGCATTCTCCGCAATCGAGCCCGGCACTTGTCGGATGCAAGACCCGGAAGGGAATGAAGCTGGATCGGCCGGCAAATCCGGTGCGATTCGCGTGGCGTTGTCATGGTCGAGCAAGCAATCATCCTGCCGCACAAGAGCCGGCTTTCGCCGGCGGCCCTGTGGGCGGGGTTTCTCAGTCACAAATGGTTCATCCTCACGGTCGTGGTCCTCCTCGGCCTCGGCCTCTGGCAGGGCGTGCGGCTGGTGCTCGGACCGGCGGTGGTGGTCGACGCGGTCAAGCGCGGCCATCTGGTCGAGACGGTGGTGGCGAGCGGCCATGTCGAGACGCCGTTCCGGGTCGAGATCGGCAGCCAGCTCACCGGCACGGTACAGGACGTGCTCGTGGAGCAGGGTGAGAAGGTCACCAAGGGCCAGCCCCTGATCGCGCTGGAGCAGCGTGAGCTGAAGGCCGCCGTGGTGCAGGCCCAGGGCGCGGTCGCGCAGGCCGAGGCGCGCATCCGCCAGCTCGAGGAACTGACGCTGCCCTCCGCGAAGGAGACGCTGACCCAGGCGCAGGCCACGTTGCGCAACGCGCAGGCGACCTACGACCGCACCGCGCAGCTCGAACACAACGGCTACGCCACCCGCGCGGCGCTCGACGACGCACAGAAGACGCTCGACGTCGCACGCGCCCAGATGCGCTCGGCCGAGTTTCAGGTCTATACCGCCAGCCCCGGCGGCAGCGACTATGTGATGGCGCAGACCCTGCTCAACCAGGCGCGCGCCAATCTCGACACTGCCGAATCCCGCCTCGGCTATGCCACCATCACCGCGCCGCGCGACGGCGTGCTGATCACCCGCGCGGTCGAGCGCGGCTCGGTGGTGCAGCCGGGCAAGGCGCTGCTCGTGCTCGCGCCCGCCGGCGACGTGCAGCTCGTGCTGCAGATCGACGAACGCAATCTCGGCAAGATCGCGCTCGGGCAGAAGGCGCTGGCGTCGGCCGACGCCTATCCCGACCGGCGCTTCGCCGCCGCCATCACCTACATCAATCCGGGCGTCGACATCTCCCGCGCCTCCGTCGAGGTGAAGCTGACGGTGGCCGATCCGCCCGAATATCTCCGGCAGGACATGACCGTGTCCGTCGACATCGAGGTCGCCACGAAGAACGACGCGCTGGTGCTGCCGGTGCGCTCGGTTCACGACGTGCTGTCGGGTGCGCCCTGGGTGCTCGGCGTCAGGGACGGCCGCGCCAGCAAGCTGCCGGTCAAGGTCGGCCTGCGCGGCAACAGCCACATCGAGATCGTCGACGGTCTCTCCACCGGCGATGTCGCGATCCCGCAAAGCTCGGGCGTGCTGACCGGCCAGCGCCTGCGGCCCGTCCTGCCGTGAAGCCGACATGAACCGCTGGCTGCCCTTCGAATGGATCACCGCGGTGCGCTTCCTGCGCGAGGGGCGGCTGCAGACCATCTTCATCATCGGCGGCATCTCGATCGGCGTCGCCGTCATCGTCTTCATGTCGGCGATGCTCGCGGGGCTCCAGGCCAATTTCGTCAAGCGCGTGCTGACCTCGCAGCCGCAGATCCAGTTGCTCGCGCCCGACCAGGTCGCCCGTCCCTTGCGCAACGCCAAAGGCGAGATCGAGGATCCGATCGTGCAGCGCCCGAGCCAGCGCGTGATCTCGATCGACCAGTGGCCGAAGATCAGGAGCCAGATGCAGGCGATGCCGGAGGTCGTCACGGTGTCGCCGACCATCCTCGGCTCGGTGCTGGTGGTGCGCGGCGACGCCAGCCGCTCGGTGACGTTGAGCGGCGTCGAGCCGGACTCCTATTTCCGCATCGTCAAGGTGCCGGACTACATCGTCGCCGGCGAGGCCCGCCTGACCAGCGAGGACATCATCATCGGCATCGAGCTCGCCAAGGATCTCGGCGCAACCGTCGGCGACAAGCTGAACGTTCGCGCGGCGTCCGGCGCCACGCGCGTGCTCACCATCTCGGGCCTCGTCGATCTCGGCAACAAGGGCGTCAACCAGCGCGCCTCCTATGCCGCGCTGCGCACCGCGCAGTCGCTGCTCGGCATGATCGGCGGCGTCACCACCATCGACATGACGGTCACCGACATCTATGCGGCCGAAGACATCGCCCAGCGCATCCAGGCGGCGAATGCAGTCGAGGCCGACAGCTGGATCAAGACCAACGCGCAGTTCTTCACCGCGGTGAAGGCCCAGCAGACCACCAACACGCTGATCCGCCTGTTCGTCGGCCTCTCCGTCGCCTTCGGCATCGCGGCCGTGCTGATCGTCTCGGTGATCCAGCGCTCCAAGGACATCGGCATCCTGCGCGCGATGGGCACCTCGCGCGGCCAGATCCTGCGCGTGTTCCTGGTGCAGGGCGGGCTGCTCGGCTTCATCGGCTCGCTGTTCGGGGCGGCGATGGGCGCGTTCGCGCTTGTTTACTGGCATGCGGTGGCGCGGCAGGCGGACGGCACCGAATTGTTTCCGCTGATCCTGGAGCGGAGCCTGTTCCTCTACACTGCTCTGCTTGCCACCATCACCGGCCTGCTGGCCGCGATGGCGCCGGCGGTGCGCGCTGCGAAGCTCGATCCGGTGGTGGCGATCCGTGGCTAGCGAGATTCTCAGGCTCGAAAAGGTCTGCAAGGCCTACAATGTCGGTCTTCCCGCCGAGACCGAGGTGCTGCATGGCATCGATCTCGAACTCGACCATGGCGAGTTCCTGGCGCTGATGGGCCCCTCCGGCTCGGGCAAGAGCACGCTGCTCAACATCGTCGGGCTGCTCGACCGGCCCACCTCCGGCCGGCTCGTGATCAAGGGGCAGGACACCGCGGCGATGGGCGATGGCGAGATCACCCATCTGCGCGGCCACACCATCGGCTTCGTGTTCCAGTATCATCTCCTGATCTCGGCCTTCACGGCGCGGGAGAACGTCATGATGCCGATGCTGGTCGACCGCGGCTTTCCGAGCGCGGAGATCGAGGCGCGGGCCAACCGGCTGCTGGCGCAGGTCGGCCTGGAGAAGTTCGCGGGCAACCTCGCCAACAACATGTCGGGCGGCCAGCAGCAGCGGGTGGCGGTGGCCCGCGCGCTCGCCATGAACCCGGACCTCGTGCTGGCGGACGAGCCGACCGGCAATCTGGATTCGAAGTCGGCGGACGCCGTGTTCGAACTGATGCGGCAGGTCAACCGCGACAGCGGCACCAGCTTCCTGCTGGTCACCCACAATATGGAGCTGGCGCGGCGCTGCGACCGCATCATCGAAGTGGTGGACGGACGCATCCAAGCCTAAGGTCCAAGGCCCGGGTCCCAAGAGACGGATTTTTAGGGGATATCAAGGGCTTGAACCGGCCGCCGGGGTCCGGAAAGGCGCCCTTCTTGCTTGCCTCGGAGAGCCGCTTCCTTTATCCGGTGGGGCTGCCTCGCATGCGAGCGGCCGTGGGTCGTGAATTGGGCTGGGCGCGCAGGCATGATCCCGGAAAAGTGGGTACCGGTTTTCCGCCCAGGATCATGCCACTTGAAGACATCTGCAGAGGGAATACCCGCGAATGGCCAATGTTGTCGTCGTCGGCGCCCAGTGGGGTGACGAGGGAAAGGGCAAGATCGTCGACTGGTTGTCGGAGCAGGCCGATATCGTCGTCCGTTTTCAGGGCGGTCACAATGCCGGTCATACGCTGGTCATCAACGGCTCGACCTACAAGCTCGCGCTGTTGCCCTCGGGCGTGCTGCGGCCGTCGAAGCTGTCGGTGATCGGCAACGGCGTGGTGTTCGATCCCGCCGCCTTCCTCGACGAGGTCACCAAGTTGCGCTCGCAGGGCGTCGATGTGAGCCCGGACAATCTGCGCATCGCCGAGAACGTTACCCTGATCCTGCCGCTGCACCGCGAGCTCGACGCGCTGCGCGAATCCGCCAATGCGGCGACCGCGATCGGCACCACGCGGCGCGGCATCGGACCCGCCTATGAGGACAAGGTCGGCCGCCGCGCGATCCGGCTGATGGACCTCGCCGACCTCGATACGCTGCCGCACAAGATCGACCGCCTGCTGGCGCATCACAACGCGCTGCGCCGCGGCCTCGGCCTGCCGCAGTTTGACGGCAAGGCCATCCTGGCCGAACTCTCCGCGCTGGCGCCCCATCTTCTGCCTTATGCCGAGACGGTTTGGCGGCTGCTCGACATCAAGCGCCGCGAGGGCAAGCGCATGCTGTTCGAGGGCGCGCAGGGAGCGCTGCTCGACGTCGATCACGGCACCTATCCCTACGTCACCTCGTCCAATACCGTGGCGGCGCAGGCCGCGACCGGCGCAGGCCTCGGGCCGGGCGCCGTCGGCTATGTGCTGGGGCTCTGCAAGGCCTACACCACCCGGGTCGGCCAGGGGCCGTTCCCGACCGAGCAGGACAACGAGACCGGCCGCCGTATCGGCGAGCGCGGCCGCGAGTTCGGCACCAACACCGGCCGTCCGCGCCGCTGCGGCTGGTTCGACGCGGTGCTGGTCCGGCAGGCGGTCCGGACCTGCGGCATCAATGGGCTGGCCCTGACCAAGCTCGACATCCTCGATGGCTTCGACACCATCGAGGTCTGCACCGGCTATCGGCTGAACGGCAAGGAGATCGACCATTTCCCGGCCGGCGAGGGCGCCCAGGCGCGGGTCGAGCCGATCTACGAGACCATCGAGGGCTGGAAGGAGCCGACCGCCCATGCGCGGTCCTGGGCTGACCTGCCGGCCCAAGCCATCAAATATGTCCGGAGGATCGAGGAACTGGTGGGCTGCCCGGTCGCCCTTCTTTCCACAAGCCCCGAACGTGAGGATACTATCCTGGTCCAAAACCCGTTCGAGGCTTAACGGAATCTTACCGGGACGTGCGCATAGTTGAGTTGAAATGGCTGATTACTATCCGCTGATCGCCCGCGCTATTGCCGCCCTGGACCCCAATGCTCCCGGCGAAAGCCGGCGCGCGCTCTATGAAAGGGCCCGCACGGCCCTGATCGCGCAGCTCCGCAGCGTGCAGCCGCCGCTCTCCGAATCCGAGATCACGCGCGAGCGGCTGTCGCTGGAGGAGGCCGTGCGCAAGGTCGAATCGGAGGCCGCCCAGCGCGCCCG
>NZ_JAGWUA010000229.1 GCF_028868675.1 Bradyrhizobium sp.
GAGAACGACGACGCCAACCGCGCGCTGATGGGCTCGAACATGCAGCGCCAGGCGGTGCCGCTGGTTCGCGCCGAGGCGCCGTTCGTCGGCACCGGCATGGAAGGCGTGGTGGCCCGCGATTCCGGCGCCGCGATCGCCGCCCGCCGGTCCGGCGTGATCGACCAGATCGACGCCACCCGCGTCGTCATCCGCGCCACGGAAGATCTCGATCCGACCAAGTCGGGCGTCGATATCTACCGTCTGATGAAGTACCAGCGCTCCAACCAGTCGACCTGCATCAACCAGCGTCCGCTGGTGAAGGTCGGCGACATCGTCAAGAAGGGCGACATCATCGCCGACGGTCCCTCGACCGATCTCGGCGAGCTCGCGCTCGGCCGCAACGTGCTGGTCGCCTTCATGCCGTGGAACGGCTACAACTTCGAAGACTCGATCCTGCTCTCCGAGCGGATCGTGAAGGACGACGTCTTCACCTCGATCCACATCGAGGAGTTCGAGGTGATGGCCCGCGACACCAAGCTCGGGCCCGAGGAAATCACCCGCGACATTCCGAACGTCTCGGAAGAAGCGCTGAAGAACCTCGACGAGGCCGGCATCGTCTACATCGGTGCGGAAGTGCGCGCCGGCGACATCCTGGTCGGCAAGATCACGCCGAAGGGCGAAAGCCCGATGACGCCGGAAGAGAAGCTGCTGCGCGCCATCTTCGGCGAGAAGGCCTCCGACGTGCGCGACACCTCGCTCCGCGTGCCCCCGGGCGTACAGGGCACCATCGTCGAGGTGCGCGTGTTCAACCGCCACGGCGTCGACAAGGACGAGCGCGCGCTGGCGATCGAGCGGGAGGAGATCGAGCGTCTCGCCAAGGACCGCGACGACGAGCAGGCGATCCTCGACCGCAACGTCTACAGCCGTCTCGCCGACCTGCTCGAGGGCCGGCAGGGCATCGCCGGTCCCAAGGGCTTCAAGAAGGACACCAAGATCACCCGCGCGGTGCTCGAGGAGTACCCGAAGTCGCAATGGTGGCTGTTTGCCTCGCCCAACGACAAGCTGATGGCCGAGATCGAGGCCATGCGGAAGCAGTACGACGAGTCGAAGAAGGGGCTCGAGCAGCGCTTCCTCGACAAGGTCGAGAAGCTGCAGCGCGGCGACGAGCTGCCGCCCGGCGTGATGAAGATGGTCAAGGTCTTCGTCGCGGTGAAGCGCAAGATCCAGCCCGGCGACAAGATGGCCGGCCGCCACGGCAACAAGGGCGTGGTGTCGAAGATCGTGCCGATCGAGGACATGCCGTTCCTGGAGGACGGCACCCATGCGGACATCGTGCTCAATCCGCTCGGCGTGCCCTCGCGCATGAACGTCGGGCAGATCCTCGAAACCCATCTCGGCTGGGCCTGCGCCGGCCTCGGCAAGCGTATCGGCCAGACGGTCGATGCCTACCTGTCGAAGCAGGATGTCAAGCCGCTGAAGGAGACCCTGAAGAAGATCTACGGCGACGACGAGACGATCAAGTCGCTCAACGACAACGAGCTGATCGAGCTCGGCCGCAATCTGAGCCACGGCGTGCCGATCGCGACGCCGGTGTTCGACGGCGCCAAGGAGTCCGACATCGAGGAGATGCTGAAGCTCGCCGGCCTCGACGCTTCGGGTCAGTCGACCGTCTATGACGGCCGCACCGGCGATCCCTTCGATCGCAAGGTGACGGTGGGCTACATCTACATGCTCAAGCTGCACCACCTCGTGGACGACAAGATACACGCGCGTTCGATCGGTCCGTACTCGCTCGTCACCCAGCAGCCCCTGGGCGGCAAGGCGCAGTTCGGCGGCCAGCGCTTCGGCGAGATGGAGGTGTGGGCGCTCGAGGCTTACGGCGCGGCCTATACGCTGCAGGAGATGCTGACGGTGAAGTCCGACGACGTCGCCGGCCGCACCAAGGTGTACGAGGCGATCGTGCGCGGCGACGACACGTTCGAGGCCGGTATTCCGGAATCGTTCAACGTGCTGGTCAAGGAAATGCGCTCGCTCGGCCTCAACGTCGACCTGCACAATTCCAAGGTCGGCCCGGCGTCGACGTCGGAAGCGGCCGAGTAACGCGATTCTGTCTGTCCGGCCGGTCTGGCCGGGCATCGGCGCGCTGACCCCGCGGTGAGGGCAGGGCGCTTCGAAGGCGAGATTTTCGAATTTGCTGCCGGCTCCGACCGGCACGCGAGGAGAAGACGATGAACCAAGAGATCATGAATCTTTTTAATCCGACGACTCCGGCTCAGGTCTTCGACCAGATCCGGATCTCGATCGCGTCTCCCGAGAAGATTCTGTCCTGGTCCTACGGCGAGATCAAGAAGCCGGAGACCATCAACTACCGGACCTTCAAGCCCGAGCGCGACGGCCTGTTCTGCGCGCGCATCTTCGGGCCGATCAAGGATTACGAGTGCTTGTGCGGCAAGTACAAGCGCATGAAGTACAAGGGCATCATCTGCGAGAAGTGCTCGGTCGAGGTCACGCTGTCGCGCGTCCGGCGCGAGCGCATGGGCCATATCGAGCTCGCCGCGCCCGTCGCCCACATCTGGTTCCTGAAGTCGCTGCCCTCGCGCATCGGCCTCTTGCTCGACATGACGCTGAAGGATCTCGAGCGGATCCTGTACTTCGAATACTACGTCGTGCTCGAGCCGGGCTTGACCGCGCTGAAGGACCGTCAGCTCCTGTCGGAGGACGAGTACCTGAAGGCGCAGGACGAGTACGGCCAGGATTCGTTCACCGCCATGATCGGCGCGGAGGCGATCCGCGAGATGCTCAAGGGCATGGACCTCGAGAAGCTCGAGGTCACCCTGCGTGCCGAGATGGCCGACACCGACTCCGACATCAAGCACAAGAAGCTCGCCAAGCGGCTGAAGATCGTCGAGGCGTTTCGCCACTCCGGCAACAAGCCGGAATGGATGATCCTGACGGTCGTCCCGGTGATCCCGCCGGACTTGCGGCCGCTGGTGCCGCTCGACGGCGGGCGCTTCGCGACCTCCGACCTCAACGATCTCTATCGCCGCGTCATCAACCGCAACAATCGCCTGAAGCGGCTGATGGAGCTGCGCGCGCCGGACATCATCATCCGCAACGAAAAGCGCATGCTGCAGGAGGCCGTCGACGCGCTGTTCGACAACGGCCGCCGCGGCCGCGTCATCACCGGCGCCAACAAGCGGCCTCTGAAGTCGCTCGCCGACATGCTGAAGGGCAAGCAGGGCCGCTTCCGCCAGAACCTGCTCGGCAAGCGCGTCGACTACTCCGGACGTTCGGTGATCGTGGTCGGTCCCGAACTGCGGCTGCACCAGTGCGGCCTGCCGAAGAAGATGGCGCTCGAGCTGTTCAAGCCGTTCATCTATTCGCGGCTCGACGCCAAGGGCCTGTCGACGACCGTCAAGCAGGCGAAGAAGCTGGTCGAGAAGGAGCGCCCGGAGGTCTGGGATATCCTGGACGAGGTGATCCGCGAGCATCCGGTGCTGCTCAACCGCGCCCCGACGCTGCATCGCCTGGGCATCCAGGCGTTCGAGCCGGTGCTGATCGAGGGCAAGGCGATCCAGCTTCACCCGCTGGTCTGCGCCGCCTTCAACGCCGACTTCGACGGCGACCAGATGGCCGTGCACGTTCCGCTGTCGCTCGAGGCGCAGCTCGAAGCGCGCGTGCTGATGATGTCGACCAACAACATCCTGCATCCGGCGAATGGCCAGCCGATCATCGTGCCGTCGCAGGACATCGTGCTCGGTCTCTACTACCTGTCGATCCTGCGCGAGGGCATGCCGGGCGAGGGCAAGGTGTTCGGCGAGATGGCCGAGCTCGAGCATGCGCTGCATTCGAAGGTCATCCACCTCCACACCAAGATCAAGTACCGGTGGGAGGGCATCGGCGAGGACGGCAAGCCGGCGCGCCGCTGGATCGAGACCACGCCCGGCCGCATCATGCTCGGCAACGTGCTGCCGAAGAACCCGAAGATCTCGTACGACATCATCAACAAGCTGATGACCAAGCGCGAGATCTCCGGCGTGATCGACCAGGTCTACCGTCACTGCGGTCAGAAGGAGACCGTGATCTTCTGCGACCGCATCATGGCGCTCGGCTTCTACAACGCCTTCAAGGCGGGCATCTCCTTCGGCAAGGACGACATGGTCGTGCCGAACGGCAAGTGGAAGATCGTCGACACCACCCGCACGCTCGCCAAGGACTTCGAGCAGCAGTACAATGACGGTCTGATCACCCACGGCGAGAAGTACAACAAGGTCGTCGACGCCTGGTCGAAGGCGACCGAGGAAATCGCCAAGGCGATGATGAAGGAGATCTCCGCCACCAAGAAGACGGCGAGCGGGGCGGATGCCGACATCAACTCGATCTACATGATGGCGCACTCCGGCGCGCGCGGTTCGCCGGCCCAGATGCGTCAGCTCGCCGGCATGCGCGGCCTGATGGCCAAGCCCTCGGGCGAAATCATCGAGACGCCGATCATCTCGAACTTCAAGGAAGGCCTCTCGGTGCTCGAGTACTTCAACTCGACCCACGGCGCCCGCAAGGGCCTCGCGGACACCGCGTTGAAGACCGCCAACTCCGGCTACCTGACGCGGCGTCTGGTCGACGTGGCGCAGGACTGCATCATCACGCAGGACGACTGCGGCACCAAGCTCGGCATCAAGATGCGCGCCATCGTCGACGCCGGCACCGTGGTCGCCTCGCTCGGCTCGCGCATCCTCGGACGCGTCGCCTGCGACGACGTGCGCGACGCCGCCTCCAACAAGGTGGTCGTCAAGCGCGGCACGCTGATGGAGGAGAGCCATGTGGATGCCATCCAGCAGGCCGGCATCCAGGAGGTGAAGATCCGCTCGGCACTGACCTGCGAGCTCGTCAACGGCATCTGCGGCAAGTGCTACGGCCGCGACCTGGCCCGCGGCACGCCGGTCAACCATGGCGAGGCGGTCGGCGTCATCGCGGCGCAGTCGATCGGCGAGCCGGGCACCCAGCTCACCATGCGCACCTTCCACATCGGCGGTGCGGCGCAGATCAACGAGCAGTCGTTCGTCGAATCCAACTTCGACGGCAAGATCGTGATCAAGAACAAGGCCATCGCCCGTAACGGCGAAGGCCATCTGGTCGCGATGGTGCGCAACATGGTGGTCGCGATCGTCGATGCCGACGGCACCGAGCGCGCAACTCACCGCATCCAGTACGGCTCGCGCCTGCATGTCGACGAGGGCGACATGGTCAAGCGCGGCCAGCGCATCGCGGAGTGGGATCCCTACACCCGTCCGATCCTCACCGAGGTGGAAGGCACCATCGGCTTCGAGGATCTGGTCGAGGGCCAGTCGATCTCGGAAACGCTCGACGAGTCCACCGGTATCGCAAAGCGCGTGGTCATCGACTGGCGCTCGACACGTGGCGGCTCGGACCTCAGGCCCGCGATCGTCGTCAAGGGCAAGGACGGCAAGGTGCTGAAGCTCGCGCGGGGCGGCGACGCCCGCTACATGCTGTCGGTGGACGCCATCCTCTCGGTCGACGTCAACGCCAAGGTCAAGCCGGGCGACATTCTCGCCCGCATCTCGACCGAGAGCGCCAAGACGCGCGACATCACGGGCGGTCTGCCGCGCGTGGCGGAGTTGTTCGAGGCGCGGCGTCCGAAGGACGCGGCGATCATCGCGGAGATCGCGGGTACCATCCGGTTCGGCCGCGACTACAAGAACAAGCGCCGCATCTCGATCGAGCCGGTGGACAAGACCGAGGAGGCCCGCGAGTACCTGATCCCGAAGGGCAAGCACATCCACCTGCAGGACGGCGACGTCGTCGAAAAGGGCGACTTCATCGTCGAAGGCAACCCGGCCCCGCACGACATCCTGGCGATCAAGGGCATCGAGGAACTCGCGGCCTATCTGGTCAACGAGATCCAGGAGGTCTACCGGCTGCAGGGCGTGCTCATCAACGACAAGCACATCGAGGTGATCGTCCGTCAGATGCTGCAGAAGGTGGAGATCACCGATCAGGGCGAGACCGACATGATCGCCGGCGAGCAGGTCGACAAGATCGAGTTCGACCAGCTCAACGAGAAGGCGAAGGAAGAGGGCAAGAAGCAAGCCACGGGAACGCCGGTTCTGCTCGGCATCACCAAGGCGAGCCTGCAGACCCGCTCCTTCTTCTCGGCGGCCTCGTTCCAGGAGACCACCCGCGTCCTCACCGAGGCGGCGGTCAACGGCAAGGTCGATCCGCTCGAAGGCCTCAAGGAGAACGTCATCGTCGGCCGGCTGATCCCGGCAGGCACCGGCGCCTCCATGGCCAAGATCCGCGAAGTCGCCATGAAGCGCGACAAGCTGATCCTCGACGAGCGCGAGAAGCAGGCCTCGATCGTCTCGCCGGCGCCGGAAGCGGAGCCGGTGGCGCTGCCGCCCGCGGAATAATAGCTCCTCCGTACGAGTACGTAGGACACCGAAAAGGCCGGCTTTCGCCGGCCTTTTTGCTGCATTCTCTGCTTGTTGCGCTGCAGGAACGCGCTTTGTTCATCTTCCCTTCAGGCTGAAAAGCGCTTTTGCTAAGGCAGCTTAGACCCGGTGGTCCCGAAGGGGGGCGGCCGGAGACCACGGATCCAAAATGCTCGATCTTGCAATCGTCGGCGGCGGCCCGGGCGGGCTGATGAGCGCCTGGTATCTGAAGCGCAAACTCGGCGATCTCTGCCGCGTCACCATCTACGAAGCCTCCGACCGTCTCGGCGGAAAGGTCGTCACCCGCAAGTTCGATTCCGCGCCCGCGATGTACGAGGCCGGCGTCGCCGAGCTCTACGACTACTCGATGACGGGTCCGGACCCGCTGCGCGAACTGGTCCAGCATTTCGGGCTGCAGACCATTCCGATGGACGCCGAGCAGGTGCATCTCGGCGGCGAGCTCCTGAACGACGTTCCCGGCATGCGCCGCAAATATGGAGCGAAGACCGCAGCCGCGATCGAAACGTTCCGCCAGCGCTGCACCGAGGTGATGTCGCCGCTCGAGTACTACGAGGGCGTCGGTGCGCACGACAACGAACATCCCTGGGCCTACATGACGGCCGAGGAGGTGCTCGACAGGGAAGTC
>NZ_JAGWUA010000034.1 GCF_028868675.1 Bradyrhizobium sp.
CGCACCATCGAGCGCAAGATCAACGAGGCGTTCCTGGCGGTCTGGCTGGAATGGCGCCTGACCAAGAACGAGATCCTGAAGCTCTACCTCGACCGCGCCTATATGGGCGGCGGCACCTTCGGCGTCGACGGCGCGGCACACTTCTACTTCAACAAGTCGGCCCGCGACGTGAACCTCGCCGAGGCCGCGATGCTCGCCGGCCTGTTCAAGGCCCCGACCAAGTACGCCCCGCACATCAACCTGCCCGCGGCGCGCGCCCGCGCCAACGTGGTGCTCGACAATCTGGTCGACGCCGGCTTCATGACCGAAGGCCAGGTGTTCGGCGCCCGCCGCAACCCGGCCTTCGCGGTCGACCGCCGCGACGAGAACTCGCCGAACTACTATCTCGACTACGCCTTCGACGAGATGCGCAAGCTCGTCGACACCTTTCCGAAGTCCTACACCGAGCGCGTGTTCGTCGTTCGCACCTCGATCGACATGAACGTGCAGCGCGCGGCCGAGGAAGCGATCGAGAACCAGCTCCGCCAGTTCGGCCGCGATTATCACGCGACGCAGGCCGCGACCGTGGTGGCCGATCTCGACGGCGGCGTCCGCGCCATGGTCGGCGGCCGCGACTACGGCGCGAGCCAGTTCAACCGCGCGGTCGACGCCTATCGCCAGCCCGGCTCGTCGTTCAAGCCCTATGTCTACACCACCGCGCTGCTGAACGGCTTCAAGCCGACCTCGATCGTGGTCGACGGCCCGGTCTGCATCGGCAATTGGTGCCCGCAGAACTATGGCCATTCCTATTCCGGCTCGGTGACGCTGACGCAGGCGATCACCCGCTCGATCAACGTCGTGCCGGTGAAGCTGTCGATCGCGCTCGGCGGCAAGGACGGCCCGAAGGCCGGCCGCGCCAAGATCATCGAGGTCGCCCGCCGCTTCGGCCTCAAGGCGCCGCTGCCGGACACGCCGTCGCTGCCGATCGGCTCGGACGAAGTCACCGTGCTCGAGCACGCGGTCGCCTATGCGACCTTCCCCAACAAGGGCAAGGCGGTGACCCCGCATGCGGTGCTGGAGGTGCGCACCGGCGCCGGCGACCTGGTCTGGCGCTGGGACCGCGACGGTCCGAAGCCGCGTCAGGCGATCCCGGCCAACATCGCAGCCGACATGGCCGGCATGATGAGCCACGTGGTCAGCGAGGGCACCGCGCGCCGTGCAGCGCTGGACGGCATTCCGACCGCCGGCAAGACCGGCACCACCAACGCCTACCGCGACGCCTGGTTCGTCGGCTACACCGGCAACTTCACCTGCGCCGTCTGGTACGGCAACGACGACTATTCGCCGACCAACCGCATGACCGGCGGCTCGCTGCCGGCGCAGACCTGGCACGACATCATGGTCGCCGCCCACCAGGGCGTCGAGGTCAGGGAAATCGCCGGCGTCGGCATGGGCCAGAAGCTGCCGCCGCAGCCGCTGGCGGCGAATGCCGCGGTCAACCCGGCGGCGCCGAAGGTGCTGGAGACCAAGCCCGGTCCGCCGCCGGTGCTGACCAAGCGCGGCGCCGATATCCTGGTGCGCGTCGAGAAGCTGCTCGACGAGGCGGCCAGGACCGCAACCAAAACGTCGTCGGACGATACGTCGAAGCCGGCCCGGCCGGAATCGTCGAGCGCGCTGGCTTTCCCGCAGAACTATGCGGCGGAGACTGCCGGCTCGTCCACGCAGCGCAAGAACTGACCATACTCCCGTGCGGCTGATCATCATCACATTGACCGCGCTGCTGCTCGCCACCGTCGTTGGCGTCGGCGCCACCTGGATGACGACGACGCGCGGCACCGACATCGGTGCGCTGACCATCGGCGCCTGGACCGCGCGGCCCCGGACCGGCACCGCCGACGTCGACCCCTATTCACGCGCCACCATCGTGCGCAGCGGCGAACTGCCGATCGGCACCGGCGACGGCGTGGCGTTCACGGCGACCACCGACGACAGGAGGAAGGCGCTCGACGGCCGCTGCGACGTGGTGGTTTCCGGCGTGACGCCGCCGGCGCGGTTCTGGACGCTGACGCTCTATGACCGCAAGGGCCATCTCGTCGCCAACTCGCTACAGCGCTACGGCTTCACCAGCCAGGAGATCATCCGCCAGTCGGACGGCTCGTTCGAGATCCGCATCGCCTCGCGCTCCCGATCCGGCAACTGGCTGCCGACCGGCGGGATCGAGCGCTACGCCCTGATGCTGCGGCTCTACGATACGCCCGTCGGCGTGGCCACCCGCACCAAGCGCGACGCGCCGATGCCCACGATCGCGACGGTGGGCTGCCCATGATCCGCCTCGCGTTCACCATCGTCGCCGGCGTGCTGCTCGGGCTCGTGGTCCATCTCGTCAGCGTGCTGGCGCTGCCGCGCATCGCGACCCAGGACGCCTATTCGCGGCTGACGCCGACGACGAAGGAAAACGCCGTCACCCAGCTCCCGCTCGCCGATCCCGGCGTCTCGCCGATGCCGTTCATGGACCCGGCCTTCGCGGTGGCGATCTGCCGCTACAACCTCGCCGGCGGCCCGCTCAAGCTCAAGGTGCCGGTCAGCCAGGCCTACACCTCGGTGTCGTTCTACACCCGTAACGAGATCGCCTATTACGCCATCAACGACCGCTCCGCCGGCAAGAAGGTGATCGAGCTCGACCTGATGACGGAAGCCCAGCACAACGAGCTGCCGGAGGACGAGGAGGTCACGGCGGCCGACCGCCTGATCATCGATTCCCCGACCGCGACGGGCCTGATCGTGATGAAGGCGCTCGCCGCCGAGCCCGGCCTGATGCCGCAGGCGCAGGCCTCGCTCGCGGCCGCGACCTGCGCGGTGCAGACCGAGCCGCCGGCCAAGGCCGAGACGCGGCGCGGCCGGCGCTGAGCGCGGGCCGCCTGCCCTATCCGAGCAGCCCCTTCAGCCCGGGCGCGCACCTTCAGCCGCCGAATGGCGTCATTCTTGCGACTGCGCCAAGAACGGGCGATCACGCGGCCGACCTTCGTCCGCGCGTCGGCGGAGGCCCGATGAGCGCCTCCGCCGGGATGCCCCATTCTCGGTACAGCCTCCATGCCATTCTCATCGTCAGTGGACGCTTCCCGGTGAGAATATCGGATGCGCGCTGGCGCGAGCCGAGCAGACGGCCAAGGTCGGCCTGAGTATAGTCGCCCGTTTCCATGCGGTAGCGGATCGCATCAATTGCATCGGGTGGTTCGATCGGCCAACGCTTGCGTTCATAGTCTTCGATGATCAATGCGAGGAGGTCGAATTGATCGGCCTCCGCCGTGCCCGGCTTTGGCTCGTTCTCGAAGTAGCGCTCGATTTCCTCGAGAGCCTCGTCGTAGTCGGCCTCGGAGCGAAGCGGACGGATCATTTTTTTCGCCATGATACGGTCTCCGGATCGATGCGATCGTATTCGGCATGTGTGCCGATGAACTTTACGAGCACGCGGCCAAACGTGAATGACACGTAGGCGATAAGCCTGTACTTGTTGCCACCGAGATCAAAGATGACCCAATTATCTCCCACGAAGTCGACGGTGCCACCGAACTGCCGCTTTATGTCGGCCGGATTGGCCCACCGCGCCTTGGCGACCACCGCGAACCAGGCGCGGATCGGACCCTCACCGTGTGGGTGACGCGCCCAAAATTCCCTGAGGGTCCGACGGGCGATCACCTGCATCGAGGAACGATATCACGTCACCAATTTGGTGACAAGCTTCAACTCAAGCTCAAGGTGCCGGTCAGCCAGGCCTATACCTCGGTGTCGCCGACAGATGCCTGCAATCACCAGCGTCAGCGCAAGATCCGCTCGTATCACTCTTGACTCCTATATCACTAGTTTTATAGTTGTCTTATGGTTGGACGAAACGACCTCACGGAACAGAAGGTGGCCGATGCGCTTGCCGCGCTCGGCAACCGCACACGGTTGCGTATCTTCAAGCTGCTTGTGAAGGCGGGTCCGGACGGAGCCAATATCGGGTCCTTGCAGGAGCGCCTGGGTATTCCTGCAACAACCCTCGCTCATCACGTCGCCAGCCTTACGAAGGCAGGGCTCCTGGAACAGGAAAGGCGCGGCAGGGAAGTCATCTGCACCGCGAATTTTCGAATGGTCAACGACGTCCTCACCTATGTGAAGAGCGAGTGTTGTGCGGGCCTAAAATAGGACGAAGAGTCCCGCGCAAAAAAATTTGTCCAAATATCACCATAAAACTAGATATATGGATATTAGACGTGTCGTCGACACTACTTGCCAAGGATGCAAACCGATGATCTCGAGAACCATGCGCGGTTTGTCGTGGACGCTGCCGGCGCTGTTGCTGGGGCTCGTCACAATATTGGCAGCACGAACGTGGCTGCTTTCCAGCCGGCAACCGACGCCAGATGCCATCCAGCCGATGCCATTGGATGTCCAGGCTGCCGCCGAACGGCTGGCAGGCGCCGTTCGCATCCGAACCATCTCGAACGATCGCGCTCCTGCGCCCGGTCCCGCACATGCGGAGTTCAGGGAATTCCTGGAACGTCAATTCCCGCGGCTGCACCAGAATCTCAAACGGGAGATCGTCAACGAATCCAGCCTTCTCTTCACGTGGCAAGGCCATGATCCGACAGCAGCCCCGATTCTTCTGATGGCGCATTCGGACGTGGTTCCGATCGCGCCGGGTACCGAAAGCAAGTGGACCTATCCGCCATTCGAAGGCGTGATCGCCGACGGGTATGTCTGGGGGCGCGGCGCGTGGGACGACAAGGGATGCCTCATGGCGATCATGGAAGCTGTGGAACGCCTGATCGCAAACGGCGAAAGGCCGCGCCAAACGGTGTATCTCGCGTTCGGTCACGACGAGGAAACGGGCACCTCGGCCGGAGAACAGGGTGCGAAGCACATTGCCGCGCTCCTGAAAAAGCGTGGTGTGCATCTTGCATTCGTCCTCGATGAAGGCCTGCTCATCAGCGAGGGGGGCATGAGCGGCCTTGACAAGCCGGTGGCCCTCATCGGGGTTGCAGAGAAGGGCTACATGAACCTGAGCCTCTCCACCGAAGCACAGCCGGGCCACTCCTCCCTCCCGCCGGAGCGGATGGCCATTTCCACTTTGGCCGTCGCGCTCGACCGGGTCGAGCGCAAGCAGATGAATACGAAAATCAACGGCCTGGTCCGGCAAATGCTGGAGACCGTTGCCCCCGAGATCGGCGGAGTCAATCGCGTGCTGCTTTCGAACCTGTGGCTGTTCGACCCTGTTGTCCGATGGAAATTGGAGGCCAGCAGCGGAGGTCGGGCCATGCTGCGGACCACCCTGGCTCCCACGATCTTCAATGCCGGAAACAAGGAGAGTTCGCTGCCCGGAAACGCGCAGGCCGTGATCAACTTCCGTCTCCTGCCGGGCGACTCGAAGGCGGCGGTCCTGGAGCGCACGCGCAGAGCGGTGGCCGACGACTCGGTGTCGATCGAGCCGATCGGCGCCCCCTGGGAGGCTACTCCGGTCTCACGCACCGACAGTGCGGCCTACGAGAGGATTCGAACGACTGTCAGGGAAGTATTCCCGGACGCCATCGTGGCTCCGGGCCTCATGATGGGCTTCACCGACAGCCGCCATTACATCGACGTCGCGGACGACGTCTATCGCTTTACGCCTGTCAGGGCGCGCAACGAGGACCTGGCCCGCTTTCATGGCACGGACGAACGGATCTCGCTTCGCAACTACGCGGAGATGATCCGGTTCTATGCCCGTCTGATGACTTCGGCTGCGTTCCAGCGAACAAACTGACGGCACGCGCAGGCCGATACGGGAGGAGAATTTTGATTTGCTCCATGCCGCGCATACGATCCGGTCCGATGACAAGCGACGGACTGCGATGTTGCCCGACGGAGCCGAAAAGGCGCGATCAGGCGGCGAAAGAGCCCACTATCCGAGCAGCCCCTTCAGCCCCGCATAGATCGAGCCGACCGCGGTGGCGGCGACGCCGACCAGGGGGCCGGCGGTCTGCATCAGATCCTGGATCAGCCGTGCCCTGCGGCGGAGTTGCTCCTCGCCGACATGCGCGCCCAGCAGACGCGCCATCCGGAAGGCAAACGCGTTCGGCTTGCCGCCCTGCGTCAGCACGCGCGGCAGCACCTGGAAGATCAGGACGCCCAGCGTATGACCGGACACGAAGGCCAGCACGATGCTCATCCCGTATTCGATCACCTCGCGCCACTCGACCCACGCTTCAGGCAGGATCGGAACGCGATCGTGGAGGCCCGTCACCGTCAGCATCGACAGAATGCTGAGGGCAGCCGCCGACAGCCCCAGCACCAGCGCGGCCAGGGTCGAGAGCCGGTGCAGGGGATGAGCCACGAAGCCGAACAGCAGCGGTATCACGATCGAGGCGATCCGCAGCGGAATCGGGGAGAGATCGAAGGCGATGGTGACGAGGATGTGCGCGACCACCAGCAGCGCCGAGGGGATGACGACGTACAGCACCGCATGCGTCGTGAGATATCGCAGCGGGTGCCTGTAGCGTTCGAGGCGCACGTTGACCCGGTCGAGGTCGCGTCTGAGCTTGTCGAGATCGGCCACGATCTCGTCGATCTCGAGAAGCAACGGCCGCACCACCCGCAGGTCGCGCGAGCAATGCTTGCAGACGATGGCCTCGTCCTTGATCGTCTCGGCGCAGAACGGACATTCCATCGCTAGGTCGACTTCCCGCGGCTTCGGAACCTCTCGATCTCGTCTCGCGCCCGCCGCAACTCGTCGCGCAGATGCTCCCGCTTGCGCAGGAGATCGTCGCGTTCGGCGAGCAGCTTGGCGGGCGGGGCGACATCGCGCGAGCACGAGGCGCAGACCAGCGCGCCCTCGACGTTCTCGCATTGGCAATAGATGCACTTCATCGCTTCATCGCGGCGCGATCTTCAGGGTGAAGCTGGCGGTGCCGGGACGGCCGTCGCTGTCCTTGATGTCGACCCTGACCATGTACTCGCCCGGCGGCAGCTCGGCGTCCTGCATGTTGATGCCATCCGCGTGCACGAAGGGCTTGACGCGCGGGGTGAGGTCCACGTTCGGCGTGCGCAGGAAGAACACCTTGACGGTATCAGGATCGATCTTCGCTCCGCCGAAGGACTCGAACTTCACCTGAAGCCGCATCGGCGAGCTCACGGTGTCGCCGGGCGAAACGAATTCGACCTTCGGACCGCGCATGATGCCGCGCCGGTCGGCCGCCACCGCGCCCTTCGGCGGCGGCAGTTTGGCCTCTTCTTCGGTGATCAACTGCGTCGCCTGCGCCGCCCCCGAGATCAGAAGCGCAGCCGCAACCGAGCCAAGCAACCTTTTTCTCATCGTGGTCCCATCCGCAGTTTCATCCGAATGCCGTCAACCTATCGCACACCGCCATCGCCGATGATCGTGTACGGCGCCCAGAACAGCGGATGGGCATAGGAAAATTCCGTCTTGCCGTCGCCGTTCAGATAACCGGGCCCGTCCACCAGCGCCATCATCGCCTGACGCAACGCCTCGCTGCGCCCGAGTTTCGGATCGTCGGCCTGGCGTTTGAAGAGATCCGTCACCAATTGCCGCGCCGACTGCGAATGCACCGACCAGTTCGTCACGAGCAGCGCCCGCGTGCCGGCATAGAAGAACGCCCGGCCAAGCCCCGACGCAGCCTCCGCGCCCGCCCCCGCTCCGGCACCGGTGTTGCACGCCGACAGGATGACCCAGTCCGCGTCGAGCTTGAGGCCCAGGATCTCCTCCATGGTCAGGAGCCCGTCGCCCTCCTCGCCCGTCACCAGCGGCGAGGACAGCGCCAGCGCGGGCTGGGTCAGGCCGTTGAGCTCGCCCGGAACCAGCCCGTGGGTCGCAAAGGCCAAAATCTTGTAGCCGGACAGATTCATGTGCTTGACCGCGCCCTCGGTCGCGTCCTTGCCGAGGAACAGCACCTTGGACGGGTCCGCCTGCAGCGCCAGCGCAATCGACTTCAATTCCTCCGAAGTGTCGGGCAGCCGCGGCAACAGGCCGAGTTCGGCGCTGTCGACGCCCTCGAGCTTCGGACTGTTGCGCCGCTTCAGCGGCATGCCGCGCGTCACGTTGCCGCCAGCTTCGGCAACCTGAACCTGGCCCTTGGATGCGTCGCCCTCCGCCTCTGCCTGCTGCTCCTTGTTGAAATAGGGATCGCCGAACGCGACCAGTTCGCCGCGCCCGGGCTTGCCTGGCGGCAACTGCCGCAGCGTCCGCAGCGCCGCCGCGGACGGCACGGTCGTCACCGCATGGGTTCGCGCGAGCCACGGCACCTTGCGATAGCCGACGAACAGCGGATCCTCGTCGGCGGCGACCTCGCTCGGCGCCGTCGGCAGCAGCGACAGCGGCAGGAGGCCGAGCGCGCCGTTGGTGACGACGATTAGGTTCTTCGCCTTCTTCCAGCCGCTCTCCACCGGCTTCAGCAGCAACTCGTAGAGCTCATAGCCGAGCTTGAGATCGAACGGCGGGATGTCCGAGATCATCGCCGCCTGCGGCTCGAGCGCCTCGCGCAGCTTGCGGATCCTGGTCTCGATGTCCCCGATCCTGGCGTTGACCGCGGCAAAGGCCACTGGGCCCGATTTCGGCACGGCCCACACGAAGCTGCCGTTCTGCCCGAAATAGAACGACAGCATGGCCTCGTCGCTCGCGAGCGTCGCGCGGATCTCCGCCACGCTCGGCGGCTTGGGCGAGACGAGATCGGCATAGGAGGGGAACTTCTGCTTGATCTCCTCGCGCGCCTTGTCGCGCGCCCCGCGCAACGCCGCGACCGAGGCCTGGATCTGCTGCGCGCCCTTCTCGTCGCGATCGGCCGACGGGATCGCCAGCACGTTGTTCAGCGCGCCGAGCTGCGCATTGACCTGCTTGGTGAGGTCCTGCTCCTTGCGCACGAGTTCGGCGAGCGCCGGATCCTTCACCGATGCGCGTGCGCTCGAGGCCGCAAGCGCCTGCTGGACCGACTGGCCGCGAATGGCATCGGCAAGGCTGAAGGTCTCCTCGCCGACCTCGCCGGTCGCACCCTCGGCTCGCGCGAGCAGCGCGAAATAGCTCTCGACGATCGTCTGCAGCCGCTGGCTGCGCGCCGCCACGACGGTGGTGTTCTCGTCGTCGGCGTTTTCGCGCGCATGCGTCATCATGACGGGAATGGCGGCCTTGAACTCGCGGATCGCTTCCGCGTCGCGCCGCGCGCGCATCAGTCCGATCGCCAGCGTTCCGCGCGCCGAGGCGGTTTCGAAATGATTCTCACCGACGCGCCCGACCTGCTTCCTGACCAATTGCTCGGCCGCGGCGATGCCGGCGTCGAGCTGACCGGCGGCGTAGAGCGACAGGATGCGCGAGGGGCTGAGCTCGAACACCTCGCGGCGCTTCGGCTCCCATTTGGCCGTGGCCTCGTCGATCCAAGCATAGATTTCGTTGGCCTCCGGCGTCTTCCGCTGCAGCGTCAGGATGCCCGCGAGCTGCGACTGCAGCTGCACGGTGGATTGGGAATCGTCGGGCACGCCGACCGTCCTGTTGATCTCCAGGCAGACGCGGGCCAACCGCTCGGCCTCGTCGTAGCGGCCCTCCTCGACCAGGATGCCGGCCAGCCCCATGACGTAGCGCGGCGTCAGCGGATTGTACTTGCCGGTATCCTTCAGCCTGGAGAGCAGCGCGCGACGCGCGTCGACCTCGGCCTCCGCCAGCCTCCCCTGTCGCGCCTTCATGCGCGCCTGGCTGAGCACCGTGCCGTCGATCGCATTGCGCACCACGCTTTCGGCCGGCGGATTGTCCGACGCCAGCAGCCCCTGCATGCCCGCGCGCTTGCGTTCCTCGGCCAGGCGATAGGCGGCTTCGGCCTCGGCGAACTGTCCGCGCGCCTCGAAGATCATGGCGCGCGTATGCTCGACCTCGGACTCCCAGTTCTGTCCAATCCTCGCATAGGAGGCGCGCCAGCCCGGCAAGCCGCTGGTGCGCGCCTCCTGGATCGCGGCCTGCGTGCGGCGCAGATAGGCTTCGGCCTGGGCGACGTCGCCCATCTGGATGAGAATGGCCGCGACCTGGCGGTTGGCGTTGAACTGGTATCCCCTGGCCCCCGGGATCTTGGCCGTCAGGCGCAACTGCCCCTGGATCACCTCCAGCGCGCGCTTGGGGTCGCCGGCCGCGGAATACTGCAGGGCCTGGAGCTGCATCAGCCGGCCCATCATGTTGGCGTCGATGGCCCCGCGTCCGACCTCGACGGCCTTGCCGGCGTCCGCGACGGCTTCGGCGAGCCGCCCGAGCTGCGCGCGCGCGTTGGCGCGATCGAAATAGAACTGCGCGAGGTCTTCGCGCGATTCCTTTCCCGTCGGCGCGGCGTCGGCGTCCGACTTGAGCTCCTCGATCACCTTCACGTCCGGCTTTTCGCCGTCGAGGATCGCCGTGATGTCGGCGATGGTGCGCGGCGGCGCGACGAAGCCCGCGGGCAGCGCGTTTCCCGGCTCCAGCTTGGGCCCGGCTTCCTTGGGAAGCTCGACGGCGACGTTGGCGCGCCCGTTCGCGGCATTGAGCGCCGCGAGGGCGCAAGCCTTGACCTGAGGCGACGCCCTGGCCCGGCAGGCTTCGCGGTTGGCACCGCCGGCCTTGCCGCCGGCCGCCTGCATGCAGGCCTGCACGATCGGCCTGCCCACGGTCCGGCGACAGTTTTCGAACGCGGCCTCCTTGGTGAGTGCGAGAGCGGGGCCGGCCGATGCGGCCAGAACCCCGATCGCGAGCAGCGCGCGGGCGCGTTGCCGCCGGAAAGCACTCGCATTGCGCTCAAAGCTGGCGGCGCTTGATCGCATCGGGAAAGACCTTGGTCAAAATGACTTCGAGCAACGCGGCAATCTTACCGACATAGCCTGCGGAACGACAAGCCAATAAGTCGGCGGAAGGGACGGGATGCACGGCGGTACAGAGCCGGAAGGCCGGAGTTCCCGCCGATGCTGCGACGCCTGCGGTCAGCCCCGGACGCGGACCGCGCGGCCATAGGCCGGCTGCGCGGCGACCGGGGGATTGGCCGTCTGCGCCGCAAGCTCGCCGATCAGGCGGTCGGCGTCGGCGGCCATGGGGTCCGGCGCCTGGATCACCAGCCGCTCCAGCGCCCAGCGATAGGCCGAGACGCGCCGCTCCAGGCATTGCTGCACCCACTGGACGATCAGCGAGTTCTCCTGCATGCGCGCGATCGCGTCCTCCCGCTCGCGCGGCGACAATTCGGAGACCTGCTTCATGCTGGCCTCGCGCTTGCGGTCGAGATCGATGACGCGGATCGCGCTGGCGAAGAACGGCTCGAAGCGCGTGATGTCGTCGCGCACGTCCTCGATCAGCTGCGCATAGCGCGAAGAGTGCGAGCGGTGCGGCTCGTCGATCAGGGTGCGTCCGTAGGTGGTGCGGTCGAACACGACGTTCTGTCGCCACGGCGACGGCAGCGCCTTGTAGTCGCCGAACACGCTCCGCCAGGCCGGTCGCGAGCGCGGCGGCTCGATCAGGGGATAGGCGAGATCGCGGAGCTGGCGCTCCTGGTCGGTGAGCTGGAACTGCGAGGCGCGCACGCCGACGCTCGAGGTGACCTCGGCGCCGAGCCAGCGGTGCATGTCGTCGCTGCGCATGTCGGCGCGGGTGCGGCCGAAATCGCCGCCGCTGCAGCCTCCGAGCGCCGCGCCGAGCAGCGCGAGCAGCAGGGCCGATGACAGAGACCGGATCTGGCGGGATGTTTCCGGCATGGCTGTTTGCCGGTCTCAGCGCCGGCGACGGCGGCGCCCCGGCGCGGTGCCCTCTTCCGGACCGCGGCCGCCGCTGGTCTCATCCAGGTCGCGCTCGATGCGGATCACGGGAAGGATCAGGACCGTTCCCATCTCTGCGAGCGGAGCGACATCCCCCGATGAGCCCAGCCGGCGACCGGCCGGAAATTCGATGATGGTGCCCATGTCAGCTCTCTTTGATTGCCGCGCGACCGCTGCCGGTCCTCACAACATGGGGTGCATTAAGATCAGCACATGGTTAACGGGGTGTAAACGCGGCTGCAGGGCCGTAGCCGCACGGGCGAGCCCGGGAATCCCATTGTGGCACGATAGCACCTTAAAAGAGCGGCCAGCTTCACGTCTCGTTTTCCTTAACGAGGCTTTAAAACAACCCGCGCTAGGCTGACGGAGACGAAGCTTCCCGAGTTGCGTAAGCCTCATGACCTCAATGCCGCTGTTTCCAGGATTCGACGGGCTGATGACCCTCTCCCGCCGCGAGGGCGTCGATATCCGCCCCACGCTCCTGCGCGTGCTGACCGACCTCTACGTGCAGGCGACGGGCCACAGCGCCGACGAGGAGCGGCAGTTCGTCGAGCTCGCCTCGCGGCTGATCGACGAGGTCGACGATGCGACGCGCGCCGCCGTCAAGGCACGGCTTGCGATCTATCCCGCGACGCCCGCCCCGATCATGCAGAAGCTCGGGCTCGGGCCCGCCGAGGAGGGCCGGCGGATTCCGCTGGCGCGGGAAATCCCCGCCCCGCCCGTACCGCCGGCGCCGGTCCGCCAGCCGACCGACGCCGAATTGCGGATGGCATCGAACATGTCGATGCAGCCGAAGGACGCGGCCGAGATCCACGACATGTTCTTCCGCGCCTCGGCCTCCGAGCGCGCGCTGATCCTGCACAATCTGGCGCAAACGCCGCTGAGGGCCGCGCCCCGCATTCCCACCGCGCGCGCCAGGCGCGCGATCGAGACCCTGGAGATGGCGGCCTTCGCCGGCGACGCCGAAAGCTTCGCGCTGGAACTCGGCGAGAGCCTGATCCTGCCGGCGCGCGTTTCCGCCCAGATCGTGGACGATGCCGGCGGCGAGGCGCTCGCGATCGCGGCGCGCGCGCTCGACATGCCGAGCCCTGTGTTCCAGCGCATCCTGTTGTTCTTCAAGGCGGAGATCGGGACGTCGGTCGCCACGGTCTACCGGCTGTCGCGGCTCTACGATCGCCTGGGCGAGCGCTCGGCGCTGGTGATGCTCGCCGCCTGGCGCGGCTCGACGCTCGCCGTCACGCGCGCCAAGTACCAGTCCTCGCTCTACGATGGCGAGCGCCAGCGCGCCCGCGGCGCAGGCGCGCAATCGCGACCGACCGTGCCGCCCGGATCGATCCCCGCCACGCGGACGGGCGGATCGGAGCGCTGAGCGATCAGGTCCGCGCCAGTTCGAGAAAGTGGCGGCCGGCGCGGTCTTCGGTCTCCACGATCCAGGCGTCCGGATCGAAGCGGATTTCCTTCGAAAGCCGTTCCTCCACCGTGCCTTCCGGCAACGGCTGGGACGATGCCGGCATGAAGAAGCGGTCGACCGGGCGGCTGTCGTCGTAGACCGTCTGCGGTGCCGGAACATAGAGCGCCGCATTGCCGTCGAGCAGCGACACCTTGACGAACACCGCGCCCGCTTCCTCCGCGCCACGCCGGCGCACCGCGCCGAACACGCCTTCCGTCTGGCAGCGGCGCAGATAGGCCGCCACCCAGATGCTCGATTTCAATCGCATGAGCGGACGATAGGCCAGCGCGAAACGTCGCGCCAGCCTCGGCTTCCGGATCACGCGCCTGACGGCGGGATTGCAGTGTCCGGCCCGACTACTCGACCGGATGTCCGATCGCTGAGCCGAGCTCCCGCAACAGGCGCTCCGACACCTGGCCGGTGGGTTGCATGCGATGCTCGCGCTCGAACTTCACGATCGCAGCCTGGGTCTCGGCGTTGTTCGCGCCGGTCGCCTTCAGCTGGCCGTAGCCGTACTCGGACAGTGCGCGCTGGACGGCCGCAACGCGGCGCGCTGCGTGACTCTGCTGGGCCGGAATCGGCGCCGGCGGGCGCGCGACGGCGGTCGAGGGCGAGGCGGGCGCAGACACCGTTGCCTTGACGAGATTGGCCAGGGGATCGGCGGATCTCGGCGTCGATGCCGTCGTCGGCTCGACCGGCCTGTCCGGCGACCTTTCCGCGCTCCTCTCCGCCGCCCTCGGCTCCGCGGCCCGGAACTCCATCGGCCTCGGCTCGAGCGGCAGCGCGTCGGCCGCCAGCGGACGCGGGCGCGGCAGCGGATTCGACAGCGAAAGGGAGGACGGCGCGGACAGCGTGACGACGGTGCCGAACATCGGCGCCGGGTGGCGGCCGGTCTGCAGGAACAGCGCGTTGGCAACGATGGCGCCGACGGCGGCGAAGGCCACGAGGCCGGCCACGATATCCTTCGGGCTCCGCAGCAGGACCCGCATCACGAGATTGCGCTCGGTCTCGGTATCGATGGCGGCCGCTTTCGCGCCACGGCGGCGCGGAGCATCCAAATCCCTTGCAGACTGTCTAGGCACTCTTCTTCACCAGAGCAGGTTGGTCCTGAAATTCGTGACGTTGCGGCGGCGACAGCGTCGCGATCTTGCCGTCGGACCGTGCGGCCTGGGGCGGCGCGCAGACGAGCGGCAGCTTGACGACGACGGTGGTGCCTTCGCCGAGCCGGCTTTGTACCGCGAATTCGCCGTCGTGCAATGCCACCAGGCTCTTCACGATCGAAAGTCCGAGGCCCGTGCCTTCGTGCCGGCGCTGATAGGTCTTGCCGGCCTGGAAGAACGGCGCGCCGATCCTCTTCAGATCGTCGGACCCGATGCCGACGCCGGTGTCGCTGACGCGGAGCACGAGCTGCGATCCCGACACGGCGGCGGCGACGGTGACCTGGCCGCCGCGCTCGGTGAACTTGACGGCGTTGGAGACGAGGTTGAGCACGATCTGCTTGAAGGCGCGCGGGTCGCCGGTCATCACCGGCAGGTCCTGCGGCGCGTCGCTGACGAGGTCGATGCCGTTCTCCCGCGCCTTCAGCGCGAGCAGATTGCAGCAATGGATCAGCGCCGCGCGGGGCGCGAACGGCTCCGGCGCGATCTCGAAATTGCCGGATTCCATCTTGGACATGTCGAGGATGCCGTTGACGACCGACAGCAGATGCTGGCCGGAATCGTTGATGAGCTGCGCGTATTCCTTGCGGCGCGGCGCGTCCAGCATCAGCGACTGCTCCTGCACGAGCATCTCCGAGAAGCCGATGATGGCGTTGAGCGGCGTGCGCAGCTCATGGCTCATGGTGGCGAGGAAGCGCGTCTTGGCGGCGTCGGCCGCTTCCGCGGCGCCGCGCGCCTGTTCGAGCGCCTGCTGCTGGTTCTTGCGATCGGTGACGTCGCGCATGACCGCGACGACTTCGGGCTCGACCGCCGGATCGTTGCGCCCGTCCGGCTCGAGCGGCCGGCACCGCATCTCGACCCAGATGAAATCGACCGGAACGCGCTCGCCGCAGCCTTCGCGCCGCAGCCTGAATTCGACGCTGCGCACGACGCCGCGCGCGGCATCCGCAAGCGCGGTGAGATAGGCCGGACGGTCGGCGACGTGGACGCGGTCGAACAGGCCGTGGCCGAGCAGGCGTACGACCGGCACCCCCAGCATGGTCTCGGCGGCCGACGAGATGAACTGCACCGTGCCGTTGCGCCGATGGCGCGAGATCGCATCGCTCATGTTGTGCGCGAGCAGACGATAGCGCTCCTCCTCGATCGACAGGAGCGAGACGCCTGTGCGCGTGAGCGACTCCGCGCTGAAGGCGAGACCGGCCGCATAGAGCGTCGCCGACGCGACGCCGAACGCCATGAACATGCCGTGCTCGGCCGCGCCCGCCCGATCGAGCGGCAAGAGGTCGAACTGGCCGAGCAGGATCAGCAGCGCCACGCAGGCCAATGCGAGCCCCGATGCGAAGGCCGCGACGCGGCGCGAGGCCGAGAGAGCGGCTTCCAGCGGCACCAGGATCAGCCAGATCGCGGCAAAGGATTCGATGCCGCCGGTCCTGACCGCCACCGCCATGACGAGGCCGGCAAGCGCCAGCGACGACAGCACGTGGGCCCCCTCGTAGCGGCCGGTGCGCGACAGGAACCACGACAGCAGGATCGGCGCGATCAGCCAGGCGAAGGCGGCGACCTCGAGCGCGCTGGGCGCGCCGCGCATCGCGAGATAGACGGGAAAGGCGGCGAAGGCGGCAAGGCTTCCCAGAAGCCGCGGCGCGATGAAGGCCCGATGGCGTGCCCGCATCAGCGCGTTCTGTCGCGCCGAGGGATGCAGAAGCGCATCGAGACAATCGCGGATGATACTCAAAACTGTCACGGGTCTCGCGCTTCGGCTTAACGGTCGAAAAGACGCGCCGGAACGCCTCCTTGTCGTTGCGCCACCGTGTCAGAGTGGAATTAAACGAACGCTAAGGCGCCGGCGCCCGCCGCCGGACACCGGGAGATCGCGGGTCTTTTTGTTCGGTTCCGGGCTCTCATTGCCGCGGATGGTGAACGCCGGGTTTCCACCTGCGGTCGCTTATGGTTTCGAATTGGTGGACGAAGCAACCGGCGCGCGTTCGGTCCTCATCGTCACGGGACGCTCGCGCGTCCGGCCGATTCGCTAAAATTTTCGGCGAATTAAGCTCAATGCAATCACTTGCGATTTATCGAGGGCTGCTAGGCCAGCTGCCGCGGGGCCACCGCTGCAGGATCCAACACGCAGGTCGCAAGATGCGCTTTCTGTTCCGCATCGCATTCTGGCTCGGGCTGGTGCTTGTGCTCCTGCCACGGGACAAGACGACAGAAACGGACAAGGCGCCGCAGATCGGCGCCGCCGATGCCGTGCAGGCCGCGACCGCCGCCGTCTCCGACATGAGCCAGTTCTGCAAGCGTCAGCCGACCGCCTGCGAGGTCGGAGGACAAGCCGCCGCCATCATCGGCCAACGGGCGCAGGACGGGGCGCGCAAGCTCTATCAGATCATCACCGACAAGAAGGCGCCGGACCACACCGGCTCGATCGGCGCAGCGGACCCGGATGAAGTCGCCGCCGCCGAGGCGCCGCACGATACCCTGACCCAGGACGATGTGGCGCTCGAATGGCGCGGACCGGAGACGCCCAATTAGGGCCGGAAACCCTATCGATTTCGGTCCGTTGCGTCCCTATATTGGCCTGAACATCGCACGCGGGCCATCATGACGACGATCGACGACATCAGGGACAATTTCTCCGTTCTGGACGATTGGGACGACCGCTACCGGTACGTCATCGAGCTCGGCCGCACCCTGGAGCCGATGCCGGAGCAGGAACATTCCGCCGAGAACAAGGTGCAGGGCTGCGTCAGCCAGGTCTGGCTGTCCAGGCACGTCGACCGCGCCAACGGCGCGCCGGTGCTTTCCTATCGCGGCGACAGCGACGCACATATCGTGCGCGGGCTCGTCGCGATCCTGCTGTCGCTCTATTCCGGCCGCACGCCGCAGGAGATCCTGGCCACCGACGCGCTGGCCGTATTCGACGAGTTCGGCTTTCGCGAGCATCTGACGCCGCAGCGCTCCAACGGGCTGCGCTCGATGGTCGAGCGCATCAAGTCGGACGCCAGGGAGGCGCTGGCGGACGCGTCCTGAGGGGCGCGTTACTTCCGCTTCCGCTGCTGCTGTCCCAGTCCCATTTTCTTCGCCAGTTGCGAGCGCGCCACCGCATAGTTCGGCGCGACCATGGGATAGTCGGCGGGCAGGCCCCATTTCTCGCGATATTGCTCCGGCGTCATGTTGTACTGGGTCCGCAGATGGCGCTTCAGCGACTTGAAGCGCTTGCCGTCCTCGAGACAGACCAGGTAGTCCGGCGCAATCGACTTCTTCAGCGAGACCGCGGGTTTGGTCGGCTCGAGCGGGCTTTCGATGCGCCCCGACGACACCCGCACCAGCGCGCCGTGCACCTGGCTGATCAGGTTCGGGATCTCGGCCGCCGGCGTCGGATTGTTGCTGAGATAGGCCGACACGATATTCGCCGTCAGCTCGATGAAGTTCTTGCCGCCGCCATCTGACATGGCTCAACCTCTTTAGCGTGTTCTGCCGCGGTTCGCGTCCGGACGTCGCCTCAGGGGCGCTGGTCGAGATGGGCGCGCAGCTCGTCGATCGAGGCAAAGCGCATCATGCCTTCCGGCATCTGCGCCTCGATCGAGCCGTCGGAATAAAGCGAATAGGCCATGCCGTCGACCACGCCCGACTTGAGCACGGTGACGGCAGGCTGCTCCGGCCGCGGCTCGGGTGGCGCGGCGGACGCCGACGGTGCGGCGGGCTCGGTGAAGGTCGTCGGGCTGCGCGGCGGCGGACGACGCGGCGCGGCCGGCTCCCCCGGCCGCATGCGCTCGGGCTTCGGCCAGGCGTCGTCGAAGCTCGCGGGCGGAGCTTCCGCGGGTTCCGGCGCGGGCGCCGCCGGACGTATTTCGGGCGGCAGGGCTTCGACAGCCTTCGCCTGCGCACGCTCACGTTCCTTGCGCGAGGTCGAGGCGAACAACAGGTTGCGCCGGCGCGGCGACTCGGCGGGCGCCGGCGGCGCTTCAGGCACTGGAGGAGCCTCACCATGTTGCCGCGTGGCGGCTTCGTCCTGCCATGGCGGCGGCGATGCGGTGGACGGCGGCTCGATCTTCGCGTCGGCAGCCGCTCCCTCCGGCAGCGGCAGCGTCGCGGTCGCGATGCCCGGCGGCAGCACCGGCCTGACCCGAACGTCGGATGGCGCCGTCGAACCCAGCCGGCGGGCGATGGTCTTGAGCTCCGTGACGACCTGGAACAAGCCGATCAGTAACAGTCCGGAGCAGACGCCGAGCGCTCCGACGATTATCAGCGTGTTGCCGAAGCTGAATTCCTTGACCGGAATGCCAAATAGGATCGCAAGGAGACCCGCCAGGGCGGCGAAAATCCCCGCGATCAACAATGCCAGCGCCATCGAACTCACCCCCGGCCGCGCAGCCGTGCGCGACACCGCCTACGCCACGATACCGTCATATTGTGCACCTCGCCAACGGCGAATTGCCAGCGCCGTTCCTTAAAATAGCGAAATCAGGCACTTATTCACATTCCCTTCAGCATCGACCGGCTAGCTGTCACAACGTCCAGGGTTCTCCAATTTGTTGCGTCGCATCAGGAATTTAGCCCGAATGGCCAATTACTTGGAAAAGGAACTGCGCTATAGGACGTCCGGGGAGCAGGCTTGTGCGCGAACGCCGGGCCGAGACGGGACACCGGGTTACCGATAGCCATGACATCCATCACCACCTCGGCGATCGATACGCCGTCGCGGCGCTCGGTCGAACGAACCTGCGACGACCTCGCCATGCTGGTGCTGGCGGCGGTCGCCGTGATCGCGGGCCTGACCTTCCGCGACTACGGTCTCGGCTGGGACGACTACACCCACGCCGAATATGCCGACCTGCTGCTGCGCATGTTCGGATCCGGATTCAAGGACACCGCCGCACTGTCCTTCGCCAACCTCTACATGTATGGCGGCGGCTTCGACATGGCCGCGGCGCTGCTGCACAAGGTCATCCCGCTCGAACTGTTCGAGACGCGCCGGCTCGTCGGCGCGGTCGTCGGCGTGATCGGCCTTGCGGTGACGTGGCGGCTCGGACGCCGCGTCGGCGGACCGCTCGGCGGTCTCGCCGCCCTGCTGCTGCTCGCGCTCTGCCCGACCTTCTACGGGCACATGTTCATGAACCCGAAGGACGCGCCGTTCGCCGTCGCGATGGTCGTGCTGATGCTGGGCCTCGTGCGGCTCGCCGAGGAATACCCGCAGCCCTCGCCGCGCACCATCCTGATCGTCGGCCTCGGCGCCGGCCTGTCGATCGGCACGCGCATCCTCGGCGGACTCGCGCTGATCTACGCCCTGGTCGGCTTCGTGCCGTTGTTCCTGGACGAGCTGCGCAGCGAAGGGGCGCGCGAAGCGTTCCGCCGCTTCGCCCACGTCGTGTACGTGCTGCTGCCCGGCCTCGTGCTCGGCTACCTCGTCATGGGCCTGATCTGGCCGTGGTCGATCATGGAGCCGGGCAATCCGCTCCAGGCGCTGACCTACTTCTCGCACTTCTTCGAAAAGCCCTGGAAGGAGATGTTCGACGGCGCACTGGTCTCCGTGCCCGACATGCCCTGGTCCTATCTGCCGACGCTGTTCGCGCTGCAATTGCCTGAAGTCCTGCTCGTGCTGATGATCGGCGCCGCGGTCGGCACGATCGCCGTGCTGCCGCGCCGCGACGTGCCGGCGCGCCGCAAGACGATCCTGTTGATGCTGACGCTCGCCGCCACGCTGCCGCTCCTCGTTGCGATGGTGAAGCGTCCTGCGCTCTACAACGGCATCCGCCATTTCGTCTTCGTCATCCCGCCGATGACGGTGTTGGGCGGAATCGCCTTCGCCTGGATCATGCAGCGCCTGCGGGACAATCACCGGGCCTGGCAGCCGGTCGTGCTCGCCACCTTCTGCTTCGGCCTTGCGCTGCCGCTCGCCGAGATGATCCGGCTGCATCCCTATCAGTACACCCATTTCAACCACATCGCCGGCACCGTGCGCGGCGCCGACGACCGCTTCATGCTTGACTATTGGGGCCTGGCGCTGAAGCAGGCCTCCGACGGACTGCGCGAGCAGATCGTCGAGCGGCAGGAGGTGCCGCCGCGGGGACGCAAATGGAAGGTCGCGGTCTGCGGTCCGCAGCGCCCGGCGCAGGTCGCGCTCGGCCCCGACTTCACCATCGGCTGGGACTCCAACGCGGCCGACTTCGCCATGACGCTCGGCGAGTTCTATTGCAAGGGCCTGACCGCCCCCGTGATGGTCGAGATCAAGCGCGACGACGTGGTGTTTGCCCGCGTCTACGACATCCGCGGCCGCAGCATTTCCAGCCTGCTGTCGATCCCGGCGCCCTGAGACGCGCCGCGATTCGAGCTGTCGAGCTTGAGAATCCATGATTTCCGTGTAGTATCGTCGCCGAACGACCTCTGCACGATTTTGGAATGAAACGCCGCCCAATTCCGGGCGGCGTTTTTGCGTTCGTGCTCAACCTGTCGAATGATTTCCGCTCGTCATGCGCGGGCTTGCCGTCTTCGCTGAAGCTTCGCCGGCCTGAGACCGAAAGCCCGGCGAAGCTTTGCGCGCATCCATCGCAGATTGATCTTGCTTGATGGATTGCCGGGTCAAGCCCGGCAATGACAACCTCAATTCTTCACCTCCGCGAGCGCCGCGAGAATGCGCGCCCATGAGCGGATGCCCTTGTGAAAACTCTTCAGGTCGTACTTCTCGTTCGGCGAATGGATGTTGTCGTCGTCGAGCCCGAAGCCGACCAGCAGTGAGTCCAGCCCGAGCGTGCGCTTGAAGTCGGCGACGATCGGGATCGAGGCGCCCGACCCCATCAGCACGGTCTCCCGGCCCCACTCTTCCGTCAGCGCCTTCTTGGCTGCCGCCAGCGGCTTCATGTTCCAGTCGAGCGCGATCGCCTCGCCCGCGGAATGGTCGCCGAACGCGACCGAACAGTCGGCCGGAATGCGCGCCGCCACGTACTCGCGGAAGGCCTTTCGGATCTTGAGCGGATCCTGCCCCTCGACCAGGCGGAACGACACCTTGGCCGACGCGATCGACGGGATCACGGTCTTGGAGCCCTCGCCGATATAGCCGCCCCAGATGCCGTTGACGTCGCAGGTCGGGCGCGACGAGATCTGCTCGATCAGGAGACGCCCCTTCTCTCCCGCCGGGATCGACAGCCCGATCGGCTTGAGGAAGGTCTCCGGCGTCAGATTGAGCTTCTTCCACTGCTCCAGGATGTCGGGCGGCAGGTCCTTCACCCCGTCATAGAAGCCGGGAATGGTGATGCGGCCGTCGTCGTCGAACAGGCCGCCGAGAATTTTGGTCAAGACCCGGATCGGGTTCTGCGCGCCGCCGCCGAACACACCGGAATGCAGGTCGCGATTGGCGGCGGTGATCTTGATCTCCTCATAGAGCAGCCCGCGCAGTGACGTCGTGATCGCCGGCGTGTTCGGGTCCCACATGCCGGTGTCGCAGACCAGCGCATAGTCGCATTTGAACTCGTCCTTGTTGGCCTCGAGGAACGGCACGAAGTTCTTCGAGCCGACCTCCTCCTCGCCCTCGATCAGGAAGGTGACGTCGATCGGCAGCGAGCCGGTCACCGTCTTCCAGGCGCGGCAGGCTTCGATGAAGGTCATCACCTGTCCCTTGTCGTCCTCGGCGCCGCGCGCGACGATGATCTTGCGGCCGTCGGCGTGCTCGGTCACGACGGGCTCGAATGGCGGGCGGTTCCAGAGGTCGAGCGGATCGACCGGCTGGACGTCGTAATGGCCATAGAACAGCACGTGCGGCCGCGCACCGCCGGTTGCCTTGCCGTCGGTCCTGCTCTTGCCGACCACCGCCGGATGCCCGGCGGTCGGCCGCACCTCGGTCGCAACGCCGAGGCTCGCGATGTCGCCGGCGAGATGCGCCGCCGCCGCCTTGCAGTCATCGGCGAAGGCGGGATCCGCCGAGATCGACTTGATCCGCAGCAGCGCGAACAGGCGCTGCAGGCTGTTGTCGAAATCGGCATCGATGCGTTCGAGCACGGACTGAAGCTGCGCGTTGGACATTGTTTCGTTCCCGATGGCCGTGGGTCTCATGATGATCCGGGTTTTAGCTCCGCTGCGTCCGGCGAGCCAGCCGGCGGATGGCGGATGTGCCAGGCGAGTGCACCGGCGAGCACGGCGGTCGCCGCCAGATTGTTGCCCCAGGCCTGCAGGGCCAGCGGGAACGGCGGCAGCGCCAGCAGCATCAGGATGCCCGGAAACGCCAGCGCGATCCAGGTTCCAAGCCGCACATTGACCCGCTCGTCGAAGGCGGCGCGATGGATCAGCACGGTCGTCGGGAAGAACAGCCAGATGAAGTAATATTGCCGGGCGAGCGGCGAGGCCACCGTCATCAGGCAGAACAGGATGCCGAGCTCCTCGGCATCCGAGCGCGCGGTGCGCCGCCGATCCGGCGGCATCACCGCGAGGAAGCCGAGCCCGAGCGCCAGCGACACCGCGAGCACGATCCAGTTCGCGGTTTTGAAATCGACGTCGATCACGTTCATGGTGCGCGGCGGCTTGCTGGGGTCCTCCTGATTGTAGTTGAGGGGGCGCACCAGGCGGTGGGTCACGGCGATGATGGACTGGTTGACCCACGACCAGTTCTGCTCGTCGCGCTGGCCGAAGCCCTTTTCCGAGCTCGATCCGACCATGCCCTGATACCAGGTCTTGAGCTCGCTGGCGTTGTGCTGGAAGCCGCGGATGGGCGCCGGCACGACGAAAAGCAGGATGCCGATGAAGGCGAGCATGCTGGCGACGGCGGCCCATTGCCGCCGCCAGACCAGATAGGGCAGCACCGCAATGGGGAAGACCTTGATGCCGGTGGCGAGCGCGAACATGAAACCGGCAAGCCAGTCACGCCGGTGCTGCAGGCTCCAGAATCCGTACAGCATCATCGCGAGCAGCACGAGGTTCGGCTGGCCGAGATCGAACATGTCGAACACGAAGGTGACGGTGACGAAGCCGGGGAGCGCGAACAGCCACGGCCCCGGCACGCGCCTCGAACCGGTCATGGCGTTGGAGAATTGCGCGGTCATCCACCACGCCACCGCGTTGAGGATCGACAGGCAGAGATAGAGCGGGACCTTGCCGAACCAGCTCGGGACCGCCAGCAGGATTGCCGGCAGCGGCGGATAGATGAAGGGAAACTGCTCGCTCGCATCGCCGGGGTAGAGATCGCCGCCGTGCAGCACCTGCTGGCCGGCCCAGTACCACAGCGCGTAGTCCTTGGTCTTGCCGTTGCCCAGGATTTCCGGAACGAGCACGTCGGCGGTCAGCAGCACGCAGCAGACCAGGAACAGGATATCGAGCGGCGCGCGCAGCGACGGCGCCCTGAGCACGCCCGCTCCGCCTCGAGATGGGATGGCGTTCACGCGACCGGGACCTAGCGCCGCATGAGGCCGCCGAGCGCGCCGCGCACCAGGGCGCGGCCGACCGAGCCGCCGAGCTGGCCGCCGACCGACTTGCCGAGATCGGCAACCACCCCGCCGACCACCTTGTTGGTGACCGTGCGCGTGACGTCGCGCGCGATCTTCTGGCCGGTGCTCAGCCGGCCGCGCGGGGTGCTGGTGCCGAAGATGGTGCCGACGATCGAGCCGATCTGGCCGAGGATACCGCCGCCGGACGAGCCGTCCGCGCCGTCCGCATGCGCCGCGGTACCCGCGATGCGCTTCTGCAGCATCTCGTAGGCCGAGTCGGAGTCGACGGCGGTGTCGTATTTGCCCTTCACCGGGCTCGCATCCATGATCGCCTTGCGCTCCTCCGGCGTGATCGGCCCGATCCGCGCCGAGGGCGGACGGATCATGACGCGTTCGACCATCGCCGGCGTGCCGTTGCCTTCGAGGAAGGACACCAGCGCCTCGCCCTTGCCGAGCTCCATGATCACCTGGGCGGTATCGAGCTTCGGATTGGGCCGGAAGGTCTGTGCGGCGGCCGCGACCGCCTTCTGGTCGCGAGGCGTGAAAGCGCGCAGTGCGTGCTGCACCCGGTTGCCCAACTGGCCGAGCACGCGGTCGGGCACGTCGATCGGGTTCTGGGTGACGAAGTAGACGCCGACGCCCTTGGAGCGGATCAACCGTACCACCTGCTCGATCTTGTCCATCAGCGCCTTCGGCGCGTCGGTGAACAACAGATGCGCCTCGTCGAAGAAGAACACGAGCTTCGGCTTGGGCGGGTCGCCGGCCTCGGGCAGTTCCTCGAACAGCTCCGACAGCATCCACAACAGGAAGGTCGCGTACAGCCGCGGGCTTTGCATCAACTTGTCGGCGACGAGGATGTTGATCATGCCGCGGCCGTCGCGGTCGGTGCGCATGAAATCCTTGAGCGACAGCGCCGGCTCGCCGAAGAATTTCGTGCCGCCCTGGTTTTCCAGCACCAGAAGCTGGCGCTGGATGGTACCGACGGTGGCCTTGGTGACGTTGCCAAAACCCTGCGCCGCCTTGCGGATCGGCGCCAGCGGATCGGCCTCGGCGTCGTCGCCCTTCTTGGTGGAGTCCGGCACGATGGCATCGAGCAGCGCCCGCAGGTCCTTCATGTCGATCAAGGTGAGGCCGTTGTCGTCGGCGACGCGAAAGGCGACGTTGAGCACGCCCTCCTGGACGTCGTTCAGGTCCAGCATCCGCGACAGCAGCAGCGGCCCCATCTCGGTGACGGTGGCCCGCACCGGATGGCCCTGCTCGCCGAACACGTCCCAAAACACCGTCGAGAACTGGTCCGGCTGGAACGCCAGCCCCATGTCGGCCGCCCGTTTGGTGATGAAGTCCTTGGCCTCCCCCACCTGCGAGATGCCGGAAAGGTCGCCCTTGATGTCGGCCGCGAAAACCGGGACGCCGGCGCGCGCAAATCCCTCCGCCATCACTTGCAACGAGACCGTCTTGCCGGTTCCGGTTGCACCGGTGACGAGGCCGTGGCGATTGGCGAGCGCAAGCGTCAGCCAGGCCGTCTGCTCGCCCTTGCCGACGAAGATCTTGTCGCCGGTATCGCCGAGCGTGGTATCGGATGTCGCCATCGTGGTCTGCCTCGTGATCCCAGAGAGGAACGTGCGGTCGAAGGGGTCCGCAATCTAACGCATGTCGGTCGCCGATTGAACCGGGCGGACGCGCGCCGAACGGCACGCACATGCGACATCGTCGGAGATCAAGAGCACGTTCTCAGCCAAAAGTCGGAATGAAAAGTGCGCTGCGCGGCAATTTCTTGCGGAATCGATCGCTTGCTCTTGCATCGCTGCAACACTTTTCCAGTCAATCGAGACGAATCGCAGCTTCCGCCGCGTTCATCGCTTGAATTTCGTACCGCACAGGCCCAAGATCATTTTCAGAGAGAAAGACTCCGGTACACAACCGGTCGAGGGGCTGGCAATATGGACGAGCTGATCGGGCGGCTGGCGTCAAGCGCCGGCATCGATGGTGCTGTCGCCGAAAAAACCGTCGGCATCATGCTGGGCTTCCTCCGCAACGAGGGTCCTTCCGACAGCGTCCAGGCCTTGATCGACGAGATCCCCGGTGCTGAAGCCGCGATCGCCGCGTCGCAGAAGGGCGGCGGCCTGTCCCGACTGATGGGCGGCGGCCTGATGGCCGTCGGCACGCGGTTGATGGGCCTCGGTCTCGGCATGTCCGACATTCAGAAGGTTGCCCGTGAACTTTTCCGCTTCGGCCGAGACAAGATCGGAGCGGATCAGATGGGCAATATCATTGCAGGGACGCCAGGCCTCAGCCAGTTCGCCTGAAGCGCCAGTTCAAATCGAGTATCATGACCTATCCCATCTCCGAGATTGACGGCCTCTCGGCCTTCGCCGCCAGCAAGCTGAAGGCGCTGGGGATCCGTACCACCGAAGCGCTGCTGGAGGCCGCCAGCACCGTGAAGGGGCGCAAGGCGCTCGCGGCCAAGACCGGCATCAGCGAGCAGCTGCTGCTGGAATGGGCCAACGTCTCCGACTACATGCGCATTCCCGGCATGGGCAGGGCCAAGGTCGGCCTGGTCCGCGCCGCGGGCGTCACCACGGTGCGCGAACTCGCCTACCGCAATCCCGTCCGGCTCGCGCAGAACATGCGGGACGTGAACGAGAAGCGAAAACTCGTCCGCGTGCTGCCGTCGGAAAAGTCGGTCGGTGACCTCATCGCCAAGGCCCGCAAGCTGCCGCCGAAGATCACGTATTGAAATCCCTCTGACCTCCCCTCGTTTTCTGCGCTTCCGACCCGTCATCCTGAGGCGCTCGCGGTACGCGAGCCTCGAAGGATGCACGGCCCGGGTGCGGCCGCATTGGACCGAGCGGTGAGAGCCGGGTCGTCGCCGCCCTTCGAGGCTCGCTTCGCTCGCACCTCAGGATGACGGATCGGCCTCCCCTTCCCGTCTTGACTCCACCTCTCCGACCGCGCAAAGCGACCGCATGATGGCGCGGCCCAACCCATCCGTCTCGGCTTCCGGTCCGGCTGGCAAATCCGGGCTGCGGGTGCTGCTGGCAGGCGCCGTCCCGGCGGTGATGGGCGTGCTCAACATCACACCGGACTCCTTCTCCGACGGCGGGCAATTCATCGCGCCCGAGGAGGCGCATGCGCAGGCGCGGCGGATGATCGCGGCCGGCGCCGACATCATCGACATCGGCGCAGAATCCACCCGTCCTTATAAAGGCGCACAACCGGTCACGGCCGAAGAGGAACTACGCCGCCTGAAGCCGGTGCTGGCGGGGGTGATCGCGCTAGGCCGCCCCGTCTCGATCGACAGCATGAAGGCGGAGGTCGTGGGCTGGGCGCTCGACCACGGGGCTGCGATCGTCAATGACGTCTGGGGCCTGCAGCGCGACGCCGGCATGGCCGCGCTCGTCGCGGCGCGCAAAGTGCCCGTCGTCATCATGCACAACCGCGACAGCGTCGATGGCGCGATCGACATCATGGCCGACATCGCCGCCTTCTTTGACCGCTCGCTCGACATCGCGGCGAAGGCGGGTATCGCGCGCGACGACATCGTGCTCGATCCCGGGATCGGCTTCGGCAAGACGGCCGAGCAGAGCATGACGGCGCTGGCCCGGCTCGACGAGCTCGGCGGCTTCGGCTTGCCGGTGCTGGTCGGCGCCTCGCGCAAGCGCTTCATCGCGTCGGTCTCCCCCTCCGAGCCCGAGGGGCGGCTCGGCGGCTCGATCGCCGCCCACCTCATCGCCGCGCAAAACGGCGCGCGGATCATCCGAACCCACGACGTCGCCGAGACCGTGCAGGCCCTGCGCGTGGCGACAGCGATCGAGAGCAAGCGATGACCGATACGATCTTCGTCACCGGCCTCGTCATCCACGCCCGCCATGGCGTGATGGAGCATGAGACCGAAGTCGGCCAGCGCTTCGTGATCGACCTCGAGCTCTACACCGACCTGCAGGACTCCTCCCGCACCGATCGCCTTGCCGACACCGTGTCCTATTCCGACGTGGTGACGACTACGACCGCGGCGTTCAAGAACACCAACTACAAGCTGCTGGAGCGCGCCGCCGGCGCCGTCGCCGACGCCATCCTGTCGCACTTCAAGCGCATCCGCGCGGTGAAGGTCACCGTGCACAAGCCGCACGCGCCGATCGCCGCGATCTTCGACGACGTCGGCGTGGTGCTGACCCGTTCGCGGTATCCCTCGCATGGCTAGCGCGCTGATCGCGCTGGGCGGCAATGTCGGCGACGTCCGCGCGACGTTCCGCGCGGCGATCGCCGAGATCTGCGGCCGCGCACAGGCGGCACTGGTCGCCCGCTCCGCCGACTACGAGACGCCGCCCTGGGGCGATGAGGACCAGGCTTCCTTCGTCAATGCGGCGATCGAGATCGAGACCGGCCTCGACCCGCAGGCGCTGCTGGCCGTGCTGCAGGGGATCGAGCGGAAATTCGGCCGGGAGCGCGACAAGGCCAGGCGCTGGGGCCCGCGCACGCTCGACCTCGACCTGATCGCCTATGACGACGTCGCGCTGCAATCGCCGGAACTGACCCTGCCGCATCCGCGCGCCTTCGAGCGCGCCTTCGTGCTGGTACCGCTGGCAGAAATCGCGCCGGAGCGTCTGATCGGGGGCCGCAAGGTGAGCACCGCGCTCGCCAGCCTGTCGACGCAAGAAATCAAGCGGCTGCCGGATACCGGTTAACCAAAAACAACCGTTTGCTTGGGCACCCGCCCGTGGCAATTTCGCCGCCAACGATGCGAATGATGATTTCAGGGAGTCCCCTGCCGAATGACGTCCGTGACTGACGATCTGCCGCTGGCCGCCGAGTTTCCGCAAAGCGCGCAAGAAGATTGGCGCAAGCTGGTCGACGGCGTGCTGAAGGGCGCGCCGTTCGAGAAACTCGTCGGCAAGACCTATGACGGAGTGAAGATCGAGCCGCTCTACCGGCGCGCCAAAGGCGTGGCGCCGGTAGTGGGACGGCCGGCGGCCGCACCCTGGCAGATCATGCAGCGGATCGATCATCCCGATGCCAAGATCGCCAACGCGCAGGCCCTGCAGGATCTGGAGAACGGCGCGACCGGGCTTGCACTGGTGTTCGCCGGCGGCAATGGCAGCCACGGTTTCGGTCTCGAACCGAGCGCCGAAGCGGTCGCCACGGTCTTGAAGGACATTCATCTCGATGCCGGGATCGGCATCGAACTTCAGCTCGGCCCGCAGTCGCGCATGGCCGCGATCCACGTCGCCGAATACGTGAAGAGCCGCGGCCTCGATCCCGCCGCCTGCGACATCCGCTTCGGCCTCGATCCGCTCGCCGCCTGCGCAGTGTGGGGTCACAGCCCCTATGGCTGGGACGAGATCGCGCCCGCCGTAACGAGCGGGATCAAGGGACTTGCCGGGCTCGGCTTCAGGGGGCCGTTCGCTTCGGCCGACGGACGCGTGATCCACGACGCCGGCGGATCGGAGGTGCAGGAACTCGCCTTCGTGCTCGCCTGTGGCGTCGCGTATTTGCGCGCGACCGAGACAGCCGGCGTGCCGCTCGATCAGGCCCGAGGCATGATCTATGCGCGGCTCGCCGCCGACGCCGATCAGTTCCTGACCATGGCGAAATTCCGTGCGCTGCGGCTCTTGTGGGCGCGCGTCGAGGCGGCCTGCGGGCTTGACCCAAAGCCGCTGTTCGTCGCCGCCGAGACCGCCTGGCGCATGCTGACCCAGCGCGATCCCTACGTGAACATGCTGCGCGCGACCATGGCGACGTTCTCGGCGGGGCTTGCGGGGGCCAACGCGATCACGGTGCTGCCGCACACGCTGGCGCTCGGCCTGCCCGATCCCTTTGCGCGCCGCGTGGCGCGCAATACCCAGCTCCTGCTCCTCGAGGAAAGCAATCTCGCAAAGGTATCCGACCCGGCGGCGGGCTCCGGCGGCATCGAGACGCTGACGTCGGAACTTTGCATCGCCGCCTGGGCGCTGTTCCAGGAGACCGAGAAGGCCGGCGGCATCTTCGCCGCGCTCCAGCAGGGCCTGATCCAGGACAAGGTCGCCGCGACGCGGAAGGCGCGCGAGGCCAACATCGCAAAACGCCGCGACGTGCTGACAGGCGCGAGCGAGTTTCCCAACCTGCAGGAGGCCGGGGCGAAGGTGCTGGATGCCGCGCCGGTCGCGCTCGCGCCCTACGGCGAGGCGAAGTTCAAGTTCGCCTCGCTGGCGCCGATGCGGCTGGCCCAGCCGTTCGAGGCGCTCCGCGACAAATCGGACGCAAGACTGAAGGCGCGCGGCGCGCGGCCGAGCGTGTTCCTCGCCAATCTCGGCACGGCGGCCGATTTCACCGGTCGCGCGACGTTCGCGAAAAGCTTCTTCGAAGCCGGCGGCATCCTGGCCGTCGACAGCGAGGGCTTTGCCGATCCGGGCAAACTCGCCGCGGCGTTCAAGGCCTCGGGCGCGGAACTCGCCTGTCTCTGTTCCAGCGACAAGGTCTATGCGGAACGCGCGGAGGAAGCCGCCAAGACCCTGCAAGGCGCCGGCTGCAAGCATATCTATCTGGCAGGCCGCCCGGCCGAAACCGAGGCGAGCCTGCGCGCAGCCGGCATCACGGGCTTCATCTTCGCCGGGGGCGACGCACTTGCGACCTTGCAAGACGCCTATCGGCGGATGGAGCAGCCATGACCGAGGCCAGCAAGCCGGTTCTCACGGGCGGATGCCAATGCGGCGCGGTCCGGTTCGCGCTGACGGCAACCCCGACCAAGGTCAGCATCTGCCATTGCCGGATGTGCCAGAAGGCGAGCGGTGCGCCGTTCGCCTCCTTCGCCGACATCAACAGGACCGAGCTTGCCTGGACCAGGGGAAAGCCGTCGTTCTTCCGCTCCTCCTCCATTGCCGAGCGCGGCTATTGCGCCGCCTGCGGCACGCCGCTGAGTTTTTGCCGCATCGACGGCGACAGGATCGAGATCATGACCGGCGCTTTCGACCGCCCGGACCGGGTGGTGCCGACCCGGCAATATGGCAGCGAGTCGCGCCTCGGCTGGGTGGTCGGCATCGCCAATCTGCCGAGCCAGACCAA
>NZ_JAGWUA010000001.1 GCF_028868675.1 Bradyrhizobium sp.
GCTGGTCCAGGACCGCGACGACAAGAGCGCGCTCTACGTGCTGATGCCGATGCGGGTGTGAGGGGGGTGGTCCGGCGGCGTCAGATCCCTTTCGAGCAAGGCGCGATGCGCGTTGCTGCGCCCTCTCCCCTTGCGGGAGAGGGCAGCTCCGCCGATCGACGCGACCTCGCTTGGGTGAGGGGTTAGTGCCGCAGACACCGCACCACCGCTCGATCGGCAAGCATCTCCGCGAATTCGCAAGGAACATGCGGCGTGAGCCGACCGACGCCGAAGCTGCGATGTGGCGCCTGCTGAGGGACCGTCGACTTTCCACCGTCAAGTTTCGCCGACAGGTTCCCTTCAACACCTACATTCTCGATTTCGTCTGCTTCGAGAAGCGCCTCGTCATCGAGATCGACGGCAGCCAGCACGCAGACTCGCAGAGCGACTCGCTCCGCGAAACCGCACTAGCGGCCGAGGGATTTCAGACCGCGCGTTACTGGAACAATGATGTTCTGCAGCGGCCTGCGGCTGTATTGGAGGACATTCTTGCAAAGCTCGCCGAGCGGTAAGATACCCCTCGCCCGTCGCCTCACTTCGTGAGGCGCCACCCTCCCCCACAAGGGGGGAGGGTAAGAGAATTCGACATGACCCCTTCCCGCATCCACCGCCTGACGCTGACGCATTTTCGCAATTACAGGGCGGCGGGGCTCGAGACGCGGGCCGACATGGTGGCGCTGGTCGGGCCGAACGGCGCCGGCAAGACCAATTGCCTGGAGGCGATCTCGTTCCTGTCGCCGGGCCGGGGCTTGCGGCGCGCCACGCTGGAGGACGTCGCCGACAACCAGGGCGACGGCTCCTGGGCGGTGTCTGCGCAGGTCGAGGGTGCGCTCGGGCTTTCGACGCTCGGCACCGGCATCGATACGCCGCAAGCCGACCAGCCGGTCACCCGCCGGGCCCGCATCGATCGCGAGCCCGCCGTGTCCGCGACCGCGTTCGGCGACCATATCCGCATGGTGTGGCTGACGCCCGCCATGGACGGATTGTTCATGGGCGCGGCCTCGGAGCGGCGACGGTTCTTCGACCGCCTCGTGCTCGCCATCGACAGTGCGCATTCCAGCCGCGTCTCCGCGCTCGAGCGCTCCCTGCGCTCGCGCAACCGGCTCCTGGAGGTGCGCAATTACGACGACCATTGGTGCAGCGCGATCGAACGCGAGACCGCGGAGCTTGCGGTTGCCGTGGCGGCAAGCCGCGGCCAGACCGCGGCGCGGCTCGCCGAGATGCTGCGCGCCCGCACCGAGGCCTCCTCCTTCCCGTCCGCGCGCCTCGCGCTCGACGGCTGGATGGAGAACGCGCTCGTCGGCGAGAGCGCCACGGCGGTCGAGGACCGCTATCGCCGGATCCTGCGCGACAACCGCCAGCGCGACGCCATCGCCGGCCGCACCACCGACGGCCCGCATCTCACCGACCTGCAGGTCGTCTACGCGCCGAAGGGCGTGCCGGCGCGTGACGCCTCGACCGGCGAGCAGAAGGCGCTCTTGATCGGCCTCGTGCTGGCGCACGCCACGCTGGTCGCGGAGATGACCGGCATCGTGCCGCTGTTGCTGCTCGACGAGGTCGTCGCCCATCTCGATCCGAACCGGCGCGCCGCGCTGTTCGACGAATTGCAGAAGCTCGGCGCGCAGGTCTGGCTGACCGGCGCGGACCCCGCCGCTTTTATCGAGATCGGCGCCGGCGGCCAGATTTTCGACGTCGAGAACGGGCAAGTCACGGCGCGCTGACAGGCTGCGGACGAGCCCCTTGGATGGCCTCGGAACAGCCATCCAAACCCTTCCTGCACGGCCCCGGCGGCAACGTTCGAATCGCGCTTTTTGCAGCGCCCAGAATCGGCCTTCACGGGTCTTGAATCGCGGCCGAAAATGCCTATCTGCTCAATGGGTTGCGGGAGGATACTTTGCGCTAGGCGCAATCCTCCTTTCATGGCACAAAGAGCTTGAGATCAGCGCCTTTTGCGCCGCTGATTCGGCGATATCCTCGAAGGCCTCTCGATGACAGAACCTGCCCGGCAGCCGCGTGCCGAAAACGAACCCTCCAGCGCGAGCGATTACGGCGCAGAATCGATCCGGGTGCTGAAGGGTCTCGATGCCGTCCGCAAGCGACCGGGCATGTATATCGGCGACACCGACGACGGTTCCGGCCTGCATCACATGGTCTACGAGGTCGTCGACAACGCGATCGACGAAGCGCTCGCCGGCCACGCCTCGCGCGTCGAGGTCGTGCTCAACGCCGACAATTCCGTCACCGTGCGCGACGACGGCCGCGGCGTTCCCGTCGACATCCACAAGGGCGAAGGCATCTCGGCCGCCGAGGTCATCATGACCCAGCTGCACGCCGGCGGTAAGTTCGACCAGAACTCCTACAAGGTGTCCGGCGGTTTGCACGGCGTCGGCGTGTCCGTCGTCAATGCGCTGTCGAGCAAGCTTCAGCTCAGGGTCTGGCGCGACGGCAAGGAGCATTTCGTCGAGTTCGCCCATGGCGAGACCGTGGCGCCGCTCAAGGTCGTCGGCGACGCCAAGGGCAAGCGCGGCACCGAGGTGACGTTCCTCGCCTCCTCCGACACCTTCAAGAACATCGAATACGACTTCGCCACGCTCGAGCACCGGCTGCGCGAGCTCGCCTTCCTCAATTCCGGCGTCAACATCATCCTCTCCGACATGCGCCATGCGGTCGAGAAGCGCGATGAGATGCACTATTCCGGCGGCGTCGAGGAGTTCGTCAAATATCTCGACCGCAACAAGACGCCGATCGTGCCCAAGCCGATCATGGTGCGTTCGGAGCTGAACGGCATCGGCGTGGAAGCCGCGCTGTGGTGGAACGACAGCTATCACGAGAACGTGCTGTGCTTCACCAACAACATCCCGCAGCGTGACGGCGGCACGCATCTCGCCGGCTTCCGCGGCGCCCTGACCCGCCAGGTCAGCGGCTATGTCGAGGCCAACGCGAAGAAGGAAAAGGTCGCACTCACCGGCGACGACTGCCGCGAAGGCCTCACCGCCGTGCTGTCGGTGAAGGTGCCCGATCCGAAATTCTCGTCGCAGACCAAGGACAAGCTGGTGTCCTCGGAAGTGCGGCCCGTGGTCGAGAACGTGATCAACGAGGCGCTGGCGGCCTGGTTCGAGGAGCATCCTTCCGAGGCCAAGACCATCGTCGGCAAGGTGATCCAGGCGGCGGCCGCGCGTGAAGCCGCGCGAAAAGCGCGCGAGCTGACGCGCAAGAACCCGCTCTCGGTCTCCTCGCTGCCGGGCAAGCTCGCCGATTGCCAGGAGAAGGACCCGGAAAAATCCGAGCTCTTCATCGTCGAGGGCGATTCCGCAGGCGGCAGCGCCAAACAAGGCCGCAACCGCGAGTTCCAGGCCGTGCTGCCGCTGCGCGGCAAGATCCTCAACGTGGAACGCGTTCGTTCCGACACGATGCTGAAGAGTGAACAGATCGGCACGCTGATCACCGCGCTCGGCACAGGTATCGGCGACGACTTCTCGATCGAGAAGCTGCGCTACCACAAGATCATCGTGATGACGGACGCCGACGTCGACGGCGCCCATATCCGCACGCTGCTGCTGACGTTCTTCTACCGGCAGATGCCTGACATCATCGACGGCGGCTATCTCTATATCGCCCAGCCGCCGCTCTATAAGGTCTCTCGCGGCAAGTCCGAGCAGTATTTGAAGGACGAGCGCGCGCTGGAGGACTACCTGATCGAGGCCGGCCTCGACGACTGCGTGTTCACGCCCGGCACCGGCGGCGAACGCTCCGGCCGCGACCTACGCGCGCTGGTCGACGACGCCCGCATCATCCGCGGCGTCTTGCGCAACCTGCACAGCCGCTACAATCGCAAGGTCGTCGAGCAGGCCGCGATCACCGGCGTGCTGAACAAGAACATCTACGGGGATCCGGAAAAGGCCGGCGCCGCCGCTCAATACATCGCCAGCCGTCTGGACGCCCAGGCCGATGAAGTCGAGCGCGGCTGGGTCGGCCACTACGCGGAAGGCCAGGGCTTCGTGTTCGAGCGCACCGTGCGCGGCGTCAAGGACGTCGCCATCATCGACGACGCGTTCCTCGGTTCGGCCGAGGCCCGAAAGCTCGACGAGTTCACGCTGAAGCTCCAGGACGTCTATGCACGCCCCGGCAAGCTGCGGCGAAAGGACGCCGAACATGCGGTCCACGGCCCGGTCGACCTGTTCGAAGCCGTGACCGACGCCGGCCGCAAGGGCATCACGCTGCAGCGCTACAAAGGCCTCGGCGAGATGAACCCCGAGCAGCTCTGGGAGACCACGCTGGACACCGATGTGCGCTCGCTCCTCCAGGTGAAGGTCAAGGAAGTCGACGAGGCCGACGACATCTTCACCAAGCTGATGGGCGACGTGGTCGAGCCGCGCCGCGACTTCATCCAGGAAAACTCGCTCAGCGCCAACATCGACATCTAAGTCGATACGCCGCGAGCATTAACTCTCCATCATGACCCGGACGGCCGGAATTCGGCCGTTTGCCGGCTCGAAAGGGGCGGCAGCGCCGGTTTGAAATTGCGCGCGATCCTCTGTAGTTTCCGGACCAGAGAGGCCCGGTTCAACTCAGAGACAGGACAGACCGCAGTGGCGCCCATCCAGTATATCGTCGAGGGCGGTCACCGGCTCTCGGGCTCGATCGAGCCGTCGGGCAACAAGAACTCGGCGCTGCCGATCATTGCCGCAGCGCTCCTCACCGAGCATCCGGTGACGCTGCAGAACGTGCCGCGCATCCGCGACACCGAGACGCTGGTCGAACTGATCCGCTCGGTCGGCGCGACCGCCGAATGGCGGGGCAACACGCTCCTGATCCACGCCAGGAGCATCCGCGCGGCCGACCTCGACCCCGAGCTCTGCGTTCGCATCCGCGCCTCCATCCTGCTCGCAGGACCGCTGCTCGCCCGCTGCGGCGAGGTGATGCTGCCGCCACCCGGCGGCGACGTCATCGGCCGCCGGCGGCTCGATACCCACGTGCTGGCGCTCGAGCAACTGGGCGCCAGGGTCAACGCGACCGACCGGCTGGAATTCCGCTGCCCGCGCCTGGTCGGCGCCGACGTGTTCCTGGACGAGCCGAGCGTGACCGCGACCGAGAACGCGCTGGTCGCCGCGGTCGCCGCCGAGGGCGTCACCTATCTGCGTAACGCGGCCTCCGAGCCGCATGTGCAGGACCTCGCCAACTTCCTCGTCGCACTGGGCGCGAAGATCGACGGTATCGGCACCAACACCATGGTCGTGCATGGACCGGCGACGCTGGGGGCCGCGGCCTATTCGATCCAGCCCGACCATATCGAGGTCGGCTCGCTGATCGGCCTTGCCGCCGTGACGCGCTCGCCCTTGCGCATCATGCGCGCCGGCGTCGAGCATCTGCGCTCGATCCGGATGGGATTCGAGCGGCTCGGCATCGTCTGCCGCGTCGAGGGCGACGACCTCATCGTGCCCGCCAACCAGACGCTGAAGATCCAGGACGATTTTGGCGGCCATGTGCCGAAGCTCGAGGACCAGCCGTGGCCGGCCTTCCCCGCCGACCTGATGTCGATCGCGATCGTCACCGCCACGCAATGCGAGGGCGTGATCCTGATGTTCGAGAAGATGTTCGAATCGCGCATGTTCTTCGTCGACAAGTTGATCTCGATGGGCGCGCGCATCGTGCTGTGCGACCCGCATCGCGCCATCGTCGCCGGCCCAAGCCGGCTGCACGGCGCGGTCATGACCTCGCCCGACATCCGCGCCGGCATGGCCATGCTGCTCGCGGCGGTCGCGGCGACCGGTACATCGACGATCAACAACGCCGACCAGATCGAGCGCGGCTACGAGCGCATCGACGAGCGGCTGAACGCGCTCGGCGCCAGGATCACGCGGGTGCCGGCGCGCAAGGGCTGAGGGCTCTCGCATTCCGGCCGACACTGAGCAGGCCTCGTGCCCCGGACGCAGCGCAGCGTCACTCCGTGCCGCAGCGCGTCCGGGACACGAGAATGGGGCCACGTTTTCGACGCGCGCTGATGCTACCAGGCGACCATGCTTGAGAAGATCGACCATACGCTCCACCCGCAGCTCGGCGCGCCGCAAAACCACCTCGCCGAGGAATTTTGGCGAGACGCTGCGGCTGGCCGTGCCGATGATGCTGACCCAGCTCGGCCAGATCGCGATGATGACGACCGATCTCGCGCTGATCGGCCGGCTCGGCGAGGATTCGGTCGCGGCCGCGGCGCTCGCCCATACCGTCTATTTCATCAGCTTCACCTTCGGCCTCGGCCTGGTCGCGGCCGTATCGCCGCTGGCGGCACAGGCTTTTGGCGCCGGCGATGCAAGGCGCCTGCGACGCTCGCTGCGCGTCGGCCTCTGGGTGGCGCTCCTGATCTCGCTGCCGATGATGGCCTCGCCGCTCTATGGCGAGCAGATCCTGCTCGCGCTCGGCCAGGCGCAACGTTCCGCGGCGCTCGCCCAGCACTACCTGTTCGGGCTCGCCTGGGGCATTGCGCCGGCGCTCGGCTTCGTCGCACTGCGCGGCCTGATGGGCGCGGTGAACCGGCCGCAGCCGGCGCTGTGGATCACCTTCGCCGCGATTCCCGCCAATGCGTTGCTGGTCTATGTGCTGATCCACGGCCTGTTCGGCCTGCCCGAGCTCGGATTGCTCGGCGCGGGCCTTGCGACCACGCTGGTCAATTTCGCGACCTTCGTCGCGGCGCTCGGCATCGTCGCCTTGCGCAAACCTTTCGCCGACTATCAGCCGCTCGCCCGGCTGTGGCGGATCGACTGGCCGTTGATGCGCGAGCTCGTCGGGATCGGCGCGCCGATCTCGTTCTCGCTCTTGATGGAATACGGCCTGTTCTCATCGGCCGCGCTGCTGATGGGCCTGATCGGCACCACCGCGCTCGCGGCCCATCAGGTCGCGCTGCAGGTGACAGCCGTGCTCTTCATGGTCCCGCTCGGCATCGGCATGGCGGCGACGGTGCGGGTCGGACACGCCTTCGGCCGCAACGAGCCGGCTGCGGTGAGGCGCGCGGGCCTCGTCGCGGCACTGCTCGGCATCGGCATGGTATCGGCGCTGACGCTGGCCGTCGTGCTCGGGCGCCATGCGCTGGGGCGCGCCTTTTTCGGCAGCGGCGAGCCGGCGGAGGCGACGGTCGAGCTCACTGCGACGCTCCTCCTGGTCGGCGCGACCTTCTTCGTGGCCGACGGCCTGCAGACCATCATGGGCGGCGCGCTGCGCGGGCTCAACGACACCAGGATGACGCTGCTGTTCGCGGCCATCGGCTACTGGATCGTCGGCTTCCCCTCCGCCTGGTGGCTCGCCTTCGACGCGCAGCTCGGCGCGGTCGGTGTCTGGATCGGGCTCGCGCTCGGCACCTTCGTCTACGCCGGTCTTCTGATCCTGCGCTTCCTGCGGCTGGCGCGCAGATTGGCCGCATGAGCGACGTCCGCGACGTCACGCCCGACTAGCCTGCCTGACCCGCGCGGCGCGCTCGTCCATTCAGCGACTTGTCCGACCACTCGCCGACGACGCGGTCGAGGTCGCCGAGATTCTGGTGCATCTGCTCCAGCGAGAAACCGAGCGCGAAGAAGCGCTCCACCATGTCGCCCGGCTGGCCGCGGACCAGCCCGTCGCGGCGCACGGCGGCGACCTCGTCCGCGTAGCGCTGCAGCGCGAGGTGCACCGGCTGGATCGGCGGCGCGCCGTCGCCCGAGCGCAAGGCCGCGGCCGCCGCGCGCAGGAACAGTGCGATGGCCGCGCTGACCTCCGCAAGCGGTCCGGCAAGCCGCGCCTGCAATTCGTCCGGCAGCGGCACGACGGTGGCGCGGCCGATCATCACGACGTCGTGGCGCAGCCGCAGGATCGTGCGCAGCAACGGCCCGGTGTCCGGCCCGCTCGACAGATACGCCGCGCGCTCGCGTTCGGCTTCCGCGCCGGTGGCGTTGAGACCGACGATCGCGGCGCCGATGCCGTCCTGGATACGATGCAGGGCGTCATTGTCGCGGCCCCGCGTCAGTCCCGCCAATAGTTCCGTGAAAGCGTCCGCGATCAGCTCCAGCAGGCGCTCCGCGCCGACGCGGATCTGGCTGACCGCGCGCGAGGGCAGCACCAGGAAGGAGATCACGAGCCCCGTGATCGCGCCGACCGAGACCTCGCTGACGCGGTCGATCGCCGAGGCCAGCGGATCGGCGTGGTGCATGGTCGGAACCAGGAGCACGATCACCGCGGTCACGGTCGCCGCGCTCAGACTCGGATGGATCGCCGCAACGAAGGCGAGCGGCGCGACCGTCAGAACCAGCGGCGCCAGCAGCCCGACCTCGCTGGAATAGGGAAGCAGCACCGCGATCGCGCCGCCATAGACTGCGCCGCCGACGGTGCCGAGCATGTAATCGCGCGTCGCCTTCAGCGAGCGCCCCACGCTCATCTGGGTGACGATCAGCGAGGTCAGGACGGCCCAGAGCGGCAGCAACAGGTGCAGCGCGGTGGCGATCGCATAGGCCGCCGCGGCGGCGACCGTGACCCGGATCGCCAGCGCCAGTTGCGTCTTGCGCGAGCCGATCCGCTCGAAGAGCCGCTTTGAGAGAGCCATCATCGCACATCCCGGCAACAGAACCCGCCGAAAGCATAGCTGATCCCCGCGGCGCCGAGGCGGCTTGAAAGCCGAAACCGGCCCGCCTACCCTGCGCCGCAACACGAGGAAACACGATGGCCCACGAAACCGCAACGCTCGCCGCCTATGTCGCCAACCTGAAATACCAGGATATTCCGGCCGAAGTGCTGGAACGCGCCAAGGTGCTGACGCTCGATTTCCTCGGCAGCGCCATCCGCGCCCGGAGCGAAGCGGAATCGACACCGTCGCTGCTCAAGATGCTGGAAGCGCTGGCGCTCGACAGCAAGGGCGAGTCGACCGTATTCGGCGACAGCAAGACCTGGACGCCGGCGGTCGCGGCGCTGCTCAACGGCGCGCTCGGCCATTCCCTCGATTTCGACGACACGCATGCGGACTCCTCGCTGCATCCGAGCGCGCCGGTGGTGCCGGCGGCGTTCGCCGTCGGCGAGATGGTCGGCGCCTCCGGGCGCGACGTGCTGACCGCGATCGTCGCGGGCTACGAAGTCTGCTGCCGGCTCGGCAATGCGCTCGACCCGACCTCGCATTATGCCCGCGGCTTCCACCCGACCGCGACCGCCGGCACCTATGGCGCGGCGGCGGCAGCCAGCAAGCTGTTCGGCCTGTCCGAGCCGCAGATCATCTCGGCTTTCGGTGTCGCCGGCAGCCAGGCCGCGGGCTCGCTGCAATTCCTGGTCAACGGCGCCTGGAACAAGCGCTACCAGGTCGGCGCCGCCGCGATGAACGGCGTGATTGCCGCCACGCTCGCGCGCAACGATTTCGTCGGCTCGACCGAATCGATCGAGGGCAAGCACGGCCTCCTGGCCGGCTACACCGACGACGCCCATCCCGACAAGGCGACGGCTGAGCTCGGCAACAGCTACGAGACCATGAAGATCGGCGTCAAACCCTATCCGAGCTGCCGCTATACCCATGCCGCGATCGACGCGCTGATCGCGATGCGGCGCGAGCACAATCTGACGCCGGACCAGATCAAGCGCGTCGAGATCGGCCTGCACCGCAACGGCATCACGCTGACCGGCGACGCCGCCACCAAGCGCCACCCGCGCTCGATCGTCGGCGGCCAATTCTCGATGTTCTTCACCGGTGCGCTGGCGCTCGACCAGGGCAGCTTCGGCTGGGACGATTACGACCGGCTGGGCGATGCCGCGATCGACGCCCTCGCCGACAAGTTCGACGTGGTGCAGGACGATCGGCTCGAAGGCCGCAGTCACCCCTTCGGCGCACGCGTCAGCATTACCACCGAGGACGGCGTGCACGAGCGGCTGCATGCCGACCCCTCCGGAGAACCGACCTCCTTTCCCGGTGCGCAGGCGATGCAGCAGAAATTCCTGACGCTGGCCCGCCCCGTGCTCAACGCCCGCGCCGAGCAGCTCGCCGACGCGATCCTGTCGCTGGAGCGCTTCGACCGCGTCGCCAAGGCGACGCAGCTCGGGAGGCAGTAGATCGCGCTTTCGTCGACCCTCTCCGTGTTGTGCGAGAGGGATCGCGCGAATGCGTTGCTTTCTCTTCAGCGACCATCCGGCCGCCAGCGCTCGCGTGTGGTTACCCAGAGGTCGATGCTGTCTCCGTGCAACTCGGCCGGACCTTCGACTTCCGCCCCCAAGCGCCGCGCCACGGCTTGCGAGGCCACGTTCTCCGGATCGATGCAGTGAACGATGCGATCGATCGCGAAGGTCGCGAACGTCCAGTCGATCGACGCACGCGCGGCCTCGACCGCATAGCCCTTGCCGCGCGCCCCCTTCGTGATGCCCCAACCGACCTCGAATCCCGGCCAGCCCGGCGGACACCACGGACCGACGCGGCCGATGTAGCGCCCGGAGGATTTCTCCTCGACCGCGAACATGCCGAAGCCGTGCAGCGCCCAGTGCCCCATGATGATGGCGGCGTTGCGCCAGCCGTTGGTCTCGCTGGTCACGGCCTTGCGATCCGGCGTGATGTAGCGCGCCGTGTCGGGATCGGACAGCATGGCGGTGTTCGGCGCGACGTCGCCGGCGCGCCACGGCCGTAGGATCAACCGTTCGGTCTCGACCGTGGGACCGTCGACCTGCAGCAATCTGGCGCCTGGCCTGAGCGGAGGGAGCATGGGTTTCACCTGCCGTTCCCGATCGTGTTCTGCTACGATCATACCAACAAACGGCGAGGAGTTCCTCCATGAGCTGGATGCCCACCAACGATCCCGTGCTCGGCGACTCCGCCTCCTGCGACGCGCTCGACCTCGTCATCGTGCCGCGCACCCGCGATCTCGGCGACGGCTTTGCGGTGCGCCGCGCGCTGCCGCACGGCCGGCGGCAGATGGTCGGCCCGTTCATCTTCTTCGATCATTTCGGCCCGGTGCAGTACATGTCCGGCAAGGGCATGGACGTGCGACCGCATCCGCATATCGGGCTTGCCACCGTCACCTATCTGTTCGACGGCGCGATCATGCATCGCGACAGCGAAGGCAACGTCCAGGAGATTGCGCCCGGCGCGATGAACCTGATGACCGCGGGCCGCGGCATCGCGCATTCCGAGCGCACGCCGGAGGCGCAGCGGCAATCCGGGCAGAGGATGCTGGGCCTGCAGAGCTGGATCGCGCTGCCGGCGGGCAGCGAGGAGATCGCGCCGTCGTTCCAGCACTATGCCGCCGGCGACCTGCCGATGATCTCCGAGCGCGATTTCACCGCGCGGGTGATCGCGGGCTCCTCGTTCGGCATCGCCTCGCCGGTCGCGATGGTCTCGCCCTGGTTCTACACCGAGGTCACGGCGGCAGAAGGTGCCCGCGTGCCGCTCGATCCCGACCAGGAGGAACGCGCGATCTATCTGGTCGACGGCGAGGTCGAGATCGCGGGCGAGCGCTACGCCGGGCCGCGGCTCCTGATCTTCCGGCCCGGCGACCGCATCACCGTCAACGCCACCCAGCCGACGCGGATGATGTTTCTGGGCGGCGACGCGCTGGAGGGCCCGCGCCACATCTGGTGGAATTTCGTGTCTTCCAGCAAGGAGCGCATCGAGCAGGCCAAGCAGGACTGGAAAACCGGCCACTTTGCTCCTGTTCCGCAGGAACACGAGTTCATTCCGCTGCCGGAATAGGCTATTTCGGCACCTGGCCCGTGCGCTCGCGCGGGCCTAGTCTCCTGCCCGAAGGCCCTTGCCGATGACCACCATGCTCTCCAGCGACCTGCCCCTGTCCAAGATCGGCCGCGGCAAGGTGCGCGACATCTACTCGGTCGACGACGACCGCCTGCTGCTCGTCACCACCGACCGCATCAGCGCCTTCGACGTCGTCATGGGCGAGACCATCCCGATGAAGGGCGCGGTGCTGACCCAGATCAGCGCCTACTGGTTCAACGAGCTGGAAGGCGTGGTGCATCATCACATGATCAGCGCCGACACCGACGAGATCATCGCGGAGGTGCCGGCACTGAAGCCTCACCGCGCCGACATTCTCGGCCGCGCCATGCTGTGCCGGCGGACAATCGTGTTTCCGATCGAGTGCGTGATCCGCGGCTATCTCTCCGGCTCGGCCTGGAAGGAATATGCGGTCGGCGGCACGCTCGCCGGCGAGAAGCTGCCGGCCGGCCTCGTCGAGAGCGTCAAGCTCGAGCCTGCGATCTTTTCCCCGGCGACCAAGGCCGAGACCGGCCATGACGAAAACATCACGATCGCGCGAATGCGCGAGGTCGTCGGCGAGGAAGTTGCCTACACGCTGGAGAGCATGACGCGGGCGATCTACACGCTCGGCGAGGAGCTCGCCCGCAAACAGGGCATCATCATCGCGGACACCAAGTTCGAATTCGGCCGCGACAAGGCGGGCCGCATCATCCTGATCGACGAGGTGATGACGCCGGATAGCTCTCGCTTCTGGGCGGTCGACGCCTACACGGCCGGCCGGCCGCAGGCGAGCTTCGACAAGCAGCCCCTGCGCGACTATCTCGACGCCGAGCGCCGCGCCGGCCGCTGGAACGGCGACGCCCCGCCCCCGCCGCTTCCGGCGAGCGTGGTGGAGGCGACCAGCAAGCGGTACCTGGAAGCGTATCGGCGGATCACGGGGAAAGAGCTGAAGGTTTAGCTGCGTCGTCACCATGCAACTCCGATGTCGTCCTGGCGAACGCCAGGACCCATACCGCGAAATCCATCGATTGCAGGCGGTGGGAGTACCGGGCCGCCAGTCTTCGTCAAACTGCTCCCTGGGGTAATGGGTCCACGCCTTCGCGGGGACGACACCGAATTTGCTCCCGCGTTCTCCAGAACATTGCCTGCGTGACGCCTTGCTGCAAGACTGCCTGAGAGAAAACAGGGAGCCCGCCCATGTCCGAAGCCGATGCCGTGCTGATCGAGCGCGATGGTCCGGTCACCATCATCTCCATCAACCGGCCGCATTGCCGCAACGCCGTGGACGGCGCCACTGCGCGCAGGCTCTATGATGCGTTCCTCGCCTTCGAGGCGGACACCGAGGCCTCGGTCGCGGTGTTCACCGGCACGCAAGGGCATTTCTGTGCGGGCGCCGATCTGAAGGCGGTGGCCAAGGGCGACCGCGAGAAGATGCGCGAGGTCGGCGGCCACGACACCATTGCGCCGATGGGCCCCAGCCGGCTGCGACTGTCGAAGCCGGTGATCGCGGCGATCGAGGGCTATGCGGTCGCCGGCGGCATGGAGCTCGCGCTGTGGGCCGACATGCGCGTGATGGCCGAGGACGCCCATTTCGGCGTGTTCTGCCGCCGCTTCGGCGTGCCGCTGATCGATCTCGGCACCATCCGCCTGCCGCGCCTGATCGGCCATTCGCAGGCCATGGACTTGATCCTCACCGGCCGCCCGGTCGGCGCGGAGGAAGCGCTGCGGATGGGCCTTGCCAACCGCGTGGTGCCGCGGGGCGAAGCCTGCGCGCGGGCGATCCTGCTGGCACGGGAGATCGCGCAGTTCCCGCAGGCCTGCCTGCGCGCCGACCGCCTGTCGGCGCTGGCCCAGTGGGACCTCGAGGAGGAAGAGGCGATCAAAAACGAGATGCGCGGCGGGCTGGAGGTCATCGCCTCCGGCGAGACGCTGTCCGGCGCGACGCGCTTCGCCTCCGGCGCGGGCCGCCACGGCACTTTCGGCAAGGACTGAGCGGCACCGCAGCTTGACCTGAGTCAATCCGGTCGCGCGCTCGGAACCCCCATCCCGCCGTCGCGGGAACGGAAAACCCTACTTCTTGACCTTGCTGGCATCCATCTTGACGCCCGGATCCAGCATCCTGGTGGTGAAAGCGGTGCTGACGTCGAACGGCTTTTCCATTCCGAGATAGGTCTGCACCAGCTCGTAGTCCTTCTTCATGCGCTCGGCGTCGATCCAGCCGAGCCCCTTGGTCGTCGTGTACTCGTCGGTCATCAGATACTTGATGCGTTCCCACTGCCGCTCCTGGTTCTCCTTGTCGAGACCGGAGACCTGATCGAGCAGCGCCTTGAGGCACGGCGCGGCGTCGGCGACACAGGCGGCAAAGGCCTTCTGGCTGACGCGCACGAAGTCTTCGACCAGTTTTGGATTCTTCTGCAGGAAGGCGCCGTTGACGATCAGAGAATTGCCGTAGGGGTTGAGCCCGATATCCTTCCAGTTGACGTAACCGAGGTCGCCGCCGAACTCGATCACCTTGAGGTCGTGCTCGTTGTAGAAGTCGCTGATGATGTCGACGGTGTGGCTCTTCAGAGCGGCAATCTTCGCGGTCGGCCCGATGTTGACGAAACTGACGGAATCCGGGGCGATGCCGGCGGACTTGGCGAATGCGGGCCACATCACCCGCGAGGCGTCGCCGGGCGGATTTCCGATCTTGTGGCCGGGAAAATCCTTGACGCCGTTCACGCCATAGCTCTTCAGCCAGTAGAAGGTCTGGCCGGTGTTGGCATAGATGCTCATCACCGCCACGTCGTCGGCACCCTTGCCCTTTGCCACCAGCATCGTCGCGAGGTCCGCGATGCCGAACGGCGACCCGCCCGATCCGACCTTGGCGGCGGAGACGCCGGAGCCCTTGCCGGTCTCGATGGTCAGGTCGATCCCGGCCTTCGCGTACCAGCCCTGCGCCTTGGCGTAGTAGAACGGCGAGTGATCGGCGGTCGGCGTCCAGTTCAGGATCAGATTGACCGATTCCGCGGCCCCCGCGGGCGTCGCCGCCAAACCGAGCGCCAGGGCCAATGTCGCGGCCTGCAAACCCTTCATCGCATTTCTCCTCATCTGCGACCCGGCTTGTCGCTATCCGCCGGTGAGGCTACCAATGCAACAAGCAGCGTCTCGACTTGTCAACTGTCTGGTTGAAAATGCCCTCGAAGCGATCAGGCGGCTCCCGGCCGCAGCGGCGGGATCCCGCAGCCACACGGCGGAAATTGCTCACCGCGGCGCGCCGGGAGTTCGCGCGGAACGGGCTCGCCGGTGCGCGCGTCGACGAGATCTCGGCCCGCGCGGGCGTCAACAAGCAGCTCGTCTACCACTATTTCGGCGACAAGGACGCCCTCTACCTGGCCGTGCTGGAATGGGTCTACGAGGAGATCCGCGAGCAGGAGCGCAAGCTCAACCTGGAGGGACTGGCGCCGCAGGAGGCCATCGGCAGGCTGATCGAGGCCTCGTTCGACCACCTCGCCGCCCACCCCGACTTCATCGTCCTCCTGAACGACGAGAACCGCGGCGGCGCGCGGCACGTCCGCGGATCGCGGCGGCTCGAGGCGATGCATTCGCCGCTCGTCAAGATGGTGTCCAAAATCCTGAACGAGGGGGTGCGCGCCGGCATCTTCCGCAAGGGCGTCAACCCCGTCCATCTCTACATCTCGATCGCGGGGCTCAGCTATTTCTACTTCTCCAATACGCCGACGCTGTCGGCGATCTTCGGAAAGGACCTGTCGAGCCCGGCGGCCCGGCGCGATCGCCGCAGGCACGTCGTCGACCTGGTGTTGCAGTCGCTCCGGCCTTAATCAACCAGATGGTTGAAACAGGGGCGGCGGCGGGTTAGGCTACCTTTGGCGGCCCCCGGGCCGAATCCACGAGGAGCGGTCGGTGGCAGGTGACGGCGGACGCCCGGCGCGAAACTTCGCGATCATCCTGATCGTGCACCTTGCTGTGCTCGTGCTCTGGCAGATCCTCGTGGACGCCTTCCACGTGCCGAAATTCATCCTGCCCTCCCCGCTCGCGACGTTGCAGACGCTCGGAACCGCGAACTACGCCTGGGGGGCAAACGTGCTGGTGACCGCGGCGGAGATCCTGGGCGGCTTCGCGCTCGGCGCCGTGGTCGGCGTGGCGCTGGCCGTGATCTTCAGCTGGTCGCCGCTGATCAGCGTGATCCTGCTCCCGCTGTTCGTGACGCTGAACATGATACCGAAGGTCGCGCTCGGGCCGCTCGTGATCGTCTGGTTCTCCTACGGGATCGTGCCGAACATCCTGATCGCGTTCAGCATCTGCTTCTTTCCCATTCTGCTGACGACCGCGCGGGGCTTGCGCGAGGTGGAACCCGACCTGCTCGATCTCGTCAAATCGCTGCGCGGTTCGCGCTGGACGCTGTTCCGCAAGATCCAGCTGCCGGGCTCGCTGCCCTACGTGTTCTCCGGCATGAAGGTCGGCGCCATCCTGGCGGTGGCCGGCGCCATCGTCGGCGAGTTCATCGCCTCCGAGCGGGGACTCGGCTATCTCATGATCCAGGTGCAATCGTCGCTCGACACGCCGGCGATGGTGATGGCCGTGGTGCTGCTGACGCTGCTTGGGGTCGCGCTTTACGGACTGGTGCTGGGCCTCGAGCGGATGTTCGTGGTCGTCGACACCAGGCTGCAATAACGACGGGGAACGACGCATGCTGCTCACGCGCCAGACGCTGCCGAACACGATCCCGGACATCGCCGCGCTCGACGAGCTGCTGTGCCGGCCGACCCAGGCGCTGATCGACGACCTCCGCAAGGTGGACGGCGACATCATGGTGCTCGGTGTCGCCGGCAAGATGGGGCCGACGCTGGCGGGTCTCGCCAAGGCGGCCGCGCCCGAACGCCGCGTCATCGGGGTGGCCCGCTTCAGCGATCCGGGCGTCAAGGACTGGCTGCATGCGCGCGGGGTCGAGACCATCAATTGCGATCTGCTCGACGAGGCCGCGATCCGGGCGCTGCCGAAGGCGCCCAACGTCGTCTTCATGGCCGGCCGCAAGTTCGGCGCCGAGGGCGACCTGTCGCTGACCTGGGCGATGAACGCGCACGTTCCGGCGCTGGTCGCCCAAGCCTTCGCATCGTCGCGGATCGTGGCGTTCTCGACCGGGTGCGTCTATCCGTTCGTGCCGGTCGACGCCAAGGGATCGGGCGAAGACATGGCACCCAACCCGCCCGGCGAATACGCGCAATCCTGCGTCGGTCGCGAGCGCATGTTCGAGTATTTCTCGCGCGAGTTCGCGACGCCGGGGCGGCTGTTCCGCCTCAATTACGCGATCGACATGCGCTATGGCGTGCTGCACGACATCGCGACCAAGGTCCTGTCCGGCACACCGATCGACCTCGGCATCGGCCATGTCAACTTCATCTGGCAGGGCGATGCATCCTCCCAGGCGCTGCGCTGCCTCGCGCACTGCACGACTCCGACTTCGCCGATCAACGTCAGCGGTCACGAAATCCTCGCCGTACGGGACCTCGCGGCGAAATTCGGCGCGCGTTTCGGCCGCGCGCCGGTGCTGATCGGCAAGGAGCAACCGACCGCCTGGCTGACCGACACCTCGCAGGCGGTCGGACTGTTCGGCCTGCCGGTCGTCGACACCGACCGGCTGATCGGCTGGACCGCCGACTGGGTCGCACGCGCGATGCCGAGCCTCGGCAAGCCCACCAAGTACGAGGTGCGCGATGGACGCTACTGACGACGGACCCGTCGTCCAGCTCGGAGTCGGGGATGCCGCGGCCGGGCTCCTGCTGTCGACCGAGGCGCGCTGGAATCAGAACGAAGACGACTGGCGCTTCTTCTTGCGTGCCGGCACCGTGTTCGGCATCCGCCACGGCTCGCAATTGATCGCGACCGCGGCGCTGCTGCCCTATTCCGACGACAATGCCTGGATCAGCATGGTGCTGGTGACGGCGAGCCGCCGCCGGCGTGGCCTGGCAACGCGTCTCGTCGATTCGTGCCTGGAGACGGCAGGGCGGCGCGGCCTGACCTGCTGGCTCGACGCGACGCCGGCGGGCGCGGCCGTCTACGGGCCGCTCGGCTTCGTGCCGACGCTGCAATTGCGAAGGTTCCGGCTGGAGCAGCCAGCATACGCGACCGCGCCGCCGCTGTCGCGCGCGACGCTGGAGGAGCTGCGCGCGCGACCGCCTCACCATCGGCTTCGATCGGGGCGATCTCCTCGCCGAGTTCGCGCAGCGGCCCGGCTCGCGCATTGTGTCCCTGAACGGTTCGATTGCGCTGATCCGCGACGGGCGGACCGCGCGCCAGATCGGCCCGGTATTTGCGGAGAACGCCGCGGACGCGCAGGCCCTGGTCGATGCGATCGCGCGATCGGAAAGCGGGCCGCTGTTGCTCGACGCCGTCGCGTCGCAGGACGTTTTCCTGCATGGACTGACCCGTGCGGGCTGGAGTATCGAGCGGCCGTTCCAGCGCATGCGGTTCGGCCGCGCCACCCGGCCCGGCGCGGACGTGGCGTTCGCGGTCGCCGGCCCTGAATTCGGATAGGAAGCCAGCTGGAAGGAAGCCATGCATCACAGCCAGATCGACAGCGGTGTCCGCAAGCTTTTGGCCGACGGCACGGTGCTGCCGGCGCATCCCCTGGCGCTCACGGCCGACCGCGAGCTCGACAGGACGCACCAGCGGGCGCTGACGCGTTACTATATCGACGCTGGCGCAGGCGGACTTGCGGTCGGCGTGCACACCACGCAGTTCGCGATCCGCGACGTCGGGCTGTACCGGCCGGTGCTGGAACTTGCCGCGGAGACCGCCGCCGGGTGGACGAAGCGGCCGCTGGCCATGATCGCGGGCCTCGCCGGACCCACCCGGCAGGCCATCGCCGAGGCACGGACGGCGCGTAGCATCGGCTACCATGCGGGCCTGCTCAGCCTCGCCGCCATGAAGAGCGCTTCGGAAGACGAGATCATCGCCCACTGCCAGGCGGTTGCCGGCGAGATCCCGCTGATCGGCTTCTATCTGCAGCCGGCCGTGGGCGGCGTGGTGCTGAGCAGCGGCTTCTGGCAGCGCTTCGCGTCGATCGACAACGTGATCGCGATCAAGATCGCGCCGTTCAACCGCTATCGCACGCTCGATGTCCTGCGCGGCGTGGCGGCGGCGGGCGCGCTCGACCGTGTCGCGCTCTACACCGGGAACGACGACCATATCCTGCTCGACCTCACCTTGCCCTTCGATCTCAGGGACAACGGCGTCACCACGCGCACCTATTTCAAGGGCGGGTTGCTCGGACACTGGTCGGTCTGGACCGCGAGCGCGATCGAGCAGTTCGAGCGATGCAGGCAGGCCCGGCACAAGGACGCCGTGCCGGCCGATCTGCTCGCGCTGGATGCCCGCGTCACCGACTGCAACAGCGCCTTCTTCGACGTCGCCAACAATTTCCACGGCTGCATCGCCGGCTGTCACGAGGTGCTGCGGCGTCAGGGCCTGATGCGGGGCCTTTGGTGCCTCGATCCGGACGAGGGCCTCAGTCCCGGACAGAAGCAGGAAATCGATCGCGTCTGCCGGGAGCACGCCGATCTCAGCGACGACGCCTTCGTGGCGGCCAATCTGGACAGATGGCTGGCATGACGGCGGAGCCTTTCATCAGCCTGCGCAGCGTCCGCAAGGTCTATCGATCCGGCGGCACCGAATTCCTTGCGGTCTCGGACGTCACCATGGACGTGCAGGAAGGCGAGCTGGTGTCGCTGGTCGGGCCGTCCGGCTGCGGAAAGACCACCGTCATGAAGATCCTCGCGGGGCTGCATGGCGCGGACGGCGGCACGGTGCGGATCGGCAACGCGGTCACGCCGTTCGATCCGGCGCGCGACATCGGCATGGTGTTCCAGCAGGCGCTGCTCCTGAAATGGCGAACCATTCTGGACAACGTGCTGCTGCCGGCCGAGATCGTGGGCCTGCCGATGAAAGCCGCGCGCGACCGGGCGCGCTACCTGCTGAAGCTGGTCGGATTGACCGGCTACGAAGACAAGTATCCGCAGCAGCTTTCGGGGGGCATGCAACAGCGCGCCGCGATCGCCCGCGCCTTCGTCCACGATCCCAAACTGATCCTGATGGACGAGCCGTTCGGCGCGCTGGATGCCCTCACGCGGGAGCAGATGAACCTGGAAATGCTGCGGATCTGGCGCGAGAGCGGCAAGACCATCATCTTCGTCACGCATTCGATCCAGGAAGCGGTGTTCCTGTCCTCGCACTGCGCCGTGCTCACGGCCGGGCCGGCGAAAATGGCCGATTATTTCGCGGTCGAGCTGCCCTTCCCGCGCGCACTGCCGATCAAGACGACCGACGCGTTCGGCGCCTATGCGCGGCGCATCTACGCCAAGCTCGGTCTGGGCGCGGCGTGACGACGGGGCGGGGGACTATACCCCCGCCATCATCACGTATTTGATCTCGACGTACTCTTCCATGCCGTGATGCGAGCCCTCGCGCCCCAAGCCGCTCTCCTTGACGCCGCCGAAGGGCGCGACCTCGGTCGTGATCAGGCCGGTGTTGACGCCGACCATGCCCGACTCCAGCGCCTCCGCGACGCGCCAGACCCGCCCGAGATCGCGGGAATAGAAGTACGAGGCGAGACCGAACGGCGAGGCGTTGCACATCGCGATCACGTCGGCCTCGTCCTTGAAGCGGATCACCGGCGCGAGCGGGCCGAACGTTTCCTCCTGCGACACCAGCGAGTCCGGCTTGACGTCGGCAAGCACCGTCGGCTCGAAGAAGGTGCGGCCGAGCGAATGGCGCTTGCCGCCGGTGACGATCTTGGCGCCGCGCTTCACGGCGTCCGCAATGTGCTTCTCGACCTTGTCGATCGCCTCCATGTTGATCAGCGGCCCCTGGGTGACGCCGGCTTCCGTGCCGTCGCCGATCCTCATCGCCGCGACCTTTGCCGACAGCTTCTGCACGAACGCGTCGTAGATGCCGTCCTGGGCGTAGATGCGGTTGGCGCAGACGCAGGTCTGGCCCATGTTGCGGTATTTCGAGACGATCGCGCCTTCGACCGCGGCGTCGATGTCGGCGTCGTCGAACACCACGAAAGGCGCGTTGCCGCCGAGCTCGAGCCCGAGCTTCTTCACGCCGACGGAAGCCTGCCGGTAGAGGATCTTGCCGACCTCTGTCGAACCGGTGAAGCCGACGAAGCGCACCGCCGGATGCTCGCACAGCACCTTGCCGATCGGCGGCGCATCGCCGGTGACGATGTTGAACACGCCCTTGGGCACGCCGGCCCTCTCGGCCAGCAGCGCGAGCGCCAGCGCCGACAGCGGCGTTTCGTTCGCGGGCTTCAGCACCACCGTGCAGCCGGCAGCGAGCGCCGGCGACACTTTTCGGGTGATCATCGAGTTCGGAAAGTTCCACGGCGTGATGGCGCCGCAGACGCCGATCGGCTGCTTGATCGCCAAGAGCCGCGCATCGGCGCGCTGGGTCGGGATGGTTTCGCCATAGACGCGGCGGGCTTCCTCGGCGAAGAACTCGACATAGGCGCCGCCGATATCGACCTCGCCGAGCGCCTCGGTGAGCGGCTTGCCCTGCTCGGAGGTCAGGATCAGCGCGAGATCCTCGCGGTTGGCGACGATCAGCTCGTACCATTTACGCAGGATGTTGGAGCGCTGCTTTGCGGTGAGCCTGGCCCAGGCCGGGAAGGCGCGCTCGGCGGCTTCGACCGCCCTGGTCGCATCGGCCGCCGTGAGTTGCGGCACCTTGGCGAGCGCCACGCCGGTCGCGGGATTGTTGACCGGAAAGACGGGCGAGCCGACCCAGGCGCCGTCGATGTAGCAGGCCTCGCGCAGGAGCGAAGGGTCCTTCAGCCGGTCGCGCAAGGTGGAAGCGGATTGCGAAGCGCGTGCGGCGGCGGTCGGGGTCATGGCGTTGCTCCTTGACGGCTCTTTTCGGATTGGCGCCGACTATAGGCGCAACCGGCGCACAATGCACCGCCCGGCAACGCACGGCAGATTCGAGCTTATCTGGGGGCGGCGCTTACGCCGCGCCGCTCATATAAGTCTCGCGCCGGCCGATCATGCGCTCGGCGGCCGCCTTGGCGTCGGCCTTGGTCGAGGTCGCGCAGGTCCGGTATTCGAGCGCGGGCACATCGGTGGTATCGCGGCGGCCGAACCAGGATTTTGAGCCGACCGGCAGCAGCGCCAGGGCCTGTGCGACGTTGTCGACCGCACCGAAGGAGTAGAGCGCACCGGTCCCGGCGACGCGAACCTCGTAGATTCCCGGCGAAATCGGCGCCTCGAGGTTCTCACCCCGGCCGGGACGGGGGTAACGCTTCCAGTCACTCCAAGTCGAAATCATCTCAAACTTCCCTCGCGGCCTTGGGCAGCCGCCAACATTTTGCATCGAGTCTGACCGGCCACGCCGATTTGGCCGTGTTCTGAACGCCTTAAGGCACGAAATGTTTCAAGAGGCCAAGCCCTTTGGAAACATTAGAGCCTGACGCCCCGGAGGGTCACGGCGAAGTGCGGGCATCCACCGCAGATTGTCGTCAGGTGTTGCAGTTTGGTCCCCTCGGAGCGTCTCGCCGTCAAGTCACGACATCGCGACCGGCGCGCGCAAAGGTAGATGCTTGCCGCGCGCGGTTGGCGGGAGGACAATCGATCGCTGCCAACAATAATCGAATGTCGGAGGAACAACCCCATGCACGGTCAGGCCGAGATCGATCAGGTTCTGCGCCAGAAGAGCGAGACACAGGAAATTCCCGGAGTCGTCGCCATTGCCGCCGATGGCGGCGACGTGTTGTACCAGGGCGCGTTCGGCAAGCGCGACCTGTCCAAGTCCGATGCGATGACGCCGGACAGCGTGTTCTGGATCGCCTCGATGACCAAGGCGGTGACGACGGCCGGCGCGATGCAGCTCGTCGAGCAGGGCAGGCTCTCGCTCGATGCGCCGATCGCGAAGGTGCTGCCGGACCTCGCCGCCCCGCAGGTGCTTGAAGGCTTCGACGCCAACGGCGAGCCGAAGCTGCGGCCTGCGAAGAGCCCGATCACGCTGCGCCAGCTCATGACCCACACCGCCGGCTTCTGCTACGACATGTGGAACGGCGACATGGCGGTGTATCTGGAGAAGGCCGGCATTCCGCCGATCACCACCTGCCAGAACGCCGCGCTGAAGACGCCGATCGCCTCCGATCCCGGGACGCGCTGGGAGTACGGCACCAACATCGACTTCGTCGGCAAGGCGGTGGAAGCGATCAGCGGCCAGCGGCTCGACGCTTATCTGCGCGACAATCTGTTTGCCCCGCTCGGCATGAGCGACACCGGCTTCAAGATCAGCGAGGGCATGCGCCAGCGCCTGGTCGGCATGCATGCGCGCGGCGAGAACGGACAGCTCGCGGCGATCCCGTTCGAGCTGGAGCAGAACCCGGAATTCCACATGGGCGGCGGCGGCCTCTATGCCACGGCCGGCGACTACATCAAGTTCACCCAGATGATCCTGAACAAGGGCCGCGGCAACGGCAACCAGGTGCTGAAGCCCGAGACCGTCACGACGATGGGCCAGAACCACATCGGCGATCTCAACATGACCAAGATGACGACGGCGGCACCGATCTACACCAACGACGTCGACCTGTTCCCCGATCAGGCGAAGAAGTGGGGCCTCAGCTTCATGATCAACACCGCCAGGACCCCGCAGGGCCGCAGCCCCAACAGCCTGTTCTGGGCCGGGCTCGCCAATACCTATTTCTGGATCGATCCCGCGCGCAACGTCACCGGCGTGATCCTGATGCAGCTCCTGCCCTTTGCCGACGCCAAGTGCCTGGAGGCGTTTGCAGGCTTCGAGCGCGGCGTCTATGACGGCCTCGACGCAGGCAGCGGAAAGAAGGCGGCGTAGGTTCTTACCGCGCGTCGCGGCCGGGCCTGGCCCGGCGATCCGCACGAAACAGTCATTCCGGGGCGGTTCGCAGGACCGAACCCGGAATGGCGCCCGGTTTGATAGGGAGGACACGACCTTGGCAGACAAAGCCGACAGCTACGTTTGCGGCATCTCGGACACACCGCTGCTCGGCGACACGATCGGACGCAGCCTCGAGCTCGCCGCCCGGCGCTGGGGCGCGCGCGAAGCGCTGGTCTCGCCGTCCCACGGCGTGAGATGGACCTGGACGGAATTTGCCGAGCGGGTCGACGCGCTCGCGGCGGGGTTTCTCGCCCTCGGCCTCGAGCCCGGCGCGCGCATCGGCATCTGGTCGCTGAACCGGCCGGAATGGACGCTCACTCAATTTGCCGCCGCCAAGGCCGGGCTGATCCTGGTCACCATCAATCCCGCCTACCGGCTGAGCGAGCTGGAATTCGCGCTCTACAAGGTCGGATGCGCGGCCATCGTCACCGCGACGTCGTTCAAGACCAGCAACTACATGGAGATGCTGAACACGCTGTTGCCGGAACTTGCGACCGCGCAACCCGGTCATCTGCGCGCGGCGCGATTGCCGGCCCTGCGCTTGGTGATCCAGATCGGCGGACCGGTAAGCCCGGGCACCGTTCCGTTCGACGAGGTGCCGCACATGGGCGGCGACCGGCACCGCGAGCAGCTGGCCCGGCTCGGGCGTGAGCTGCAGTTCGACGACCCCGTCAACATCCAGTTCACCAGCGGCACCACGGGATCGCCGAAAGGCGTGACGCTGACCCACCACAACATCCTCAACAACGGCTATTTCGTCGGCCGCGCCATGCGCCTGACGGAACAGGACCGCATCTGCATTCCGGTTCCGCTCTATCACTGCTTCGGCATGGTGATGGGCAACCTCGCCTCCGTCGCGCTCGGCGCGGCCATGGTCTATCCCGGCGAGGGTTTTGATCCCCTGACGACGCTGCGCACCGTCGCGCAGGAGAAATGCACCGCGCTCTACGGCGTGCCGACCATGTTCATCGCCGAGCTCGATCATCCGGAGTTCGCGAGCTTCGACCTCAAGACGCTGCGCACCGGCATCATGGCCGGCGCGCCCTGTCCGATCGAGGTGATGAAGCGCGTCAACAACGAGATGAACATGCGCGAGGTGACGATCGCCTACGGCATGACCGAGACGAGCCCGGTGAGCTTCCAGAGCGCGGTCGACGATCCGCTGGAGCGCCGCGTCTCCACCGTCGGGCGCATCCACCCGCATGTCGAGGTCAAGGTCGTCGACCTCGAAGGCAGGATCGTCAAGCGCGGGGAACGGGGCGAGCTCTGCACCCGCGGCTACAGCGTCATGCTGGGCTATTGGGACGAGGCGGAGAAGACCGCCGACGTGCTCGACAAGAATGGCTGGATGCACACCGGCGACCTCGCCACCATCGACGACGCCGGCTATTGCAACATCGTCGGCCGCATCAAGGACATGGTGATCCGCGGCGGCGAGAACCTCTATCCCCGCGAGATCGAGGAGTTTCTCTATCGCCATCCGAAGATACAGGACGTACAGATTTTCGGCGTGGCGGATCAGCGCTATGGCGAAGAGCTGTGCGCCTGGATCAGGGTGCGCTCCGGCGAGACACTGACGGCGGAGGAGGTGCGCGCCTTCTGCGACGGCCAGATCGCCCACAACAAGATCCCGCGCTATGTCGAGTTCGTCGAGGAGTTTCCGATGACGGTGACGGGAAAAATCCAGAAATTCATGATGCGCGACGCCGTGGAGAAGCGGCTCGGACTGCAGGCGGCGAAGACGGCGTGAGGGGCATGCGGCGTATCAACACCGTCATTGCGAGCGGAGCGAAGCAATCCAGGGTCTTTCCGCGGTGACAGTCTGGATTGCCTCGTCGCTTCGCTCCTCGCAATGACGGCGTGGAGACGGCCTCAGGCTACTGCCCACTCAGCAAGCTCATCACGAACCGGCTGCCGACGATGAAGAGGTAGCAGCCGAACGCCATCTCGAGCGTGCGCTTGGACATCGCGTGCGCGGCCCTCACGCCGAGCGGCGCGGTGACGAGGCTGGTCGGCATCACCAGCGCCGCCCCGATCAGCGAGACGTAGCCGAGCGCGAACGGCATCTGCAGTGCGGCGACCGCTGGATAATGCGCGGCCGCCGGCCAGCCGGCATAGACGTAGCCGAGCGCGCCGGGGATCGAGATCAGCACCGCGAGCGCGGACGAGGTCGCGACCGCCTGGTGGATCGGGCGGCCGTAGAAGGTCATCAGCAGGTTCGAGAACAGGCCGCCGCCGATGCCCATCAGCGTCGAGAGCAGACCGACGCAGACGCCGTAGGCGCGCATCAGCGGTCCCTTCGGCAGTTCGTCGCCCAGCTTCCAGCCTTCGCGCGCGAAGATCAGCCGCGCTGCGGCCGAATAGGCGACGCAGACGAACACGATCTTGAACAGCCGCTCCGGCGCATGGCGCGCGATAACGCTGCCGGCGAGGACGCCGGCTACGATCGGAAGCCACCAGATGCGAAGGATCTCCGTGTCGACGGCGCCGCGCTTGTAGTGCGCGTGGCACGAACGGATCGAAGTCGGGATGATGATCGCAAGCGAGGTGCCGATGCAGAGCGGCATGCGCACCTCCAGCGGCACGCCGGCAAGGCGGAAGCATTCGTAGAACACCGGCACCAGAACGGCGCCGCCGCCGATGCCGAACAGGCCGGCGAGGAATCCGGAGAGCGCGCCGACCGCGATCAGGAGCAGGAGGAGCTCGACGACGTCTTGGGAGTTGAGACCAGCAATCACGCGTATTTCGCCCCGGCACCCGATCGCGCCCGTGCGCTTCGGCGGACGCCGCGCGAAGAGCTCTAGGCGATCTCGTCGGTGCGGTCGACTGGCGCAGGGTGCGCGTTGGCCATCAGGGTGGAATGCGGGCCGCGCATATCCGGTGGATGGCGGGCGAGAGCGGCCGGGAACGCCGACGAGAATTGGGGGTTGTTGGCCAGGCGCTACCCGTGAGCGAAGCCGCCCTCGCGCATGAGGCAGGGGCTGGATGCGTCGTTCCGCTGGGATTTCAAGCCTTCGCGGCCCGGCGCCAAACAAGTGAACCTAAATTCTTTACTTTAAAGGTTGCAACTCGCTCTGGTATACCAAGCCTCTGATCGGGCTGGATTCGTCGCGATTATAAGACTGAACCGCAGTTCCCTTTATGGCGATTTGGTGATTGCGCTGACAGTTTCGACTCCGTAAATAGGACCGACCTTTCGCGATCCCCGCGCGCCCCATGCTGGGCGCAATAAAACATCAAAGCCGCCCAATGACCGCACGGATCGAACGACCGCTTTCACCACACCTGCAAGTCTACCGCGTGACGCTGACGATGGCGCTGTCCGTCGTCCATCGCGCCACCGGCATCGCCCTCTATTTCGGCACCCTGCTGCTCGCCTGGTGGCTGATTGCCGCGGCGTCGGGTCCTGCCGCCTATTCCCACGTGCAGGCCTTCACCGGCAGCTTCATCGGCCGGCTCATCGTGTTCGGGTACACCTGGGCGCTGATGCACCACCTGCTCAGCGGCATCAGGCATTTCGTCTGGGATCTCGGCTACGGCTTCAAGGCCAATGAGCGCGAGGCGCTGACCTGGGGCGCGCTGCTCGGCGGCATCGCGCTCACCCTGCTGATCTGGATCATCGCCTACGCGATCGGAGGCGGACGATGAGCGCAACGGAAACGACCAAGCGCAGCATGCGCACGCCGCTCGGCCGCGTCCACAATCTCGGCGCAGCGCATTCGGGCACCTCCGATTTCTGGCGCCAGCGCCTTACCGGCGTTGCGATGACGCTCTTGATCATCCCCGTGCTGGTGGTCGTCATGATGCTGATCGGCCGCAACCAGGCGGGTGCGGCACAGATTCTCGGCTCGCTGCCGATCGCCGTGATCCTGCTGCTCTTCATCTTCGCCAGCGCCTGGCACATGAAGATCGGCATGCAGGTCGTGATCGAGGACTACGTCCATAGCGAGAAGCTGAAGCTCGCTTCCATCATGCTCAACAATTTCTTCTCGATCGCGGTCGCGCTCGCCTCGACCTACGCGATCCTCAAACTTTCTTCCGGAGTGTAGCCCATGGCCACTGCCCAAAATGGCAAGGGAAGCGGCGCTGCGCCGGCGACCAGCAGCAAGGCCTATCCGATCGAGGACCACACCTATGACGTGGTCGTGGTGGGCGCCGGCGGCGCGGGCCTGCGCGCCGTCGTCGGCTGCAGCGAGGCCGGGCTGCGCACGGCCTGCATCACGAAGGTTTTCCCGACCCGCTCGCACACCGTCGCCGCCCAGGGCGGCATCTCGGCCGCGCTCGGCAACATGCACCAGGACGACTGGCGCTGGCACATGTACGACACCGTGAAGGGATCGGACTGGCTCGGCGACCAGGACGCGATCGAATACATGGTGCGCCACGCGCCCGAAGCCGTCTATGAGCTCGAGCATTGGGGCGTGCCATTCTCGCGTACCGAGGAGGGCAAGATCTACCAGCGCCCGTTCGGCGGCATGACCATGGACTACGGTAAGGGCCAGGCGCAGCGCACCTGCGCCGCCGCCGACCGCACCGGCCACGCCATGCTGCACACGATGTACGGCCAGTCGCTGCGTCACTCGGCCGAATTCTTCATCGAGTTCTTCGCCATCGACCTGATCATGGATGACCAGGGCGCCTGCCGTGGCGTGATCGCACTGAAGCTCGACGACGGTACGCTGCACCGCTTCCGCGCCCAGACCACCATCATGGCCACCGGCGGCTATGGCCGCATCTATTACTCCTGCACCGGTGCACACACCCAGACCGGAGATGGCAGCGGGATGGTGCTGCGCGCCGGCCTGCCGCTGCAGGACATGGAGTTCGTGCAGTTCCATCCGACCGGCATCTACGGCGCGGGCTGTCTCGTCACCGAAGGCGCGCGCGGCGAGGGCGGCTACCTCGTCAACTCCGAGGGCGAGCGCTTCATGGAGCGCTATGCGCCCTCTGCCAAGGACCTCGCCTCGCGCGACGTGGTCTCGCGCGCAATGACCGTCGAAATCCGCGAAGGCCGCGGCGTCGGCAAGAAGAAGGACCACATCTATCTGCACCTCGACCATCTCGACCCGAAGATATTGCAGGAACGGCTGCCGGGCATTTCGGAGTCGGCCCGGATCTTCGCCAATGTCGACGTGACGCGCGAGCCGATCCCGATCGTGCCGACGGCGCACTACAACATGGGCGGCATCCCCACCAACTTCCACGGCGAAGCGCTGACCAAGAAGAACGGCGACGAAAACTCCGTAGTGCCGGGACTGATGGCGGTGGGCGAAGCCGCCTGCGTGTCGGTGCATGGCGCCAACCGCCTCGGCTCCAATTCGCTGATCGACCTCGTGGTATTCGGCCGCGCCGCCGCACTGCGCTGCGCCGAGAAGCTGACGGCGAACGGCAAGCAGCCCGATCTGCCGTCGAACTCGGCCGATAAGGCCCTGAGCCGGCTCGATCGCTATCGCTACGCCTCGGGCGGCACGCCGACGGCGAAGCTGCGCGACAGCATGCAGCACGTGATGCAGAACAACTGCGCGGTGTTCCGCACCGGCGAAGTGCTGAACGAGGGCCACAATCTGATCCACAAGGTGCACGACGGGATCGCCGACGTCGGGACCTCCGACCGTTCGCTGGTCTGGAACACGGACCTGATCGAGACGCTGGAATTCGACAATCTGATCGCGCAGGCGGTGGTGACGATGGACTCCGCCGTCAACCGCACCGAGAGCCGCGGCGCGCATGCGCGCGAGGACTTTGCCGAGCGCGACGACAAGAACTGGATGAAGCACACGCTCGCCTGGCTCGACGAGGCCGGCAAGGTCGCGATCGACTACCGTCCGGTGCACAACTACACCATGACCAACGACGTGCAGTACATCCCGCCGAAGGCGCGCGTGTACTGATCACCACTCGTCATTGCCGGGCTCGACCCGGCAATCCATCCTTCGAAAGAAGATGGATGCGCGGTCGAGCCCGCGCATGACGAGAGAAACCAGAGGCTAGACTAATGGTCGAATTCGCACTTCCGAAGAATTCCAAGATCACCGGCGGCAAGACCTGGCCGAAGCCCGCGGGCGCGACCGAGCTCCGCGAATTCAAGATCTATCGCTGGAACCCGGACGACGGCAAGAATCCCAGCGTCGACACATATTACGTCGACACCCACGACTGCGGTCCGATGGTGCTGGACGGGCTGATCTGGATCAAGAACCACATCGATCCGACGCTGACCTTTCGCCGCTCCTGCCGCGAAGGCGTCTGCGGCTCCTGCGCGATGAACATCGACGGCCAGAACACGCTGGCCTGCACAAGGTCGATGCACGACGTCAAGGACGGCGCGGTCAAGATCAACCCGCTGCCGCACCAGCCCGTCGTGAAGGATCTGGTGCCGGACCTCACCAATTTCTACGCGCAATACGCCTCCATCGAACCGTGGCTGAAGACGACCTCGCCGACGCCACAGAAGGAATGGCGGCAGAGCCACGAGGACCGCGAGAAGCTCGACGGGCTCTACGAGTGCATCCTCTGCGCCTGCTGCTCGACCTCCTGCCCGAGCTACTGGTGGAACAGCGACCGCTATCTGGGACCCGCAGCCCTGCTGCAGGCCAATCGCTGGGTCTCGGACTCCCGGGATGAGGCGACCGGCGAGCGGCTCGACAATCTCGAGGATCCGTTCCGGCTCTATCGCTGCCACACCATCATGAACTGCGCCAAGGCCTGCCCGAAGGGCCTCAACCCGGCCGAAGCCATCGCCGAGCTGAAGCTGAAGCTGGTCGAGCGCCAGGTCTGACCGCCGCGTCCTGGGCAGGACGCTCAATCGCGCCCGCCAGGAGACGCGTCGTTGCGAAGCTGCGCCTCTCAACGGCAAGAACTGGGAGAGCGCTGCGACTTGAGACTTGACGCCCTCCATCCCGGAAAACGGATGCGCAAGGGTCCCGTCTCACAGACGATGGCAGACTGTCCAGGCCGTCCGCCATCGGCCTCGCCTGGAGTTGCCCGACCCCGGCGGCGGACTATCACATCGAGCCGCTTGCTGGTAGGTTCGGTCACGGATCCCCGCCGCCTCCCAGCAGTTCATGCTCAGCCATTTCGAACGACCGACCGAGAGACCGCCGACTCCTGGAAGGATCGCTTCTGACTTTGGCTTGCTGTACGCCTCGAACGGATTCATCGGCTGGCTCTTTGCCGCGACTGCGCCGGTGGCCATCATTCTGACCGTCGGTTCGCACGGCGGCCTTTCGGAAACCGAAATCGCCTCCTGGATCTTCGGGGTCTTCTTCGTCAACGGCCTCATCACCATCCTGTTCTGCTGGCTCTATCGGCAGCCATTGGCGTTCTTCTGGACGATTCCCGGCACGGTTCTGGTGGGACAGTCATTGGCTCACCTGACTTTCCCTCAGGTCGTTGGCGCCTACTACGTCACGAGCGCGCTCATGCTGGTGCTTGGCGCCACCGGCTGGGTCAAGCGCGCGATGGAGCTGGTGCCGCTTTCGATCGTGATGGGGATGGTGGCCGGGGTATTCCTCCGTTTCGGCCTCGATCTCGTCCATGCCGTCTTCGCGGACACTGCCATCGCGGGGTCGATGGTCGCGACCTGGCTGCTGCTGGCCTCGGCGCCGCGGTTCGGTCGCCGCTGCCCGCCGATCATCGGAGCGCTCCTGGTCGGCGCGCTTGCCGCGATCGTGCTCGGCCGATTCGAGGCTTCCTCGCAGCTACATTTCGAGTTGATCAGGCCGGTCGTTCAGGAGCCGACCTGGTCGGTCGCGGCGATCGTCGAACTGGTCGTGCCGCTGGCGATCACGGTCCTGGTCGTGCAGAATGGTCAGGGTTTTGCCGTCCTGAAAGCAGTAGGGCACAATCCGCCGGTCAATGCGGTGACGATCGCCTGCGGTGTCGGTGCAGCCGTCAGCGCCCTCGTCGGCGGCATCAGCACGTGCCTCACGGGGCCGACGAATGCCATCATCGTCGGCAGCGGCGAGCGTAAACGCCAATATGTCGCGGGCATCGTGGTCGGCGTCCTGGCGATCCTGTTCGGATTGCTGGCGCCGACTTTCACCCGACTGCTGCTCAATGCGCCAAGATCCTTCATCGCAGCGCTGGCGGGGCTCGCGATGTTGCGCGTGTTGCAGACGGCTTTCGTCACGGCGTTTGCCAACCGCTTCTCGCTCGGCGCGCTGGTGGCGTTCCTCGTCACGCTTGCCGACGTGCCGTTGTTGAACGTCGGAGCGGCTTTTTGGGGATTGGTCTGCGGCATCGTCATATCCCTCCTGCTGGAGCGCGCGGACTTTGCATCGGCGTCCTCGTCCTGAGGGAACTTCGCCAGTCACTTTAGCTTCCGGCAAAGAAGAAAAGGCGCAACATCCTCCGCATTGGAGTCGCCGGCAAAACCCGCTATGCCTGTGCCGCTTTGCAGAGGTCCCGACGCTTGACTCCCGACAATGATGCTTCGCCGGCGCCGTTCGGCGCGCTGGCGCCGAACGCGGCGCAGGCCGCGATCATCCGCCTTGCACGGCGCACGCGGCTGAAGCGCGGCGCGTTCCGCCCCTGGCTGTCGCGGCTGGTCAATTTGATGCGCGCGGGCCCCGTCGACGTGCAGTACCAGGGCGCCTCGTTCCGCTTCCATCACCAGGGCAGCGCGACCGAGCGCGGCGCGCTGTTCAATCCCGACTACAATCTCGAAGAGCTCGACTTCCTGCGCGGACACACGCCAGACGGCGGCGTATTCGTCGACGTCGGCGCCAATGTCGGCACCTTCGCGCTGGTGATGGCGCGCCACGTCGGGCCGCAAGGCAAGGTGATCGCGATCGAGCCGCATCCGGTCACTTTCGCGCGGCTGTCCTTCAACACGGCGGCCTCGGCATCGGCGCAGGTCCGCCTGGTGCAGGCGGCCGCGGGCGAGAGCGACGGCGAGTTGCTGATCGAGACCGACGGCGGCAATCTCGGCGCCAGCCACGTCGTGACGGGAACTGCCTCGGCCGCAGCCATCAAGGTGCCGTCACTGCGGCTCGCGCGGATTCTCGGCGAGGCCGGCGCGACGAAGGTCGACGCGCTGAAGATCGATGTCGAGGGATTCGAGGATCGCGTCCTGATCCCCTTCTTCAGGGAAGCGTCGCCCGCGCTGTGGCCGCGCGCGGTGGTGATCGAGCATCTGTCGCAAAAGGATTGGCGGGAGGATTGTATCGCCGACATGGTTGCGCGCGGGTTTGCGGTCACGAAGAAGACACGGAGCAATACTTTCCTCGCGCGTGGATGACCGCGAACGGAGGTTCCGATGATCGATCACATGGGCTTTTCGGTGTCCGACTATGAGCGCGCGAAAGCGTTCTACACCACGGCGCTGGCGCCGCTCGGCTACAGCCTGATCATGGAAGTGACGCAAGAGCAGACCGGCCACGATCCCGCGTGCGGCTTCGGCGCCGACGGCAAGCCGGATTTCTGGATCGGCGGCGAAGGCAAGCTGAACAAGCCGGTGCATGTCGCGATCCGCGCCCAGGACCGTGCCACGGTGGACGCGTTCTACAAGGCCGCGCTGGCGGCGGGTGGCCGCGACAACGGGCCGCCCGGCATCCGCGCGCATTATCACCCCAACTATTACGGCGCGTTCGTGCTCGATCCCGACGGGCACAACATCGAGGCGGTGTGCCACGCGCCGGCGTGATCCGATCACGGCGGGAACATCGCGGCACCGGCGACGTTGTGGTTGCGCATGACAATGACCGATGAGTGCCGATGCCGATCGAACCTCCGGAAATTCCGCCAGCAACGCCCGGACATCCGACCGAGCCGCCACCGGGAATCCCGCCGGGCAATCCGCGCCCCGACATTCCGACGCCGGTGCACGAACCCGGCGAATTGCCTCGGCCCGACGAATTGCCGGGACAAACGCCCGAGGAGATTCCATCTCGCGGACCGAACGGACCGGGCGCGTCCAATCCGGCGACGGATGCCGATTTGACGCAGGACGGCATGTGAGGCGATTGCAACATGCGCCTGAATGCGCAATGAACGTGCATGTCTTGCGCTGCTTCGCGTGCGGAAATAAATCGCCCCGCGCCTCGCCCGCCCGCCACAATCCGGCCTAACGCGTATCTGTTGATCGCCAGACCTTTCAAGAACCTTCGGGATCTCATCACCATGACTCACCTTCGCTTCGTGCTGCTCGCCACGACGGCTCTCACCGCGATGCAATTCGCAAGCTCCGCATCGCAGGCGCAGACCGCGCCGATCGTGGTCGCCCAGGCTCAGCCGCAAGGCGAAGTCGGGCCTGACGGAAAGCCGAAGCCGAAGGGACCCCCGGGCCCGCCGCCGCCCGCGGCCAAGCCGCCCTCGCCGCCTGCCGCGGCTCCGCCCCCTCCGCCTGCGCATCCGGCCACGCCGCCGCCTGCGGCCGCCCCGCCGCCGCGGCCTGCAGCCCCACCGCCGCCTCCACCGCCGCCAGCGCGTCCGACGCCGCCCTCACCGCCGCCCGTGACGCATCAGGCGCCTCCGCCACCGCCCCCGCCGCCGGCATCCTCCAAGCCGCCGACGCCGCCTCCGGCTGCGGCCCCGCAGCATCTGCCGCCACCTCCCTCGGCGCAGCCGCCGGCACGCGTGGCGCCGACTCCAACGCCTCAGCCCCTGCCGCCGCCTCCGGCGCCGACCACGCGCGCAACCCCGACCCCGACACCACCCCCACCGCCGCCACCTCCGCCCGCGGGACGGGTTGCACCTCTCCCGACGCCAGCTCCCACGGCCGCGCCGGCCCCGACCGGCACGCCACCGGCCGGGGGCGCGATGACGCCGCCCCCCGGACGCGCGGGCCCGCCGCCTGCGCCGGGGGCCACGCCCTCTCCGACCGGCACACCGCCGGCCGGCGGAGCCATTACACCGCCGCCCGGACGACAGGGTCAGCCGCCCGCGCCAGCCCCGACGGGATCGCCGACCCCGGCACCGACAGGTACGCCGCCCGCAGGTGGCGTCGTGACACCGCCCCCGGGCCGTCAGGGAGCCGGCGGGCCGCCCGCGGGCACAGCTCCGGGAGGCGCCCCGACCGCGGGCGCGCCCGGCCGCATCCCGGTCACCGGTCCAGGCGGCGCTCCGCCGCCCGCCGGCGCGCCCGTGACGCGTCCGCCCGCGCCGACGATTGCCGCTCCGCTGCCGCCACCCCCGCCGCCTTCTGCGCAGACGCTCACGCCGATCCCGCGAGGCGCCCCGCCGCAGGGACCGACGCGCATCGACGCCTTCCGCGGCGAGCGGCGCGAGACCGTGCAGGACGGACGCACCATCATCACCGAGCCCGGCCGCATCATCATCCGCGACCCCTCGGGCATGGCGATCGTGCGCCACGACGAGCTCGACCGCTTCCGTTACGGCGCGCGGGACATCCGCACCCAGCAGGTCGGCGGCGAGACCCGCACCGTCGTAATCCGTCCCGACGGCAGCGAGATCATCACCATCGTCGCTCCGGACGGACGTCTGCTGCGTCGTATCCGGCGCGACCCGATGGGCCGCGAGATCATCATCATCGACAACAGCTATCGCGACCCGCGCGCGTTCGGCGGATTCTATGTCGACCTGCCGCCGCCGATCGTGCGCATTCCCGCCAACCGCTACATCGTCGAGGCGGACGAGGCACCGCCGGAGCTGATCTACCAGACGATGATAGCACCGCCGGTGGACCGCATCGATCGCCGCTACACGCTCGACGAGGTCCGCTATTCGCCGAACGTGCGCATGCTGATGCCGAGCGTCGACGTCAACTCGATCAACTTCGAGACCGGTTCGTGGGACATCCCTCCCGACCAGGCCGCGAAGCTGCAGGCGATCGCCGACGGCCTCAACCGCGCGATCCAGGCCAACCCCCGCGCGGTGTTCCTGATCGAAGGCCACACCGATGCGGTCGGCAACGAGACCGACAATCTATCGCTGTCGGACCGCCGCGCCGAATCGGCCGCCACGCTGCTCACCCAGCAGTTCGGCGTGCCAGCGGAGAACCTGACGTCGCAGGGCTATGGCGAGCAGTATCTGAAGGAGCAGACGCAGGGCCCGAGCCGCATCAACCGCCGTGTCACCGTCCGCAACATCACGCCGCTGCTCAACGGCGGGCAGGCCTCGCTGCCGCCGCCCCCGCCCGGCACCACGCCGCCGCGCTGAGACGACGCGTCAGACATGCAAATGGCCGGGAGCGATCCCGGCCATTTTTGTAGCTCGCGCGAATCGTAGCCCGGATGGAGCGCAGCGCAATCCGGGGTCTTGCCGTATGGTGAGCATCCCGGATTGCGCTTCGCTCCATCCGGGCTACGAACGCCTCACGCCTTGTCGCTCTCCAGCCTGAATATCTGCGAGCCCTCGCCGCCCGCGAGCAGGCCGTTCTTCGTATAGAGGTTGAGCTTGGCGCGGGTGTCGGCGATGTCGAGATTGCGCATGGTCAGCTGGCCGATGCGGTCGGCCGGCGTGAACGGGGCGTCCTCCACCTTCTCCATGCTCAGCCGCTCCGGCGCATAGGTCAGGTTGGGGCTCTCGGTGTTCAGGATCGAATAATCATTGCCGCGCCGCAGTTCGAGCGTCACCTCGCCGGTCACCGCGCGCGCCACCCAGCGCTGCGCCGTCTCGCGCAGCATCAGCGCCTGGGAGTCGAACCATCGTCCCTGGTACAAGAGCCGGCCGAGCCGCATGCCGCTGATCCGGTATTGCTCGATGGTGTCCTCGTTGTGGATCCCGGTGACCAGCCGCTCGTAGGCGACATGCAGCAGGGCCATGCCGGGCGCCTCGTAGATGCCGCGGCTCTTGGCCTCGATGATGCGGTTCTCGATCTGGTCGCTCATGCCGAGGCCGTGCCGGCCGCCGACGGTGTTGGCCTCGAGGAACAGCGCGACCGGATCGACGAAGGTCTTGCCGTTCAGCGCCACCGGCTGGCCCTCCTCGAAGCGCACGACGACCTTCTCGGCCTTGACGACGCAATCGTCGCGCCAGAACGGCACGCCCATGATGGGGTTGACGATCCTGATGCCGCTGTCGAGGCTTTCGAGATCCTTGGCCTCATGGGTGGCGCCGAGCAAATTGCTGTCGGTCGAGTACGCCTTCTCGGCGCTCATCTTGTAGGCAAAGCCGCTGGCGGTCATGAACGCCGACATTTCCGCACGCCCGCCGAGTTCGTCGATGAATTGCTGGTCGAGCCACGGCTTGTAGATCCGCAGGCTCGGATTGGTCAGCAGGCCGTAGCGATAGAACCGCTCGATGTCGTTGCCCTTGAAGGTGGAGCCGTCGCCCCAGATGTTGACGCCGTCCTCCTGCATGGCCGCGACCAGCATCGTGCCGGTCACCGCGCGGCCGAGCGGCGTGGTGTTGAAATAGGTCAGGCCGCCGGTGGAGACGTGGAAGGCACCTGACTGGATCGCGGCGATGCCTTCGTGGACCAGTTGCGTGCGGCAATCCACGAGGCGGGCGTTTTCGGCGCCGAACTCCAGCGCCTTGCGCGGAATCTCGTTGTAATCGGCTTCGTCGGGCTGACCGAGATTGGCGGTATAGGCAAAAACGCGCGCGCCCTTCTGCTTCATCCACAGCAGCGCCGCGCTGGTGTCGAGGCCGCCCGAGAAGGCGATGCCGACTTTTTCCCCCTTGGGCAGGCTCTTCAGAATCGTACTCATGGGAAGCGTCCAATCGGTCGAGAATGGCTGATGCCGCGTGCGGCTCGAGGGGGCGAATAACAAATTTCGCAGCCAGGGGCACGCGTTTAATCGCGGCCGGCGCGGAGCTTCACGGCGAGGGCGCGGGTCCTGTCCTGCGGCCGAACAGGCGCCGGCGCAGCCGGTAGCCCGGCCAGGCAATCCGGGTCAGGAGGGCGTCGATGGCGGCGTCGGACGGGGTCGTCTTCGGCCAGCGGTAAATCAGCGCGTGAGCAAGCCAGATCACCAGGAAGGTGACGAGACCAGCGACCGCCACGTCGGTGAAGAAGTGTCCGCCGAAGGCCATGCGCAGCGCGCTGGTCAGGGCGCCGAACAGCGTCGCGCCGGCATAGGCGAGCGGCCGCAACGCCGGCGGAGCCAGCGCGGCCGGTGCCAACGTCCAGAATGCGGTGGCGCCCTCACCGGAGAAGAACGAGCAGTTGCGGCCGCAGCCGCCGCGCGGATCCCACCACGGCACGAATTGCTGGTTGCCGGCGAACTCCGTCACCACGACGGGCCGCGGCCGGCCCCAATAGGACTTGAAGGTGAGATTGGTGAGCACGCCGGCCGACAGGGCCAGCGTCGCCAACAGGAAGACGATGGTGCGGCCCTTGATCATCAGCGGCCGGTCCGGGCGGATCAGCTTGACCACGAGAGCCACGATCGAGGGCAACGCGAATGCCCACGCGATCCACATCGCGGCGTCGCGCGCAAAGCCGGCAAAGCCGCTCAGCTTGAGCGGAAAGCTCCTGGTCTCGGGATCGAAGAACAGGCTGGCGAGCTTGAGATCGAGTTCGGGATAGAGGCCGAACACCAGCCCAATCACGACCCACAGCGCCAGCGCGATGAAAAGTCCGGTCCGGTTCATGGCGCGCGGTTTAGCCGAGGCGGCAGCGCATGAAAACCCCACCATCGTCATTCCGAGGGCGCGCGCTCACGGCGCGTCCGGCCTCGACGCCGACGGCAGCGGCGGCGGCGGTTTCGGCGGCGGGACGGGATGCCGCCAGGCGCCGGCGCTGCGGCCGGCGATCATCCAGTAGACCGCGCCCGCGACGATGCCCGCACCCGTCATGATTTCGAGGTGGCGCCGCACGATGCCGGAGAACTGCAGCGTCTCGGGGTCGAAGGGAACGAGGCCGAGATAGCAGGCGAGACCCACGAGGCCGCCGCCGACGGCATAGGCCAGCGCGCTGCGGATGTAGAACGCCTCGGTGATCGCCACGATGACCATCGCCGGCAACAGCGCGAAACCCGAGACGAAGATGAAGCCGAAGCCCAACAGCACGTCGATCGTGCCCTGGTCGACCGGACCCGAGCCGAGATCCGAAAACTCCGGAAACAGCAGCGCCGCGACGACGATCATGCCGCCGACGAGGCATGCGGCGAGAAAGCCGATGAAGATGACGATGAGGCGGCCGATCAGTGCCATGAGACGCTTGCCCGGATTGACGTCATTGCGAGGAGCGAAGCGACGAAGAAATTCAGATTCTCTCCGCGGAGAAATTCTGGATTGCTTCGCTGCGCTCGCAATGACGAATTGCGACGGCGGGCGCGCACGGCCTCAATCCGTCATCGCCATGGCGCGCAGCGCCTGGCGTTCGCGCGCCGAGAGTTTTTCGGTCTCCGACTTGAGCTGGCCGCAGGCGGCGAGGATGTCGCGGCCACGCGGCGTGCGCACCGGCGAGGAATAACCGGCGTTGAAGATGTATTCGGAGAATTTTTCGATCTGGTCCCAGTCCGAGCATTCGTAGGCCGTGCCGGGCCAGGGATTGAACGGGATCAGATTGATCTTGGCCGGGATGCCCTTGAGCATCTTCACCAGGAGCCTGGCGTCATCGAGCGAATCGTTGACGCCCTTGAGCATGACGTATTCGAAGGTGATGCGGCGCGCGTTCGAAGCGCCGGGATAGTCGCGGCAGGCCTGCAGCAATTCCGCGATCGGATATTTGCGATTGAGCGGCACGAGCTCGTTGCGCAGCTCGTCGCGCACGGCGTGCAGCGAGATCGCGAGCATCACCCCGATCTCCGCGCCGGCACGGACGATGTTCGGCACCACGCCCGATGTCGACAGCGTGATGCGGCGGCGCGAGATGCCGATGCCCTCGTTGTCGGCGACGATCAAGAGCGCATCGCGCACCGCGTCGAAATTATAGAGCGGCTCGCCCATGCCCATCATCACGATGTTGGTGACGAGGCGCGCGCCGTTCTCGCGATCGGCCCAGTCGTTGAGGCGGTCGCGCGCCACCATCACCTGGCCAACGATCTCGCCTGCGGTGAGGTTTCGCACCAGGCGCTGCGTGCCGGTGTGGCAGAAGGCGCAGTTCAGCGTGCAGCCGACCTGGGAGGAGACGCACAAGGTGCCGCGATCGGTCTCCGGGATGTAGACGCACTCGACCTCGTGCGGCCTTTCGAGATTGCTGCCGCTCGGCAGGCGCAAGAGCCATTTGCGGGTGCCGTCGTTGGAGATCTGCTCGGCCACGACTTCGGGACGATCGACGGTGAAGTGCTTTGCGAGCTCGGCGCGGATGTCCTTCGAGATCGAGGTCATCTCGTCGAAATTCCTGGCGCCGCGGAAGTAGATCCAGTGCCACAATTGCTGCACTCGCATCTTGCGCTGCGCTACCTTCACCCCGATCTCGCCGAGCCGCTCGCCGAGCTCGGTGCGCGACAGCCCGATCAGCGATGGCTTCGTCGGCGGCACGTAGGTTTCGAGCGGAGTCTTCTCCACTAGGAGTGTGTTCTGCTGCGCGATCGTCGATTGCATGCGTCGGCCTAGGATGACTGGTGTTCGTCCTGCCCGGGCTTGTCCCAGGGATCCACGCCTTGCTTCGAATGCGTTGGCACGTGGATGGCCGGGTCAAGCCCGGCCATGACGACTGAAACTTCGGAACGCCCCTTATATAGCAACCGGAACCAGGATTGCGACTGCCGCCTGCAGTCCCGTCGCCTGCAGTATCCTGACGTCTGCCGTCCTACCGCCTGCAATCCTGGGCGATCCTGTCGAGTGCCTGGGCGAGGCCCTTCAGCGAGAAGACGTCGGTGGTCTCCGTCCCCTTGGCGGAGACGCCCTTGACCACGAGATCGGCGGAGCGGCGCATGGCCTCGACCATCCGCTCTTCCTCGGCGGCGTTCTTGATCCAGAGGCCGTCGCCCTGCGTGTACATCGCATAGGAGCCGCCGCCGACCTCCAGGATCGATTCCGAGCCCGGCTTCAGCGCGTAACCGATCATGACCGAGACCTCGTTGACGACCTTTTCGGACGGCCGGGTCGAGACGAAGGCATAGGCGGGATCGCGCGGCCGGTTCGGCGGATTGGTCTTCGACGACGAGGGCTTCGCGAGCGCAAAGCAGACCTTCTTGCCGTTGGGCGATGCCGTATAGGCGCCCCAGGTGCCGAACTGGCCGATCAGGGTCGGCTCGGCCCCGCCCGCAACCGTGCCGGGAAGTGCCGGCGGCCTGCTCTCGGGCTTTGCGGCGGTCTTTGCATCCTTGGCGGGCTTCGCAGCAGCTTTCGGCGCCGGTTGCGCCGTCTGCGCCTGCGCGAGATCGACGATCCCGCATGCCGCCACTCCGGTCATCAAAGCTAAAAGCACCCGCCACATGCTGGAGTGGTTCCCTCAATATTGTGACTGGAAGATGGCCCCAATGCGCTTTGTCCCCGCGGCAGGGATAGCCGGGAAAGCGCTTTTTGGGAAGGCAGTTACGAACCGCTCATTGCTTGCTCCGCGCGGCGCGCTGCGCGGCCCATTGTTCGTCGGTCCAATGCAGCAGGTCCTCCGCGCCGGAGCTGCGCAGATGCGCGCCGCCATCGATCGCCACCATCTCGCCATTGATATAGCCCGCGCGGTCGGAGATCAGGAAACTGGCGAGATCGGCCAGCTCGCCATGTTCGCCGGTGCGGCCCAGCGGGTTGCGCGACGTCCAGCCCTCATCGCGACCTTCCGGCCGCAATTGCCCGGTGGCACCGGCCGTCGGAAACGGTCCCGGCGCGATCGCCACGGTGCGGATGCCTTTCGGGCCCCACTCCACCGCAAGGCTCTTGGTCATCGCCAGCAGCGCCGACTTCGCCATGGCGGAGGGAACCGTGAAGGCGCGACCGGTAATGGTCGAGGTCGACAGGATCGAGAGCACGACGCCGCGATGCCCGGCCTCGATCCAGCGCTTCCCCGCCGCGAGCGTGCAATACATCGCACCGTGCAGCGTCGGGGCCAGGATCGCGTCCGCCGCGCGGAACGAAAGATGCTCGGTCTGCGCGATGAAGGTCGCCGCCGCATTGTTGACGAGCACGTCGAGCGGCGCCTCGCGCCAGATCCGATCCATCATGCCATCGACGGCACCGCCGTCGCGGATATCGCAACCGACGGTCGTGACCTTGCCGCCGGTCTGCGCGTGCATGTCAGCCGCGGCGGCCTCGAGCCGATCGAGCTTGCGGCCGCAGATCACGAGCTCGGCGCCAAGCGCGAGGAAGCGGCGCCCCATCGCCGCACCCAGCCCCGAGCCGCCGCCGGTCACCAGGATGCGCTTGCCCTTGAGCAGACCTGTTTCAAACATCGTTTGAATCCTCCCTTCACCGTCATTGCGAGCGAAGCGAAACAATCCAGCATGCACCCGCAGGCGGCAGTCTGGATTGCTTCGTCGCTATCGCTCCTCGCAAAGACGGAGGATAGACCGGTGCACGGCCTCCGACAAAGAAACCGGATTGTCGGGGGGCTTCAAATCCGGCATGAAGCAGGCAAATTATAGTGCTGCCCTCGAAGAGCCAGTTCCCGAAACGCCAGGTGTGTCCATGAAAGCCATTCTCTGCTCGCAATATTGCCAACCCGACGATCTCGTGCTGGCCGACGTGCCGGAGCCGGTGGCCGGACCGGGTGAGGCCGTGATCGCGATCAAGGCGGCGGCGCTGAACTTCTTCGACATCCTGATGATCCAGGGCAAGTACCAGATCAAGCCGCCGTTCCCGTTCTCGCCGGCGGCCGAGGTCGCGGGCGTGATCGAAAGCATCGGTTCCGGCGTGACCGGTCTCAAGGTCGGCGATCGCGTCGTGGCGTCCTGCGGTCATAACGGCGCGCGCGAGAAGATCGCGCTGCCTGCAAACGCGATCGTCAGGATTCCCGACAATCTCGACTACGATCGCGCCGCCGGCATCATCATCACCTACGGCACGGCGCTGCATGCGCTGGAGGATCGCGCGAGCCCGAAGCCGGGCGAGACGCTCGCGGTGCTGGGCGCGGCCGGCGGCACCGGGCTTGCCGCCTGCGAGCTCGGCAAGCAGATGGGCTTGAAGGTGATCGCCTGCGCGTCCTCGGACGAGAAGCTCGCCTTCGCCAAGGCGCACGGCGCCGAGCTGACGCTCAACTACGCCAAGGAGGACTTGAAGGAGGGCCTGCGCAAGCTCACGGGCGGCAAGGGCGTCGACATCATCTTCGATCCGGTCGGCGGCGCCTACGCCGAAGCGGCCTTGCGCTCGATCGCCTGGGAAGGACGCTTCCTCGTCATCGGCTTCGCCGCCGGCGACATTCCGAAGATGCCGCTCAACCTCGCGCTGTTGAAGGGCTGCGACATCCGCGGCGTGTTCTGGGGCGCGTGGACCAAGCTCAATCCAGAGAAAAACCGCGCCAATCTCGAGAAGCTCGTGAAGTGGACGGCGGAGGGTAACATCTCCTCCCACGTCGACCGCACCTTCCCGCTGGCGCAGACCGCGGATGCTCTGAAAGTGCTCGCCGGCCGTCAGGCCATGGGCAAGGTGATCCTGCATCCGTAAATGTGGCGGCGGCGCGCCGTCATCATCCATGACGCGCGACGGCCATGCGCGGGACAGGCCCGCGCATGATCATGATGATGTGCTTTTGAAGCAAATGCGTTCGTTCCCGCGATCAACCTGCGCCGGGCGCAACTCAACCAGAGCGCGCAAAATTGTGATGCATTTCGCGAGAGCGCCCAAATCAAACCCAAATATCTCCCAATTCGCGCAAACCGCCGTCGTCTTTTGGGCTGATTCAGACTGCGTTTTATAGGTTCCAGTTTGCGGGGCGCTTCTGGGCAAGAGCAAGAAGACTGGACCTGAGGATGCCCCGGCGTTGCGTCAGTAATGGGGAGCATCACCATGGAGACGACGGCCTACCGTCAGTCCAGAGAGTCGAGGGCAATCGACTTCGATCAAGACACAGACCGCCCACAGACCGCGCCTTACAGCTTCGGGCGCGCTGACCGGGCCTACCAGCCGCATCACGATCCGATGCCGCTCTTTCTGTCCGATCCCGAAGGCGAGCCGTATCCGCAGGAATTCGTCGCCACGCAGGCCAAGCCCAGCATCGTGCCGCGCATTCTCGCGGGCGTACTGGCGGCGGCCACGGTCGCGTTCCTGGCCGCGCTGTACCAGTCCGACATCGTGCGCCTGTTCGCCGTCGACGCCAAGGCTTTGGCCAGCGGCGCGGCAACCGAGCAGGCGGTGGCCGCGCCCGTCACGCCACCGGTGCGCCAGATTCCGCTGAAGGACCCGGCCCGCGTCTCGAGCCCGATGCTGGCGAGCGCCGAAGCGGCGCCGGCCGCGATGCCCGCGGCGCCCGCAGCGATGCCGGCGGCGCCTAGCCGCGAAGCGATCGCGACCGCCTATCAGTCCGCGCTGCAGGCCCAGTCGCCCGTTCCGGCGCCGGTCGCGGCGGCGGCGCCGCCGCCGGAGGCAAGCGCTCCCGCCAGGACGCTCGACGCCGACACGCTAGCCGGCCTGATGACACGGGCCAAGAGCCTGATGGCCGTCGGCGACATCGCCGCCGCACGGCTCCTGCTCGAGCGCGCGGCCAATGCGCAGGACGGCACCGCGGCGTTCATGCTGGCACAGACCTATGATCCGGCCGTGCTCGGCACCAACGACATAAGGAGCATCACCGGCGATCCGGCGGTTGCGCGCAGCTGGTACCAGAAAGCGGCGCAGTTCGGATCATCCGAGGCGCGGCAGCGCCTGACCCAACTTCAGAACTGAACACTCCACGCGAGCAGGGGACACCATGCGTTACGTTCTTAGGATGGCGCTTGCCGCCATGATGACGATCTTTGCCTTCTCGGCGCAAGCCGCCGAGACTGAGTACGACCCGAGCAAGGTCTCCGACAGCCTGAAGGCGATCTTCCAGTTCGGTTCGACCCAGACCAAGCAGGCGCTCAACGCCAACACCGTGACGCTGATCACGGGCACGATCGGCGGCACCTACGTGCAGTTCGGCGCCGACCTCGCTTCCGTGCTGGACGACGGCAACAAACTGCGCGTGCTTCCGATCGTCGGCCGCGGCTCGGTGCAGAGCGTCGCCGACATCCTGTTCCTGCAGGGCGTCGACCTCGGCGTCGTGCGCGCCGACACGCTCGACTATCTCGAGCGCAAGGGCTTCGCCAGCGACATCAAGAAGCAGTTCACCTACGTGACCAAGCTCTACAATGAGGAGATGCAGGTCATCGCGCCGAAATCGATCCGCAGCCTGAAGGATCTCGAAGGCAAGACGGTGAGCGTCGACCTGCCGAACGGCGGCACCTTCGTGACCGCGCTGACGGTGTTCGAGCGGCTCGGGATGAAGGCCAACGTCGTCTACATCGAGCAGCGCATCGCGATGGAGAAGCTGAAGGCCGGCGAGATCGACGCCGTGATCGTCGTCGGCGGCAAGCCGTACAAGTCGGTCTCGACCTTCAACAATGACGGCCGCTTCCATCTGGCGAACGTCGACTATGCAAAACCGCTGCAGAGCGACTATCTGCCGGCGACGCTGACCGCGAAGGACTATCCCAACCTCATCAAGGAGGGGGAGACGGTCGACACGATCGCGGTGCCGGCGGTGCTCGCCGCCTACAACTGGGCGCCGAAGACCGACCGCTATCGCAAGCTCGCGCTGTTCGTGGACGCCTTCTTCACCAAGTTCCCGGCGCTGCAGAAGCCGCCTTTCCATCCCAAGTGGAAGGAAGTCTCGCTCGCGGCGCCGCTCGCCGGCTGGAACAGATTGCCGGTGGCCCAGCAATGGCTCGACCAGCACGGCGTCGAACCGGTCACGCGGCAGCGCTTCGAGACCTTCCTGAGGCAGAACCCGGCGGCCGCGAAGGTGGTGCAGTCGGACGCGGACCGGGAGGCGCTGTTCAAGCAGTTCCAGGCCTGGGAGGCCGAGAACAACGCCCGCGACAACAATGCGCGCGCGCAGGTGCGTCCGGGCAAGTAGGCGGATCGCCGTCATTGCGAGAAGCGAAGCGGCGAAGCAATCCAGACTGTATCCGCGGATGCAGTTCTGGATTGCTTCGCGTCGCTCGCAATGACGGTGTTGATGGACTCGCGCCTTGCGACCGCCATAAACCAACGACGGCGCGTGTGCGGAGTTCCTACGTAGCCTCCGCCTCGCCGATGCCGCGCTTCAGCGCGGCGCGAGCGGCATCGCGGTGATCGGACGTGATGTGGCTGGCGACGAGTCGCAGCGCGGTCGCCAGAATCGCGGCGTCGTCGGTGAAGCCGAGCATCGGCAGCATGTCCGGAACGAAATCGAACGGCAGGATGAAATAGGCGATCGCTCCGAGCAGCGAAGCCTGCACGTGCCGGGGCGTCTGCTTGTCGAAGGCGCAGTAATAGGCGGCGAGCAGATCCTCGGCGAACGGCAGCTGCGCGACCACACGCTTCAGCTTCTGCCAGAAGCGCCGGCGCACGCTCTCGCGATCTTCCGCCAGCCGGTCGGCCGGCTCGAAGCCGACGCTGTGATCGGCGGCCATGGTCAATCTCCCCGTTCGGGCCGGCGCGGCCCTCGAGGCGGCGTCCGACGCTGCCCAAGAGATGGGGATGCGTGCCTGCCCCGCAAGGCGTCAGGCCACGCCGAGCTGGCCGGCAATTGCGTTCATGGCCTTGGCGAGTTCGACGTCGAGCGCCGTGACGCCGCCGGCATCATGGGTCGCCAGCACCACCTCGACGGTCCGGTAGACGTTGCGCCATTCGGGATGGTGATCCATCTTCTCGGCAACGAGCGCCACCCGCGCCATGAAGCCGAAGGCCTGGTTGAAGTCCTTGAAGGCGAAGGTCTTGCCGATCGCCTCCCGTCCCGGGGCCTCGGTCCAGCCCGCAAGCCCGGCCAGGGCCTGCTTCCGTGCCTCCGTCGACAGCCGCTCCGCCATGACAACCTCCGTGTTCAGGGAAACATTACCCTAACACCGCACTTTCGCCCGGGTTCATACGGGGTCTTCGTCCATCCGCTAACCATGACGCAGATGTAATTCCCGATCTCAAGAAATTTGCTACAAGTAGAAGGGTAGACGAATTGGCAAGATCAACCTTGGCACGATCAACCTTGGCACGATGAAACTGAGCCTGAAGCGATTGTTTGCCAGATCGATGACCGGCGAGTTCGTCCAGACGCCGCCGGCACCGACGTCGCCGCGATCGGCGGCGCGGAACGGCGTGCTCATCTCCATCGCCGGCGTCCTGGCCATCATCGGCGTGCTCGCCGGCGGCTATTACTTCGCCATGCGCCCGGTGACCCTGAAGATCGCGGTCGGACCGGCCAACAGCGACGACGTCAAGGTCGTGCAAGCGCTGACGCAGGCCTTCGTGCAGAACCGCGGCTATGTGCGGCTGCGGCCGATCCAGACCGAGGGCGCGACCGCGAGCGCCGAGGCCCTCGCGGAGAACAAGGCCGACCTCGCCATCGTGCGCGGCGATCTCGACGTGCCGAAGAACGCGCAGGCGGTTGCGACCCTGCGCAAGAACGTCGTCGTGCTGTGGGTGCCGCCCGGCAAGGGCAAGAAGAAGGGCGCCAAGATCACCAAGATCCCGCAGCTCGCCGGCCACCGCGTCGGCGTGGTCGGCAGGACGCAGGCCAACGTCAACGTGCTCAAGGTGATCCTGCAGCAATACGGCGTCGATCCCGCCAAGGTGGAGATCGTGCAATTCCCGGCGAACGAGGCCGCCGAGATGATCCGCGGCCAGAAGGCCGATGCCTATCTCGCCGCCGGCCCCGTCAACAGCAAGATCACGGCGGATGCGATCGCCGCCTCCACCAGGGAAGGCGGCGTTCCCACTTTCCTGGCGATCGATTCGGCGGATGCGATCGCGCAAAACCATCCGATCTACGAGGCGGCCGACATTCCCGCAGGCACCTATGGCGGATCGCCGGACAGGCCCGAGGAAGAGGTCAAGACCATCGGCTTCGCCCATCACATCGTGGCGCGCAAAGGCCTCTCCGAGACCACGGTCGCGGCGTTCACCCGGCAGCTATTCGCGGTTCGCCAGCAAGTGATGACGGAATTCCCGCTCGCGGCGAAGATCGAAACTCCCGACACCGACAAGGATGCCGTGATTCCCGTGCATCCCGGCGCCGCCGCCTTCGTCGACGGCGAGGAAAAGACCTTCCTCGACAGGTACAGCGATTACATCTGGTGGAGCCTGATGGCGCTCTCGGCCATGGGCTCGGTCGGCGCCTGGTTTGCCGGCTACCTCAAGAAGGACGAGCGCGACAACAACAGCCATCTGCGCGACCGGCTGCTGGACATGATCACGGCCGCTCGGCGCGCCGAGACGACCGACGAGCTCGACCTCATGCAGAGCGAGGCCGACGACATCCTGCGCGACACGCTCCGCTGCTACGACGACGGCGCCATCGAGGAGGGCGCACTCACCGCCTTCAACATCGCGCTCGATCAATTCCATGCCGCGGTTGCCGACCGCAAGGCGGTGCTGCTCAGCCTGCCGCAGAACCTGCAGCGCGCCGGCGCGCAATTCCGCGCGGCCGGCAACGCATAGCCGCGTCGCCGGCGCTATCGCCGCGTCACATGATCACCGGATGGCGTTTGCCTCGAGCAGCGCCGCCTCCAGCTCCTCGCTCGAGCAGGGCTTTTGCAGCCGCGGCTGGCCCGCGAACTCCTGCGAAATCCCCGTCTCGGCATCATAGCCGGTAACGAAGACGAATGGAATCTTCAGCGCGAGCAGCCGCTCCGCGATCGCAAAGCTCTTCTCGCGAACGAGCTCGACGTCCAGCAGCGCAAAGTCGGGCGCACGTTCCGCAATCGCGTCCAGCGCCCGCGCCACCGACGCCACCGTCCGGACCGTGCGGACGCCAAAACCCATGAGCCGTTCCTCGAAATCGATCGCGATGATCGGATCGTCTTCGACGATCAGGACATCGGCAGGACACGCTGGGCGGTCTGGGGAAGCGCGGTCCATGTTCTCGTCTTTGAGGTCGGTGAATTGGCGAGCAGAACAGCCGCGGTCCAACGCCTGCATCCAGCGCATCGGAGGGTTCCTGGAACGAACCCATCACAGCGCGGTTTCCCTGTCTGTCTACTTGTGCACACAAGTGGCGAGGGGAGCTCGATAGGGTGGGGAAAGGAGAACGAGTCTTCGATGGATGCGCGTATCGCCAGAGCCAACGAGATCGCCAGCCGGCCCTACAACAACCTGTTGCGGCGACTGAATGCTGCCGACTATGCGCTGGTCGCGCCGCATCTCACCGGCGACAAGGCCGCCGCGAACGATCTGCTCTACAATCCCGGCGACGCCGTCGAGGTCGTTCATTTCCCCTGCGGGCCTGCACTCGCGACGTTCCTCGTGCCCAACGAGGACGGCCGCGACGTCGAGACCATCCTGATCGGCCGCGAGGGCGCGGTCGGCGGCATCGTCAGCCACGGATTTCTGCCGGCCTACACACGGATCTCGGTGAAGTTTGGCGGGCCGTTCGCGCGAATTCACGTCGGCAGGCTCGAAGCCGCGAAGGCGCGCTCGCCATCCCTGCGCAACATCTTCGCCCGCTACGCCGACTGCATGCTGGCGCAGATCTTCCAGTCGACTGCGTGCAATGCCATCCATTCGATCGAGCAGCGCACCGCCAAATGGATCCTGGCGGCGATGGAGCGGACCGACGGCGACGACAGCGTGCCGCTGACGCATGAGCAACTCGCAAACCTGCTCGGGGTCGGCCGCAGCTATGCCAGCCGCGTGATCCAGTCGTTCAAGGCGGAAGGCATCCTCGACACGCGGCGCGGCTCGATCCAGGTGCGTAGTCGCGACGGGCTGAAGCTGCGCGCCTGCCTGTGCAACGACGCCGTCAGGAACCATTTCGAGGAGGTGCTGAGCGGCGTCTATCCGACCGAGGGGGTCAACCCGAACGCCGGCGAAACGTCAAGCGCCCCCTAAGCCCCGAGGATCCCCCGGCAAAATTCAGTCAACCAACCGGTAAAGAACCCATTGTTTTTTGAGGTTTTTTGCATATATTGCGTCGCAAACGCGCAGGGTGCCCGGTCGATCTGGCCGGGCTTCCTTTTTGGGCGGAAGAGGCCCCGTTTTCCACGTTTCAGCGTTGTCCGAGAAGAGGTCCCGGTTTGACCGGCGAGATCGCGCTTAACCCATTGTTCGACCGCAAAGAAGCCAACTCATGAACCTTCGCAACGTCGCCATCATCGCCCACGTCGACCACGGCAAGACGACGCTCGTCGACCGCCTCCTGCAGCAATCCGGCACGTTCCGCGAGAACCAGAAGGTGGCCGAGCGCGCCATGGACTCCAACGACCTGGAGCGCGAGCGCGGCATCACCATTCTGGCCAAGGCGGCCTCGGTGCAGTGGAAGGACACCCGCATCAACATCGTCGATACCCCCGGCCACGCCGATTTCGGCGGCGAGGTCGAGCGCATCCTCAACATGGTCGACGGCGCGCTGGTGCTGGTGGACGCGGCCGAAGGTCCGCTGCCGCAGACCAAGTTCGTGGTCTCCAAGGCGCTGAAGGTCGGACTGAAGCCGATCGTCGTCATCAACAAGGTCGACCGCCCCGACGCGCGCCCGACCGAGGTAATCAACGAGGTATTCGATCTGTTCGCCGCTCTCGATGCCAGCGAGGAGCAACTCGACTTCCCCATCCTCTACGGTTCGGCCAAGCAGGGCTGGATGGCCGATAGCCCGGAGGGTCCGAAGGACAAGGGCATGGAGCCGCTGTTCGACCTGATCCTGCGCCACGTCGCCCCGCCCAAGGTCGAGGACGGCCCGTTCCGCATGATCGGCACCATCCTGGAGGCCAATCCCTATCTCGGCCGCATCATCACCGGCCGCATCTCCTCCGGCGTGCTGAAGCCGAACCAGCAGGTGAAGGTGCTTTCCGCCGACGGCAAGATGATCGAGCAGGGCCGCATCAGCAAGATCCTGGCGTTCCGCGGCATCGAGCGTACGCCGCTCGAAGAAGCCGAAGCCGGCGACATCGTCGCCATTGCCGGCCTGACCAAGGGTACCGTCGCCGACACCTTCTGCGATCCCGCAGTCGAGACGCCGCTGCCGGCGCAGCCGATCGATCCGCCGACCGTGTCGATGTCGTTCATCGTCAACAATTCCCCGCTCGCCGGCACCGAAGGCGACAAGGTGACGAGCCGCATGATCCGCGACCGCCTGCTGCGCGAGGCCGAGGGCAACGTCGCGCTGCGCGTCACCGAAGCCGCCGACAAGGACTCGATGGAAGTTTCGGGTCGCGGTGAGTTGCAGCTCGCGATCCTGATCGAGACCATGCGCCGCGAGGGTTTCGAGCTTTCGGTGTCGCGTCCGCGCGTCGTCTACCAGAAGGACGAGGCGACCGGCCAGTTGAAGGAGCCGATCGAGGAGGTCGTGATCGACGTCGACGAGGAACATTCCGGCGTCGTCGTGCAGAAGATGAGCGAACGGAAAGCGGAATTGATCGAAATGCGGCCGTCCGGCGGCCATCGCCTGCGGCTGGTGTTCTACGCGCCGACCCGCGGCCTGATCGGCTACCAGGGCGAGCTCTTGACCGACACCCGCGGCACCGCGATCATGAACCGCCTGTTCCACGGCTATGCGCTCTACAAGGGCGAAATCCAGGGCCGCCGCAACGGCGTGCTCATCTCCAACGACCAGGGCGAGGCGGTCGCCTACGCCATGTTCAAGCTGGAAGACCGCGGCCCCATGATGATCGAGCCGGGCTGGAAGGTCTATCGCGGCATGATCGTCGGCGAACACACCCGTGACAACGATCTCGAGATCAACGTGCTCAAGGGCAAGCAGCTCACCAACATCCGCACCACGTCGAAAGACGAGGCGGTGCGGCTGACGCCGCCGATCAAGATGACGCTGGAAAAGGCGCTCGCCTATATCGAGGACGACGAGCTCGTCGAGGTGACGCCGAAATCGATCCGGCTGCGCAAGAAGCACCTCGATCCCAACGAGCGCAAGCGAGCGGAAAAGGCCCGCGAAGCGGTGGCGTAGGCTGCGAATGGGAAATGGCGAGTAGCGAACAGGGGCGTTACCTGGAGGCGCGATCTGCTATAAGCCCTATTCGCCATTCGCCACTCGCCATTCGCTCATGTCCTTTCCCTCCTCCGTCGACGTCGCGATCATCGGCGCGGGCGCTGCGGGCCTCGGCGCTGCGCACGCGCTGCAGGGTTCCGGCCTCTCCGCGATCGTGCTGGAAGCGCGCAACCGCATCGGCGGGCGTGCCTGGACGGTGCAGGCCTCGCCTGACGTGGTGTTCGACGTCGGCTGCGGCTGGCTGCATTCGGCCGACAGGAATTCCTTCGTCGGCATCGCCGAACGGCTGAATTTCGAGATCAACAAGGAGCTGCCGCCGTGGCGCGAGCGCGCCTATGGCAATGCGTTTCCGCAAGTCCTGCGCGACGATTTCATCCGCTCGCTCGAGGCCTTCTACGAGCGCGCCGAGGACGCCGCGCTGAAAGGCCAGGACGGTCCCGCGGACCGGTGCCTGGAGCCCGGCAATCGGTGGAATCCGATGATCGATGCGATCTCGACCTATGTGAACGGCTGTGAGCTCGACCAGGTTTCGATCACGGACATGGATGCCTATGAAGACACCAACATCAACTGGCGCGTCCGCCGCGGCTATGGCGCGCTGATCGCGGCCTATGGCGCGTCCTGCCCGGTCGCGCTCGACTGCAACGTCACGCTGATCGACCATTCCGGCCAAGACATCCGCATCGAGACGTCGCTGGGCACGCTGACCGCCGCGAAGGTCATCGTCACCGTGCCGACCAACCTGATCGCCGATGAAGCGATCCGATTCTCGCCGCAGCTAACCGCCAAGGTCGATGCCGCGCGCGGCCTGCCGCTCGGCGTCGACGACAAGGTGGTGCTGGCGCTGGAGGATGCGGACGCCTTTCCCAAGGAAGCCAACCTGCGCGGCGCCACGATGCGCACCGCGACGGGCACCTATCACATCCGCCCGTTCGGCCAGCCCTGCATCGAGGGATTTTTCGGCGGCAGGTTCGCGCGCGAACTGGAAGACGCGGGCTCCGGCGCGTTCGCCGAGCAGAGCATCAACGAGATCGCAGGTCTTCTCGGCAACGACATCCGCCGCAAGCTGAAGCCGCTGGCGGAATCACGTTGGGCGAACGACCCCTTCGCCCGCGGCGCCTATTCCCATGCCCTCCCCGGCCACGCCGGCAACCGCGCCGTGCTCGCAGCGCCAGTGGACGGACGGCTGTTCTTTGCGGGAGAAGCGACCTCGCCGGCTTTCTTCACCACCGCGCACGGGGCGCGGGACAGTGGGGAGAGGGCGGCGAAAGAGGTGCTGGCTTTTACAACAAGGCGCTAGTCACGCGCTCCGTCATTGCGAGCGCAGCGAAGCAATCCAGATCGTCGCCATGGAAAGATTCTGGATTGCTTCGCTTCGCTCGCAATGACGCTAATCCAGAACTCGCGCCCTCAACTCCGCATCCGGCACAAAGCATTCGTCATACTTCCCAAAAATACGGTAACGATTCCGCGCAACGAGGTTGTAGACGGCGTCGCGCAGCGGTTTTGGCACGGCGAACAGCACGCGGACCCAGCCCCAGCCCGGCAGCAGGGACAGCACCGTCAGCACGGCGTCCGACTTCAAGAACACCTCGCCGCCATGGACCACGGCGTTGGTATCGGGATCGTCAGGATCGATCCCGAAAGCCCGCGCGAGGCGCGTGCCGTAGGCCGACTGGATCGGCGTGAAGCGGAAGCGGCGTGCGGTGTCGCGCCTCGCAACGAAGCGGACCCAGCGCGAGCAGAAGATGCAGACGCCGTCGAACAGGATCACGTCGTCGTCGGGCCAGCGGGGCATGTCAGCGCTTCTTCCTCCCCGCCACCGGCGCCCGCAGCGCGCGGTCGAACTCGCCGCTTGCGATCTTCACGCCGGCCTCGGTCTCGATCATCCAGTGTCCCTCGCTGCCGACCGCCGGCAAGGGGCGGAAGTCGACCTTGCCGCCGCCGCGGCGAAAGGCGTCCGCGAGCTGGCGCGAAAAGACCGGCGAGAAATAGGTATCGTTGGCGGCCACGAGCCATGTGACGGGAACGCGCGCAGCCTTGCCGAATTCGGCGGCGGCCGCGGTCAACGTATGCGGCGCGCAGATCTGATTGGGAAAGTCGTTGGCGTGTCCGCCGCGTCCCGGCGCAAACGCGACGATGGCGGAGACCACCCTGGGGTCAGCGCCCGCGAGCGCCAGCGCGCCCCAGCCTCCGGCGGAATGACCGAGCACGACGGCACCGTCCTTGCGCGCGAAATCCTGCGTTCGCAGGTAGTCCAGCGCGAGTGAGATTTCCGCCGCGGTGGCGCGGCCCGAGCGGGCGTAGTCGGCCTCGTCGCAACCGCCCTGGTCCTCGACATAACGGCCGCCGGTTGCGCCATGGCCGAGCCGCTCCGGCACCAGCACGGCAAAGCCGCGCGCGACCAGATGCGCCGCCAGCGCGCGGTATTCCGGCTGCAGCATTTGCGCGCGACGCAAGATGTTCTGGGTGGTGGCGTGGGCAATTACCGCGAGACGAAACGGGCCGTGTCCGGGCGGCCGGAACAGCAAGGCATGCGCCAGCGTGGCGGCATCGGACGAGGGCAGCAGCCACGCCTGCCTGCGCCAGGGTTCGCCTTCCGCGCCCGCCGGTCCAAGCCCGGTCTGCGCGCGCGCAAGCGGCGCGGAGAGCGCGAAGAGGCAGACCAAAGCGACAAACGTCCTGAAGGGCCGCATGAAATGCCGGGTGGAATACTGAGAACCATGGGCAGAGTAGCGGGCGCGAATCAACTTGGCCGCAGTTTTTCTGCGCGGGCTCACGGTCGTGTGACGTGCACGGGGCCCCGGGAGTTGCCGCGCAGTCGTTCGGAGGATCGCCGCTGGCCGGGTGGGTTGCGCTGTCCTCTTTCGGCACACCGGGGTCAAAAAACTGATGCAGAAAATCCACACGTTAACCGATAATTAACGATAGCCCTTGCCGCCGGCCCGGTGACTTGGTTTGATCGCATCCATGAGCACAACCCTGATCGAGGTCCGGCCGGCCAAAGCTGCAGACGCAACTGCGGTGGCGTCGACCCACGACGAAGCCTGGCGCTCGGCCTATCAGGGCATCATTCCCGGCGCCGAGCTGGAGAAGCTCATCAATCGCCGCGGCCCGCAATGGTGGGACAGCGCGATCCGCAAGGGCAGCCGCGTCAGCGTGCTGGTATTCGGCGACAAGATCGCGGGCTATGCGAATTACGGCCGCAACCGCGCCCGCAGCCTGCATTTCGACGGCGAGATCTACGAGCTCTATTTGCGCCCGGAATTCCAGGGCCTGGGGTTTGGCCGGCGCCTGTTCGCCGCGGCCCGCCGCGACCTGATGCAGAGCGGGCTGAAGAGCATGGTGGTCTGGGCACTGTCGGACAACGACCCCGCGACCGAGTTTTACCGTGCGCTGGGCGGCCGCATGGTAGCGCGCTCCTCGGAGCGGTTCGGGCCGAAGTCGCTCGACAAGGTCGCTTTCGCCTGGACCAACTAACCAGCCAACTGATCCGGACTGGCTGATCTGCCGCCTTGGTCGGCGGACTTCCCCTCCGTGGATACCGTCGTCGTTTCCACCGTGGGGCGCGGGCCGGAGTTCATGGTGTCGCGAAAGTTCGATGGCTAGCTGCGCCGGGCCCGCGTAAGACAGGGCCGAATCGCAGCCCGGCGACGACCCCCGGCACGAACGGAGCTTTCCATGCGTATCGACGCGATCTCAATCGGGGCCAACCCGCCGCACGAAGTCAACGTCATCATCGAGGTGCCCGTTGGCGGCGAGCCGATCAAATACGAGATGGACAAGGAGGCCGGCACGCTGGTGGTGGACCGTTTCCTCTATACGCCGATGCGCTACCCCGGCAATTACGGCTTCATCCCGCACACGCTGTCCGGCGACGGCGACCCCTGCGACGTGCTGATCATCAACACCCGCGCCATCATCCCGGGCGCGGTGATGAGCGTGCGCCCGGTCGGCGTGCTGTTCATGGAGGACGAGGCCGGCGGCGACGAGAAGATCCTGGCGGTGCCGTCGTCCAAGCTCACCCAGCGCTACGACAAGATCAGGAGCTACAGCGACCTGCCCGAGATCACGCTGGAGCAGATCCGGCACTTTTTCGAGCACTACAAGGACCTCGAGAAGGGCAAATGGGTGAAGGTGCTGCGCTGGGGCGGCGCCGAGGACGCGCACAAGCTGATCGCCGACGGCATCGCGCGCGCGAAAAAGAAGTAATAACCTCTGTTGTCCCGGACGCGGTGCGCCACGAAATGGCGTTCCGCAGAGCCGGCAACCTAGGTCGCCACTCGCACTGGGCCCAGGATGCAACGCACCGCTTCGCGCTGCATTGCATCCGGGGCACGGCATCGGTGAAAGTCAGTCCATGCGCCGATTTTTCAAGATTGTCCGCAACATCCTGCTGCTGATCGTCGCTTGCGTCGTCGTCCTTGCCGGCGTGCTGGCGTTCAACGTGGCGACGCGCGGCTCCCGCCAGATCCAGGTCGCGGCCATTCCGCGCGCGAGCGTCGATGCGCAAGGCGCCGCAAGACGGCTGTCGGAAGCGATCCGCTTCCAGACCATCTCGAACTTCCTCAATCCGGAGCAGGACGCCGAGGCGCTGCGCGGGCTGAGGGCGCATATCGAGCAGAGCTTCCCGGCGTTCCACGCCGCGGCGAAGCACGAGGTGATCGGCCAGCACAGCCTGCTCTACACCTGGGAGGGCTCCGATCCCAAGGCGCAGCCGATCGCGTTGCTCGCGCATCAGGACGTGGTGCCGATAGCACCGGGCACCGAGAAGGACTGGCAGCAGAAGCCGTTCGAGGGCGCGATCGCCGACGGCTTCATCTGGGGCCGCGGCTCCTGGGACGACAAGGGCAACCTCTACTCCATGCTGGAGGCGGCCGAGCAGATGGCGAAGGAGGGTTTTCGCCCGAAGCGAACGATCTATTTCGCCTTCGGTCATGACGAGGAGGTCGCCGGCACGAGGGGGGCCAAGGCGATCGTGTCGGCGCTGGCGGCGCGCGGCGTGCGGCTCGAATTCGTGCTCGACGAGGGCCTCTTGATCGCCGAGGGCGTCATGAAAGGCCTCGACAAGCCCGCCGCGCTGATCGGGCTTTCGGAGAAGGGCTACGCCACGCTGGTGCTGACAGCGCACGCCACGCCCGGCCATTCCTCGATGCCGCCGCGCCAGACCGCGATCGGCATGATGAGCGCTGCGCTGGCGCGGCTGGAGGATCACCGCCTGCCGATGCACATCCGCGGCACGGTCGCCGAGATGTTCGACACGCTGGCGCCGGAAATGAGCGGCTTCAGCCGGGTGGCGCTGTCGAACCTCTGGCTGTTCAAGCCGCTCCTGCTGCGCGAATTCGAGAAGAGCGGCCCGACGGAAGCGATGGTGCGCACTACCACCGCGCTGACCATCTTCAACGCCGGCGACAAGGACAACGTACTGCCGGGCAACGCCGAGGCCACCGTCAATTTCCGCTTGCTGCCCGGCGACACCCAGGCGAGCGTCACCGATCACGTCCGCACCACGATCAGTAACGACAAGGTCTCGATCGCGCCGTTTCCCGGCAACACCGATCCGCCGCCGGTGACGGGAACGGGCGGAAAATCCTATGCCGCGCTCAACCGGACCATTCGCGAGGTCTTTCCCGACGTCGTGGTGGCACCCGGCCTGATGGTGGCGGCAACCGACTCGCGCCATTATGCGGCGATCGCCGACAACATCTTCCGCTTCTCGCCGGTGCGCGCCAATTCGGAAGACCTCAAGCGGTTTCACGGCACCAATGAGCGGTTGAGCATCGAAGGCTATGCCGACATGATCCGCTTCTACCGACGGCTGATCGAGAACACGGCGGGGTGAGTCTGACCCTGCGCGCCAACCCCACCGGCGTTCCCCGGATGCTACGCAGCGCGTCGGGGACGCGAGAACGCTCCTACACCGCCGGCTTCGGCAGCCCCGCGATGGCGCAGGCGGCGCGCAGCGTGTTGACGAGGAGGCAGGCGACCGTCATCTGGCCGACGCCGCCCGGCACCGGCGTGATCGCGCCGGCGACCTCAAGCGCCTCCTGATAGGCGACGTCGCCGACGAGGCGGGTCTTGCCGTCCGCTCTCGGAATCCGGTTGATGCCGACGTCGATCACGGTGGCGCCCGGCTTCAGCCAGTCGCCGCGCACCATTTCGGCCTTGCCGACAGCGGCGTAGACGAGATCGGCGCGCCTGACGAGGCCCGGCAGGTCGCGCGAGCGCGAGTGCGCGATCGTCACCGTGGCGTTCTCGTTCAGGAGCAACTGCACCAGGGGCCGGCCGACCAGATTGGAGCGGCCGATGACGATGGCATTCATGCCTTCGAGCGAGGCATGCACGCTTTTGGTCAGGATGATGCAGCCGAGCGGCGTGCAGGGCGACAGCGCCGAAAAGCCGCCGGCGAGCCGGCCGGCATTGTTCGGGTGCAGGCCGTCGACGTCCTTGGCCGGATCGATGGCGTTGATGACGGCCTCGGTGTTCAGGCCCTTGGGCAGCGGCAATTGCACGAGGATGCCGTGCACGGCCGGATCCCTGTTGAGCTTCGCGACCAGCGCCAGCAGTTCGGCCTGCGAGACGTCGGCGGGCAGCTTGTGCTCGAACGAGGCCATGCCGGCGGCCTGGGTCTGGGTGTGCTTGCTGCGGACGTAGACTTCGCTGGCGGGATCGTTGCCGACCAGCACGACGGCGAGCCCCGGCACCAGATTGTGCTCGCGCCTGACCCGGGCGACCTCCTCGGCGACGCGGCCGCGGAGCTCCGCGGCAATGACCTTTCCGTCGATGATTTTCGCCGTCATGTCCGTTCCTTCTTCACCGGCTGTCCCGAAGCGAGCCGGCGCAGGGCCTCGCCGAGGCGCGCCGGATCGCCGTCGACCGCGATCTGCTTCTGCCGCGAGGTGGCGCCGGAGAGCAGCCGAACGCTCGACTTGGGCACGCCCAGCGACTTCGCCAGCAGTTCCAGGACCGCGCGATTGGCCTCGCCGCCGTCGGCGATGGCACGCACCCGCACCTTCAGCACGCTGCGGCCGTCCGAAAGCTGCTCGATCCCGTCAACGTCATCGCGCCCGCCGCGCGGCGTCACGCGCACGGCAATGCTGACGCCGGCGGTGGAATAGCGCCAAGGCTCCTTTGGCGAATCCGTCGAGGCCAAAACTCCGTCCGCTTCGGCTAAATCACGTTCGGATAGATGTAGTACATGATCACCCGCTCGAGAAACATGATGATCAGGATCAGGATGATCGGCGAGATGTCGAGCCCGCCGAAATTGGGCAGGACGTTGCGGATCGGCGCCAGGACCGGCTCGGTAATGCGGTAGAGGAATTCCGCCACCGCCGAGACGAACTGGTTGCGGGTGTTGACCACGTTGAAGGCGATCAGCCAGGACAGGATCGCGGAGGCGATCAGCAGCCAGACGTAGAGATCGAGCACGATGATGACGATGTCGAGAACGGCACGCATGGCTTTTGAAAACTCTGGCTCCGGTCGGGGTTGACCTGTTGCTAGATATCGGTTCCCCCACGTCCAAACAAGGGAAGTTCCCGGCCGCCGGGGGCGAAAACCGGGGTGCCGCCGTCCTTGACTTGACCTTGGCGGCGACTTAAATGGCGGCCGATTGTCGGCCGCGTAGATACCAGAGCGGCCGCGACGGGGCCATAGCTCAGCTGGGAGAGCGCATCGTTCGCAATGATGAGGTCGGCGGTTCGATCCCGCCTGGCTCCACCAGCCTTCGCTCGCTTCGCGAGCTACGGCTGGGCAAGCCTACTCCGCTCTAACGTAGCGAAGTGAGCGAAGGCTGCCCCGCCATAGCCGAAGGGCGACGGCGGGCTTCCTGCACGTATCCCCCCTACTTCCCCGAAAACCTCGGCGGGCGCTTCTCCATGAAGCTCGCGACGCCTTCCCGGAAGTCGCTGCCGTTCAGCGCGACCATCATCTCGCGGTTGGCCTCGATGGTGGCCTCGGCAAGGCTCTGGAACGGCACCTCGTAGAGCTGCCGCTTGATCACGGCCATCGCGCTCGGCGAGACGAAATCGGCGAGATCGCGCGCGTAGGCATAGGTCTGCTCGCGCAGCTGCTCGGGCGGGCAGAGCCGGTTGACGAGACCGATGCGCAGCGCCTCCTCGCTCGAGACGCGCCGCGCAGAGAGCAGGAGATCGAGCGCATTGGCGTGGCCGACGATACGCGGCAGCATCCAGCTGATGCCGTGCTCGGCGATCAGGCCGCGGCGCGAGAAGGCGGTCGTGAACACGGCACTGTCCGCCGCGAAGCGCAGGTCGCAATAGAGCGCGTGCACCAGCCCAATGCCTGCGGTCGCGCCGTTGAGCATGCCGATGATCGGCTTGCCGATCGCTGGATAATAGCCGTAGCGCGTCTGCCAGTCCGGCCTGCGGTTCATGTCGAACGACGGCAGGCTCGATGCCCGCCTGATGTCGTCCGGATCGAGCCCCTTGAGCACGTCCATGTCGGCGCCGGCGCAGAAGGCGCGCCCGGCGCCGGTCAACACGATCACGCGAACGCCGTCGTCGGCCGCCGCCGCTTCCATGGCGTGGCGCACGTCGCGCTCCATGACCGGCGTCCACGCATTCATGCGGTCGGGACGGTTGAGCGTGATGGTCGCGATCTTCTCGCTCACCTCGTAGAGGATGTGTTCATAGCCCACGGCGTTGCCTCCTGTGTTCTTGTCGTCGTTCATCCGCCCGTACGCGAGCCCTTCGGCCGCGCCAGGTAGGCTTGCGTCTCCGGTCGCTCGTGCAGCCATCCGCTCCAGCGCGAAAACACTTTTGCCATGCGCGCCGGCTCGACGCCGAGCTGCGCCATGGCGACGCCACCGTTGACGGATTCGCGGTATTCCGCGATCAGGCCGTCGCGGACGATGAAGCGGCTCATGCCGTCGATCACGACGCGTCGGCCTGCAAATTGCGGAATGGTCGAGGTGAAGCTCGACAGCGACCAGGCGTAACCCTGCTGGCCGTCGAACACGGGATCGAACATCTCCCAGCGATAATCGGTGGCGTCGCGATGAAACAGGCCCTCGAGCATGTGCGCGATGTCGGCGCGGCCGCGATGCGGACCGTAGATGTAGTCGTAGTAGATGCCGTCCTCGGTGAAGTGGCGGGCGAAGCGGGCGCCGTCGCCCGATTCCGCCGAGCGGGTGAACGCGTCGAGCAGCCCTGCGAACTCGTCACCGGTCATGAAACCTCCTCGCTCCCGCCGCTGAAAGTGGCGGGCTTGTCGGGAGCGAGCCTAACACATCCGGGGATTTGGCAAGGATTTGGCAAGGACTTGGCAAGGACTTGGCAAGTCTGTCGAACGGCCGCGGACCGTCGCCGCTATTCCGCGGCTTGCGCCAGCGCCGGCCGGCGCGACAGCCAGCCGTCGACGAACCGCCGCAGCCAGGCGCGCTCGGCGACGTCATAGACGGCCCGGTCGGCGAAATGATGCTGGCGTGGCCAGGCCCCGGGCGCGCTCAGGCTGTCGTGCCCGTGCGTGGTCCAGCAGTGCATCATGGCGTAGGTGACGTCGGGGTGAAACTGCAGGCCGAAGGCGTTGCCGGCGCAAAACGCCTGCACCGGAAAATCGTCGCCCTCGGCGAGCAGTTCCGCACCCGACGGCAAGCCAAATCCCTCACGGTGCCAATGATAGACCTGCGCCGGCCAATCCGGGCAGAGCGCGTGGCCGGCCGCGGTCGGGCGGATCGGGTAATAGCCGATTTGCGTGAGGCCCGCCGGATGCGGCGCGACGCGCGCGCCGAGCTGCATGGCCAGCATCTGCGCACCGAGGCAGATGCCGAGGAACGGCCGCTGCTCGCGCAGCGGAATTTCGATCCAGTCGATCTCGCGGCGGATGTAGTCGTCGGAATCGTTGGCACTCATCGGGCCACCGAAATAGACGGCGCCGGCGTGCTCATCGAGCGTGTCGGGGAGGCAATCGCCAAAGCGGGGCCGGCGGACGTCCAGGGGGTGGCCGAGCGCGCGCAGCGCGTTGCCGATGCGGCCGGGCGTGGAGGTTTCCTGGTGCAGGACGATCAGGACCGGCAAGGCGCATCCACGGTCCGCGGCGGTCGCAGCCAGCGCCCGTCCGAGGGGCACCACCCTTGCGCTACCAAACCTGTCCGACCGGAACGACATGGCCCTTTGCAAAGCGACTGGTTTCAGACCGCCAGCATAGCCAAGCGGTCCTTAATTTCGTGTGAGTTCGCGCACACACCCTTTGGGATAGCGGACGCAAGCCCTGGCCAGGGACGCGCCGGCGGGCGGCGCCTAGCGCCTGCGCATCTGGAATTTACTCACGGCGGCCAGAATGAAGGCGCGGGGCAACAGGCGCAGCACGAACGGCACGACCTTGATGCCTAAACCGGGCAACACCGCCCGTTTGTTGGCCATCAGGCCGCGATAGGCGGCGAGCGCGACGTCGACCGCGGAGACGTCGAGAACCGCTGCATCGAAGCTCGGGGCAAAGCCGGCGCGGGCCTGAAACTCCGTCCGCACCGGACCCGGGCAAAGCACGGTGACGCGGACGCCGCGGGGGCCGAGCTCGGCGCGCAGCGCCTCGGTGAAGGAGATCACATAGGCCTTCGAGGCATAGTACACCGCCATGCCGGGGCCGGGCAGGAAGCCCGCGACCGAGCCGACGTTGAGAAGGCCGCCGCGATTCTTGATCAGGCTGTCGGCAAAGCGCAGCGACAGGTCGGTCAGCGCGCGAATGTTGACGTCGACGATGCCGAGCTGCTCGGCGCGGTCGCGCGCGATCGCTTCGCCGAAGACGCCGAAACCGGCGTTGTTGACGAGGTATTCGAGTTCGACGCCTTCGGCGGAGAGCGCCGCGGCAATCCGCTCTCCGGCATTCGTCTCCGCGACATCGCAGGGAATGACGATCGGCCTCGGGCCGCCCCTGGCCGCGATCTCGCTCGCGAGCGCCTCCAGGCGATCCGCGCGGCGCGCCGTCAGCGCCAGGCGATGACCGTTCGCGGCGAACACGCGCGCCAGCTCCGTGCCGATGCCCGCGGAGGCACCGGTAATCAGCGTCACACACTCAGTCACGATCGGGATCTCTTGAATGCATGTGGAGGAAACGACAACCGGAGGACGAGAGCACAGACGGCAGGCGCCGTGCAAGCCACCTCCGCACATGGCGCCGTCAGCCGACGATATGGGCTGACGAACCCGCCGCTTCTGCAGGCCTCGGTCCGCGTCGCAGCCATCAACGGAAACATTAAACTTTGGTCATGTCGCGCGGCAGGGGCGCCGAGGCAATCAATCGCCTTCGACGCCGTGCCTGGTCCGGCCCGCGCGAAGGCTGCCGACCACATGCTTGAGATCGATCCGGTCGCGCGACGAGACGCCGAGCAGGTCGGCGGCGCGCCAAACGACATTGTCCTCGAACTCGGTGACCTGGCCGTCGGCATAGACGAGCTCCCACATCATCTCGACGATGCGCTTGCGGCCCTCCTCGCTGAGCGAGCGCATGATGACGCTGGTGAAATGGTAGAGATCGACGGCCTCGCCCTCGACCTGGGTGGCCGACGCGATCAGCCGGTCCGCGGTGCCGCGGTCCAGTCCGAAATGGCTCTCGATCAGGCTGTGCAGCTTGCGCCTCTCGGCCTGCGTCGGCTCGCCGTCCAGCGAGATCACGTGAATGAGCAGCGCGGTCGCGGCCAGACGATAGTCGGTGTCGTCGAACGCACGATCGCGGACTTGTGGAGAGACGATTTCGGCGATGAATTGACGCAGTCCGTCCAGCATTGTCGTCCTACCGAAAACCCGCGATCCGCCGCCCGTCCGCCAACAATCCCTATATGAGCAGGAAATCCAACCGGCGCAATCGGCGTCCGTTCCGCCGGACGGATTACGTTTCGGCAATCTCGCCCACCCCCTCCTCCGTCATGGCCGGACCTGACGACATCCCTCTCAACACCGTCATTGCGAGGAGCGATAGCGATGAAGCAATCTAGACTGTCGCGGGGGGAGACACTCTGGATTGCTCACATGGGGAATGTGTGTGTCAAGGGATGAGCAGTCACCTTTTTGTTCGACTGCGGCCACCTCTTCGTCCCGACCGCGGGCTGTGCAGGATGACGCGCGCAGATCAAGTCAAGGTCGGCCCGTCAGGGCCGCCGCGCAGCGGCTTGACCTTGAGTTGAGCGAGCACGACATCATGCTTGGTCCGTCGGGACTGCTCGTTTTGGTCGTTCGGTTAGGACATCTGCAATCCTCGCATTTGCGATCCAGGGTCGAGCCGGTTCAGCGATCTGGGTAGCTTGCCAGATCAAACTCACATTCGGTCGTCGCGCGATCGCGACTGCACCATGATTCCGCTTGCGGCGGGCAGGCTCGAGAGGACGAGGCCATTCTTCGCTACGGCGTTTGAAGCCATGCAATCCATCGGTTCGTCCCCCCGGATCTTCCGAGACTGATCGGGTCTCGGCAGATGGGCTATGGTTGGCTCGTTGGGTGCGGGCGGCTGAGCTTGTCGCCAGACTCGATCCTCACATCAGGCGACCGGCTTCATCGCGGCCCCCTCGATGACGACGCCAGCCGTGACATACTTCCACAACGCCACGAGCAGCTTGCGCGCCAGCGCCACGATCGCGCGCTTGCGGCCGCGCGGGCTGTGCTCCTTGAACCAGCGCGTCAGGGCCGACTGCGGCTGGTGACGGATCCACAGCCAGGCGAGCTGGATCATCGTGGTCCGCAGCCTGGGATTGCCGGCCTTCGATACGCCTTGCTCACGCGCGATGCCGCCACTGCGCCAAGGCGTGGCCGCAAGACCGGCATAGGCGGCGACCTGGCGGCGACCGGCGAACTGCCGATAGAAGGCTTCCGACCAGAGCACGGCGGCGAAGTTGGCGCCCATTCCCTTCAAAGCGAGCAGCATCGTCACCGCGTCCGGCGCGGTCTCTTTGCCTGCCGGCTGTCTCGCCGCCGTCAGCAGAGCTTCCTGCCCGGCCTCGACCGCCTTGATCTGCTCCAGAAGCAGCTCGAGCCGATCGAGTTCGCGGCCGATCTGCGCCTTCAAATGCGACGGCAGCTCCCGGCTGTCTCCGGTGCGCAACGCTTCAAGCCGTCTGCGCCGGTCACGCCGCAGTGGTCGATAGTCGCAGATGCCCTGCGCGAACAGAAGCCCCTTGATCCGGTTCACATGCACGACGCGCTCATCGATCAACGTCCGCCGTTCGCGGCAAAGCCGCCGACGGTCCTCCTCCTCCGGCGAGGGCGCAACCACCATCGCGCAGACCCGCGGCTCGCCGCGCTTGTAGGCGAGGAGCGTCCGCAACAGCGTCTCGCCATCCAACCGGTCTGTCTTGGCGCGCCGCCGCCGCCGTGGCGTTGCGATCGAGGCCGGGTCGACCACATGGCTCTCGACCCCCTCCTGCTGCAGGACGCGGTGCAGCCAGAACCCGTCCAGCCCCGCCTCCTGGATCGTGATGATCGGATAGTTTTGGCCGGTCCGGACCTCAGCCTTGCGCTTGAACTCGGCAAACAGCTTCAAGAGCCCCGCAGCATCGCCGGCCGTGACGCTGTGCTTGGACATCTTCTCGCCCTTGCCAGGCGACAGCGAGGTCACCAGCCAACTCGAACGGCTCAGTTCCAAAGACACAAAAATTGCGCCAATATGCGTGTGGATAGCGGCCGGTCCGTCGGTAGGATGATCGAGCAACATCGTTCTCTCCAGGTTGAATGGATTTTGCAACCTCAGTCTGGCCTCAGACCTGGTCGCTATCCACCCCCCATGGAATCTTCGCTTCGCTCGCAATGACGACGCGGCGGGAGTGCTCGCCGCACCCCTCACGGTATCTCGTACACCACCATCTTGTCGGCGATGCCGCGCAGCGCGGCCTGCTTCTGGATCGGCTTGATCGAGCGCTGCTGCAGGACCTCGGCGACCGCCGGCGCCTCCAGCACCGGACCGGTGATGTGAATCTCCTGCGCGGTCGACAGGCTCTGCACGCGCGCGGCGATATTGACGGTCTGGCCGAAATAGTCCTGCCGCTCGTTGAGCATCACCGCGAGGCACGGGCCTTCGTGGATGCCGATCTTGAGGATGAGATCGTCGGAGCCACGCTGCTTGTTCAACTCATCCATGGCCGCACGCATCCGCAGTCCGGCGAGAATCGCGTCCTCGGGCTTGACGAAGGTCGCCATCACGGCGTCGCCGATCGTCTTCACCACCGCGCCCCTTTCCGAGGCGATGATCTCGAGCAGAGCGCGGAAATGCGCGCGCACGAGGTCGAAGGCGCTGAGATCGCCAACCCGTTCGTACAATGCCGTCGATCCCTTCAGATCGGTGAACAGGAACGTCAGGGACGTGATCTTCAATCGCTGGTCGACGTTGAGATTGTCGGCCTTGAAGACGTCGCGAAATGTCTGGTTGGACAACATCCGCTTGGCGGTCAGGATCGGCTTGCGCCTGCCGAGCATCTCGTGCAGGGCGTCGCCGGCAATCCAGACCGAGGGCAACACACGGTTACCGGACTGATTGTCGAGCGTGAGACGCAACGGCCCGGGGCGCATCACGGTCGTCCCGGTGGGTGCCTGCAGCTTGTTGAATACGATCGAGAGCTGCTGCCGCTCGCTGGTCGGTTCGCCCTGAACGTCGAGAAAATGGGCAGAATGAGTGACCGGCTCGAACACGATGGTGAACTGGCTGGGCAACTTCAGCGAGAGGATCGCCTTTTCGCCGGCCGGCAATTCCAGTGCTTCCAGCGTGACGTCGTTGATCAGACGCGAAAAGGATTCTTCGTTGATGTCGACACCCGAGCTCCAGAACATCTGCCGGACATATTCCCAGATCGGCAACGTGTCGGGATCGTGAGCGCCGATGCGGCGGACCCGCGGGCTGACGGTAAAAGCCACCTCGACCATCTCGTCGACGGAAGCCTCGTATCCCGCGGCACAAAGCGCGCAATTGTAGTCGCCATGCTTCAGCGATTTCAACGTCGCATGTGCGCCCAGGACCCCTCCGCAACCCGGACACAGCACGTTCCAGCTCATGTCGAACAGGCCGAGCCGCGAGGCGTGCAGGAAGCCGGAGATGACCTTCTCCTGGTCGAGCCCGGCACGACCGGCGAAATCCAGCGCGTTGATCCGATTGAGATCGCGATCGGCGCCGTCGGCGATCAGTCGCGCGATGGCATCGACGACGGCCGGATCGGCCGTTTGCTTCAGAACTGCGAACTGAGCCTGCGTATCGCTCATCGTCATGAACCTCTTGTCAAAATCGGCCGACCTGCGGCTAACCGACCCGTGAACGAGGCGTGATGGAAAACATCGGCGAATGGTCCGGCTGCGTCGTCACCACGCCGACCGCCATCACCGGCTTCCTGTCGATCAGGTCGAAACGGAAGGCGCCGACCAGCTTCGCCAGCGCCAGCGTCGCCTCGACCAGCGCGAAATGCGCCCCGATGCAGACGCGCGGCCCGACGCCGAACGGCAGATAGGCGAAACGGTCCGGCTCTGGCGCGCCGGGCACGAAGCGGGCGGGAATGAAGGCGTCGGGGTCGCGCCACAGCTTCTCGTGCCGGTGCAGGAGCCACGGCGAGATCAGGATGGCGTCGCCCTTGCGCACGGCCAGGTCGGCGATGGTGTCGGGCGCGGCCGCCGCGCGCGCGATCAAGAACACCGGCGGATAGAGCCGCATGGTCTCGTCGATCACCGCACGGGTGAACTCGAGGCGCTCGACGTCGATCTCACCCGACGCCATCACCCTCCTCGCCTCGGCCGCCACCTCGTCCTGCGTCGCCGGATCGAGCGCCAGCAGATAGAGCGCCCAGAACAGCGCCGTCGCGGTCGTCTCGTGGCCGGCGAGGATCATGGTCGCGACCTCGTCGCGGAGCTGCTCCTCGGAAAATGCAGCGCCGGTCTCCGGATCGCGCGCGGCATCGAGCAGATCGAAGAGATCGCGCGGCGGCGCGCCTTCGTTCTTGCCGATGGCGCGGCGCGCGGCCATCACGACCTTCATGAACTCGGTCCAGCGCCTGCGGAATCTGGCGCGCGCAAAATCCTGCGGGGTCGGCCAGCCCAGCGGCAGCAGCAGGTCGAGCGGATGCGGCCGCGCGAGCTGCTCGCCGTACTCCATGATGAATTCGCGCAGCGTGGTGCCGTGGCGGCCCATCTCGAAGGAGAACATGGTCCGCCCGGCGATCTCGAGCGTCATGCGCTGCATGGCCTCGCGCATGTCGGCGGGACGATCGGCATTGGCCTTGAGCTTGTTGATCGCCTCGTCGATGCCGGCGATCATGTGCGGCACCAGCGTTGCGACGGCGCGCGGGGTGAAGGCCGGTGCCAGCGTGCGCCGCTGGTGCTTCCAGGCGCGCCCTTCCGCGATCAACACGCCCCGGCCGAGGATCGGCCGCAGCACGCGGATGCCGGGCGCCGTGCGGGTATAGTTCTCGTAATTGTCGACCAGCACGTGCTTGATGGCATCGGGCCGGCTGACGATGAAGGTGCTGCGGAGGAAGAAGCGCGCCTGGATGATGTCTTCCCGATAGGCGCGCGGGCCCCAGCTGGCGATCACGCTGTCGCGCATCGCCATGATGCGGCCGAACGTGCCCATGTTTTCCGGCGCCCGCGGCGGGCTCGGTGGAACCAGCGGCCGGCCGGACACCGGCACGTCATAGGCTTCGGCGATGCTCATGGCCCTCTCCGCGCAGCCGAGCTGCAAGCAAACAGCTAGTAAGTCAGTTCGGCAATCGCAATCCTGTTCTCCTGGGCAGGCCAGGCCCGTGCCACAATCCGTTCTTCGTTGAACTGGGCGACGACGTTACGCCCGACCTCCGCGGCCGGCAGCCGCAAGGTGGCTGCCGAATCCGTGGGCACGCCGGGCTTGACGTCGGCCGGCTCCTTGCCGTCGAACAGCACGATGTCCCGCGGCAGGCCGAAATAGCCGCGCGGCCGCGACATGATCACGACCGCGCCGGCACCTGCGTCCGCTGGTCCCAGCGGGCGCGCGGCGCGCAGATGCACCACATCGGAGGAGCGCGGGAACGGCGAGCGGTAGAAATGCGTCGTCGGCGCTCCGGCCGAGGTCAGGACGATCTCGAGATGCCAGGCCGGATCGACCTGCGCCGGCCCCCAGCGGCCATCGGCCGCGGTCTGCGAGCGGTGCACCGCCTCGCCCTTGCGCTCGCCGCTGTCGGGATCGACGCGAAACAGCTCGACGGTGGCGCCGGCGACCGGGCGGTTGGTCGGGACGCCTCCCGGCGTTCCCGTCACCAGGCCGCTCAGCCTGATGTTCGCCTCCGGCAGAACCGCGATGCGTGCCGGCTCGCGGCCGGCAACGAACTTGTAGATCTCGCGGAAGGCGCGCGGGTGGAACGCCACCTCGCGGTGATCGAGCGCGCCGAGCACGAGATTGGTGGCGCCCTTCAATTCCGGACCTTCGGGGCCGACGTTGGTGGGCACGCCGGGCTTGCCGATGAAGCGGCCGTCGGCTTGCGCGTACTTGTCGAAGCCGTCGCTGCGCAGCGTGAGGAAGGCGGTACCCGGCGTCACCTCGCTCTCGCCCTCGTTCAGACCGCGCAGGAACGGCCCGCGGCCGTTGAACTCGCTGCCCGGCGCCTCATCGGTTGCGAACACGCCATGGTTCGGCGTGCCGCACAGCACGGCATGACTGACGTCACCGGCGCCGCCGTTCCTGACGACGTTGCGGATGGCATAACCGCCGCGCGAGCTGCCGACCAGCGCGACGCGCGCGGCGCCCGTGCGCCGCTTCAATTCGGCGATCGCGGCGGTCAGCTCGCGGCGCTGATCCTCGGTCGAGGAGCGGCCCGCCTGCTCGACCTTGTCGTCGCTTCGCGCATTGGGGTCGGTGAAATTGATCGCCAGCATGCGCTCGCGCGCGATCCCGTTCGATTCCATCCGCCATAATGTCGTCATCCAGAGCGTGTCGTAGTCGCCATTGCCATGGACGAACAGAATCGGCGGCGCGTCCGCGGCCGGAACCGCAGTCTGCGCCATCGCAGCGGTCCGAAGGCTTCCGATTGCAAACGGCAGCGTACTCGCACCCTGCAGGATCGTCCGTCGCGTCAGCCTCATTTCGTTCCCTCCCCCATCACTCGGCAAATTCGCTTCGTTGCACCGCTTATAGCCGCCTCGGGACTGGACAGCGAAGGACTTTCGCGGGCATCACTGAATCCCGAGAGAATTCCAGCGGCCCATATGGAAGGGGATATGACCGAGCAGCCGAAACGTCAGACGCATGCCGCCGACGGCATCACCGCTCCCCTGCGACATACCCTGTTCCGGCGCATCTGGCTCGCCAGCCTGCTCTCCAATCTCGGGCTCCTGATCCAGGGCGTGGGCGCGGCCTGGGCGATGACGCAGATGACGGCGACAGCCGACAAGGTCGCGCTGGTGCAGACCGCGCTGATGCTGCCGATCATGCTGATCTCGATGCCGGCCGGCGCCATCGCGGACATGTACGACCGCCGCATCGTCACCCTGATCTCGCTCTCGATCGCGCTCGCCGGCGCGACCGCGCTGACCGTGCTGGCCTGGATGCAGCTCATCAGCCCGGAAACCCTGCTCGCCTTCTGCTTCGTCGTCGGCAGCGGCAACGCGCTGTTCGGCCCGGCCTGGCAGTCCTCGGTCAGCGAACAGGTGCCCCCGGAGACCCTGCCCTCGGCGGTGGCGCTGAACGGCATCAGCTACAACATCGCGCGCAGCTTCGGTCCTGCGGTCGGCGGCGTCATCGTCGCCGCCGCGGGCGCGGTGGCAGCGTTCGCCATCAACGCAGTGATGTACCTGCCGCTCCTGATCGTGCTGTTCCTGTGGCGGCGCGTGCACGAGCCGTCGCGGCTGCCGCGGGAGAAGCTCAGCCGCGCCATGGTTTCGGGCGTGCGCTACATCACCAATTCTCCCTCGATCAAGATCGTGCTGGCGCGCACGCTGGTGATGGGCGTCATCGGCGGTGCGGTGATCGCGCTGATGCCGCTGGTCGCGCGCGATCTGCTGCACGGCGGCGCGCAGACCTACGGCATCCTGCTCGGCGCCTTCGGCATGGGCGCGGTGATCGGCGCGCTCACCATCAGCGAATGGCGCAAGCGCATGAGCGGCGAAGCGGCGATCCGCGCCTGCACGATCTCGATGGCGTTCGCGATGGCGGCGATCGCGCTCGGCAAGCAGCCGGTGCTGACGGCGGCCGCGCTGGTCCTGGCCGGCGCGGTGTGGATGGCGGCGGTCGCGCTGTTCAACATCGGCGTGCAGCTCTCGGCGCCGCGCTGGGTCGCGGGCCGCTCGCTCGCGGCGTTCCAGGCCTCGATCTCCGGCGGCATCGCGATCGGGGCCTGGGGCTGGGGCCATCTCACCGACGTCGCCGGCGTCGAGACCGCGCTGCTGGCGGCATCGGCCGCCATGCTGGTGTCGCCGCTGTTGGGAATCTGGCTCACCATGCCCCGCATCGGCGTCCGCGACGAGGATGCCGAGGTGCTGGCCGATCCCGAGGTCAAGCTGTCGCTGACCGGGCGCAGCGGGCCCCTGGTGGTCGAGATCGAATATCGCGTCACGCAAGACAATGCGCGGGCCTTCCACAACGTGATGCAGGACGTGCAACTCTCCCGGCAGCGCAACGGCGCCTATGGCTGGTCGATCGCGCGCGACATCGCCGATCCGGAATCGTGGACCGAGCGCTATCACTGCCCGACCTGGCTCGACTATCTGCGCCAGCGCAACCGCTCGACCCAGTCCGAGCGCGCGCTGCACCAGCAGGCCATCGCGTTCCACGTCGGGCCCGAGCCGGTGCGGATCCGCCGCATGCTGGAACGGCCGTTCGGCTCGGTGCGCTGGAAGGACGACACGCCCGACCGCGCCGCCAGCGAAGTGCTGCCGGTGGTAGCGACGGCGGCGGGCAGCAGTACGTAGTTTTCGCAGGTCTGTAGCCCGGATGGAGCGCAGCGCAATCCGGGTGATTTGAGCGAGCGGACAAACCCGGATTACGCTGCGCTCCATCCGGGCTACGACACTTCTCCATTCGAAGGCAACTACTGCCCGTGCTCGGTCAGCGTCTTCTCGCAGGCCTTGCTGAGGCGGGCGCGATGCTGCTTGAGGCAGGCCAGCACGGCCGCATCGCCATCGTTCATCACGGCGCGGCAGAGGCGCGAGACGTCGCGCGCGCAAGCGTCATGGCCCTGCTGCGCGGACGCGCTCGATGCCATCAGGACTAATGGAATGATGAAAAGAAATCTGGTCATCGCGTGACGCCTCATGCCCGCAAAGATTGCCCGAAAGCCATGCGGGCGAAGCTAGAGCGACGACCTGCGGGCCGCAACGGCTTTGTGGGCGGGTTTGAGGCGAGCGCCGCGCCGGGTCTCGCCCGGCTTGGCCCCGGCTTGATGCCGGGGCCGTTCGCAAGGGGAGCCGAAAGAGCGCGTTCGCTTATTGATTTTCCGTGGCGTCGGCGACCTTGTGCGACGCGCCCTTGACCATGTCCTTGTCCATCACGGCGCGGCAGCCGGGGCTCAGCTCGGCGCGATGCTTGATCATGCAGGCGGTGATCTTCGGAATGTTGGGAATTTCCGCCGAGCACAGGCGGAAGGCGTCGCCGGTGCACATCTGCTGCGCCTCGGCGGTGTAGGCGAAGCTCGCGGTCGGGGACAGGATGGAAACGACGGCGGCAAAGCCAAGAGCCAGGCTGGCATCGCGGATCCTGGCGGTCAGGGACGTGGTCATTTGAGGCTCCCATTGGCACCGCACGACGCGGGCCCGTTGTTGATGGAAGCCACGATGCGCCAGCAAAGCCGTTTCCACTGTGATGGCGGTCACGGGATCGGGGCCGACTGTGACGTCCGTCACGCAGGCTGATTGTCCTGAAATACCAGCCCAAACGCCGTCGTGTTGGTGTCGCGTTAACTCTTCCTTCGCATTAATGGCCCGGCGCGAAGGTCACGCGCCTGTTGGGTTGCGTATTTGGGAAGAGTAGCGATGCGTAATGCGTTGGGCCTGATGCTGGCCAGTGTGGTTGCGGCGGTCGTGATCGCCGGAGTGTGGTTCTTCACATCCTCGCGCGCCGAAACGGCTGCGCCCCGGACGACAGCCGCCCGTCCGGCCGAGCCGCTGCCGGCACCGAAACTGGCCGCCAGGGACGACGTCGAAGTCACCGCGGGCCTCACCGGCAAGCTCACCGCGGCGCCCCCGCCGACTGCGTTCGCCCCGGCACCGGCCGCACCCGTCCAGCAAAAGCCGGCCTGCGCCAATCCCAACGCGCTCGGCGTTTCGCGCGTGGTCGAGATCGACACCACAGGCGGCCCCGGCTTCGGCTTCGAGCATTTCAAGCAGTTCGACTTCCTCACCGACAAGGAGGTCGTGCTGACCTTCGACGACGGCCCCTGGCCGGGCAACACGCCGGCGGTGCTGAAGGCGCTGGCGGACGAATGCACCAGGGGCCTGTTCTTCTCGATCGGCAAGCACGCCACCTACCATCCGGAAATCCTGCGCCAGGTGCTGGCGCAGGGCCACACCGTCGGCGCGCACACCTGGTCGCACGTCAATCTGAACGGCAAGAAGATGACGGAGAGCCAGGCCAGGGACGAGGTCGAGAAGGGCTTCAGCGCCGTCAAGTTCGCGCTCGGCACCAACCCCGCGCCGTTCTTTCGCTTCCCGCAATTGCAGCACAATCCGGCGATCGTGACCTATTTCGGCACCCGCAACGTCGCGATGTTCTCGACCGACATCGACTCCTTCGATTTCCGGAAAGAGAGCACCCCCGACAAGATCGTCACCACGGTAATGACCAAGCTCGACAAGCTCGGCAAGGGCATCATCCTGATGCACGACTTCCAGAAGCACACCGCCGAGGCATTGCCGGCGCTGCTGCAGCGCCTGAAGGCGGGCGGCTACAAGGTCGTGCAGATGAAGGCCAAGACGAGCTTCCAGACGCTGCCTGAATATGACGAAGCGCTGCTGAAGGAGCTGAAGGTCCCGACGACGAGCGCGCGTCCGATCTCGAGCGTGGTGCAGACGGTTTCGCAGTAGCGCGATTACTGCAATTTACGTCATGGCCGGGCTTGTCGGAGAACAGGGCAACCGGCGACCCAGCTGCCAGTAGATGCCGTAGCGATGCAGTTCGCCGATGATGCCGCCTTCGGTCCAGTAGCGTTTGCGCCTCGGCTTGTCGGCCCTCGCACTGCTCTTCGGCGCGGGCTTATGTGATGCTGGTCACGCAAAGGGCGGTCTTCCGGCCCTCGATACAAATTATCGAGGTTCAACCCCATGCAAAGGCCGCCGATGATGGCCGGGCCGGACACTTTGATGGTGGTGCCGCAAGAGGGACTCGAACCCCCGACCCCGTCATTACGAATGACGTGCTCTACCAACTGAGCTATTGCGGCGGACCTTGGGGGCCGAAACCATGGCGGCCCCGCTACGCGCGCCCCTGATATCGGGCATGGCCGGAATTGGCAAGGACAAGCCGGCCCGCGCGGCCGGTCAGGCGCCCCAGCGCGACCAGAATCCGCGCCAGCCGCCGGCCTGGGCCTTGGGCGTGCCGATTTGTTCCGTAAATTCATCGCTCGGCCCCTCGTCGTCGATTCCGGGGTCATCGGGCGGCCGGACGATCGGGATCACGGCCGGGATCGGCATCGGTGCGGGCTTGCCGAGATCGGCGCGGGCGCGGAACACCGGTGTGGCGGCAGGCGGCGATGATTCGGCGGGTACTGCGGCCGGTTTTGCCGGCTCGGCGGCGGTTTCGGAAGGCCTTGCCGGCGGCGGCGCGTTGTCCTGTTCGGGCGCTGGCACTGGCTCCGCCAGTGCCTCCGGGGGCGAGGTCGGCTGACTTTCCTGACTTGCGACCCGCTTCGGTGGCGGTGCGGCGAGCATGGCTTCCTCGAACGCCGAGGATTCGATCGCGGGCCCCTTGTCCGACGGCAGGCTCGCCACCGGCGTCTGCCACTGGAACGCGTCGAGACGGCCCGTGACCGGAGAGACCGGACGCCAGCGGTCGCTGACATAGCCGTCCGCGGTCCAGGCCGGATCATGGCGGGCACGCACCGCGCACAGGGTCCAGGCGCGCGCCCGGCCGGAATCGCCATGCTCGGTGCGCTCGACCTCGGCCATCAGCAGCGCGACGCGCTGGGTGGGATCGTCGACGAACGGCGCCAGCGCCGCCCGCGCGCGGGCGAATTCCGACGCATCGATCGCGGCCCGCGCGATCGCCAGCGCACCCTCGACATGGCCCGGCGTCCTGGCGGCAAGGGTCTCGACCCGCTGCAGCCGCTGACGCGCGGAATCGCCGAGCTTCACATGCGCATAGGCGTCCGCGAGATCGGGATGCGGCTGCGCCAGCCAGGCGGCGTCCACCAGCTTCATCGCGCGGCGGACCTGATGCTGTTCGCTTTCGAATTTCGCGGCGAGCACGGCGGCGGGCACCAGCGTCGGCGCGAGCTTCACCGCCTCCATCACGCTTTCGCGCGCGACGTCGCGGTCCATCGTCTCCAGTTCCAGCGCGCGCGCGGTGAGCAGCACGCCGCGCTGCCTCCGCCACGTCGCCTTGTCGATCAGGCCGGCGGAGAGATTGGAATCGAGGATCGCGAGCGCACCGCTCCAGTCGCTGCGCGCGCAGCGGAAGCCGAGCACCGCATGCGAGGCCCAGGTCGAGGACGGCGACAGCTTGATCGCTTCCTCCGCGATCATCACCGCGGTCACGGCGTCGTCGGCGCGCTGCGCCTCGATGAACAGGCCGCGCAGGCCGAGCAGGCGCGTATCCTCGCGCTCGGCCATAGCCCGGAAGACGCGCTGCGCCTCGTCGCGATTGCCTTCGAGCTGCGCCGACTGCGCGTGCAGGAGCAGCGCGAGCGGATCGCCCGGCGCGTGCCGGCGCGCAGCCTCGGCATGCCGACGTGCGGCCGCGGAATCGCCGTGACCGATCGCGAGCAGGCCGTGAGTGATGGCGTGACGGCCGCGTTCGTGGCGGCGCTCATGGCGGCGGCGGCGGATCCGCGCCGGCGTGCGCCAGATCGCGCTCAACAGGCTCCAGAGCAAGACCGCGGCCACCGCGACGGTGCCGAGCCCGAGCGCGAACACGGGTATCGTCGTGACGACGCGCCAGCCGCCCCAGCTCAGCGTGACATCGCCGGTCTGGTCGGCGACCCAGGCCGCGCCGGCCGCAGCCAGCGCGATCAGAACGAGAAACAAGATGATGCGAAGCATGAAATTCCCGTCGAGAAGGCGCTTCCTATTGAGACGATTTTGCGAGATCGGCCATGGCGTCGTCAGCGAACTTGCGGGAGGCGGCGAGTGCGGCCTCACGCGCATCGGTCTTTTCGAGCCAGGCCTGCGCCGGCATGCGGTCGGCGGCGGGCATCGCCCTCAGCTCGCGCCGCGCCTCGTTGAAATCGTTGCGCAGCGCCGCCGCAGTCACCCGCGCGACCGCCGCGCCGCGGCCGTTGCCGGCACCGTCGGTGCGCTCGATGCGAACCAGCTTGGCCGCGCCCGCCTGCAGCCGGTCGACGATCCCGCTGCCGCTGGTCTGCGGCTCCGCCGGCGGCGACAGTTTTGGCACGATGGTGAGCAGCTCGCGGCTCAGCGCCACCGGGCTCGGAATGCCCGATGCGGCGAAGGCGTCGAGCGGCTTCAGCACGTTGCGGTCGGCGGCGAAGGATCCGGCTGCCGCAAGCTGCGCGGCGTAAGCATCGCCGTGACGAACGGCGACGTCGAGCAGCGTCGCCGCCACCACGCGGCGCAACGGCTTGTCGTCGGCAGGTCTTGCATCGGCGATCTTCTCGCCCTGCTGCGCCAGCTCGGCGCGCTCGCTCCGGCTCGTGCGCTCGAGTCGGGCGATGCGCTCGTTGATCGCGGCGAGATCCGGCGCCGCGGCGCCGTCACGCGGCGCGGCTTTTGCGTCGTTCAAAGCGCCCGCAAGCTTGTCGGATTGGGTCCGCAGACCGGCAATGTCGTTGCGCAACGCGCCGAGCGACTTCTCCAGCCCGTCAATGCGCGCGGCCACGGCCGGGTCGACAGCGGCCGACTTACCGAGCTTGACCTCGACATCGGCCACGCGCCCGCTCAGCGCATCGATGGTCGCAGTCGTGACTTGCGGCGCGGTGGGCGGCGCCTGCACGGCGGGCCAGCCCAGCATCCAGCCCACTGCGATCACCAGCGCCGCCGCCACTGCGCCGGAGAACGGCGCGATCACCCACGGCGATACCGGCGCGGGCGGAACGGCGAGCCTGGCTGCGGCAGGCTCCGGCTCGGCCGCATCAGTCTTGGCGTCATCAGACTTGACCTCATCAGACTTGGCTTCTCCAGACCTGGCTTCTTCAGACGCGAGCTGCGGCTCGGGCTGCGCCTCGCCGGCGGCCTGCTGCGGCTGGGTGGAGACTTCGGTCGCCTCCAAATCGATGGTGGGCGGCGTGCGCTTGGCACGGCCCGGCTCCAATCCTGCGTCTTCAGGCTTGTCATCGGCCATCGCCACGTTTCCCTTAAACCTTGCAAAGCGGCGCCTTCGATCGCTGGACCGTTCGATCGGATTCGGCCCGTCCTCTTACGCCAATCGGGTACGCAAAGCACGCTCCAAGGTACCAAATAAGGCATTTTCGTCCGGCGCAGCCGCGACCGCGACTTGCGATGCGCCGGCCTCGCGCAGGACGCCGGCAACGGCCTCGGACAGGCAGCATTGCGGGATTGCGAGCGCGGTGATTTCGACGCCCTCGGCACGCGCCGCCTCCAGGAAGGCCTGCGCGCTGCGCCGGGAGTAGTGCAGGACGGCCTGGATGCGATGGGCCGCAAAACCGTCGCAGACGTCGCGAGGCAGATGCCTGACCGGCGCCATGCGGTAGGCGGTCTGCGTCACGACCTCAAATCCCTCGGCACCGAGTTCGCCGGCGAGGTCGCGCGACAGGTCGGCGCCGGCAAGATAGAGCAGCCTGCCTTTCTTCTTCAGCAGCTTGTTGCGCGCACTCTCGCGCACCTTGTCCCGCAACGCCGCCGCGTCGCCGCCGGCGACGATCACCGCTGCAAAACCGGCGGCGCGAGCGGAAGCGGCCGTGTGCTCGCCGACGGCGAACAGGGGCAGCTTCTTTAGATTGCGATCCTGCAATTGCGGCGCGATGGACCGGATCGCGTTCGCGGAGGTGACCATGATGCCGTCGTAGCCGGCCTCGCTGTCGTGACGGAAGGGAATCGGCTCGAACTTGAGCGCGGGCGCCAGCAGCACGTCGTGACCCCGCGCGCGCAGGCCGGCCGCGGTGCTCTCGTTGTCAGGATGCGGCCGTGTGACAAGGATGGCCATGATCTCGGTTCCCGGCGCGTCGCAGTCGAGCTTCCGGGGGATGCGCCGCAAACGACGATCGCGAACCACGATTGCAAGTCGTCATTGCAGGTCTCGATTGCGCTCGGCAACCCCGGGATGCTACCGGACTTACCAGAACTCTGCTTTCCGGATGAGTGCAAGGGCGCAAATTGGATAACAATTCGCCAATGCTGGTGCTGGGCATCGAGACCACCTGCGACGAGACCGCCGCGGCGGTGGTCGAGCGCGCGCCCGACGGCAGCGGAAAGATCCTGTCCAACATCGTGCGTTCGCAGATCGAGGAACACGCCCGCTTCGGCGGCGTGGTGCCGGAGATCGCCGCGCGTGCCCATGTCGACCTGCTCGACGGTATCATCGGCCGCGCCATGAACGAGGCCGGGATCGGCTTTGCACAGCTCGCGGGCGTCGCCGCCGCGGCGGGCCCTGGCCTGATCGGCGGCGTGATCGTCGGGCTCACCACGGCCAAGGCGATCGCGATGGTGCACGACACGCCGCTGATCGCAGTGAACCATCTCGAGGCGCATGCGCTGACGCCGCGGCTGACCGACGCCCTCGACTTTCCCTATTGCCTGTTCCTCGCCTCCGGCGGTCACACCCAGATCGTCGCCGTGACCGGCGTCGGCCAGTATGTCCGGCTCGGCACCACCGTCGACGACGCGATCGGCGAGGCCTTCGACAAAGTCGCGAAGATGCTGGGGCTACCTTATCCGGGCGGGCCGCAGGTCGAACGCGCCGCGGTGAGCGGCGATGCGGCGCGGTTCGCATTTCCCCGGCCGATGCAGGGACGCAGCGACGCCAACTTCTCGCTATCGGGCTTGAAGACGGCGGTGCGCTATGAGGCGAACCGGCTCATCCCGCTGGAGCAGCAGGACGTCAACGATCTCTGCGCAAGCTTCCAGGCCGCCGTGCTGGAATCGACCGCGGACCGCCTGAGCGTAGGCCTGAAGCTGTTCCGCGAGCAATTCGGCGCGCCGCATGCGCTGGTGGCCGCCGGCGGCGTCGCCGCCAACCAGGCGATCCGCGGCGCGCTGCAGGACGTCGCGGATCAGACGCAGACCCGCCTCATCATGCCGCCGCCGGCACTGTGCACCGACAACGGCGCGATGATCGCCTGGGCCGGAGCCGAGCGCCTCGCGCTCGGCATGACCGATACGATGGAGGCGCAGCCCCGGGCGCGCTGGCTGCTCGATGCCAATGCCACAGCGCCCGCCGGCTTCGCTCACACGCGTGCAGGATTTTAGCAGGTTCGCATGCACAATCGTCGTCGCCGAGCGAAGTTCACCTCGCCCCGCTTGCGGGAAGAGGTCGGATTGCATCGGCGATGCAATCCGGGTGAGGGGGATTCTCCACGAATCCAGCTCTCGCCGTCCTCGTGGAAACTCCCCCTCACCCCGACCCTCTCCCCGCGAGCGGGGAGAGGGGTTGACGGGGGCACGTGATGGCCGCGTTCCAGTCCGTCGCAGTGATCGGCGCGGGCGCCTGGGGCACGGCGCTCGCAACCGTTGCCGCGCGCGCGGGGCGGCAGGTCACGCTGTGCGCGCGCAATGCCGAGCATGCGGCGCGGATCGCGGCGACCCGCGCCAATCCGCGGCTGCCGGGCATGCGGCTTGACCCGGCCATCGTGGTCACCAGCGAGATGGCGCTGGCTGCGCGCGCGGACATCCTGCTGATCGCGACGCCGGCACAGCATCTGCGCGGCGCCGTCAACCTATTGGCGTCTCATCTCACGAGGCCAGTGCCGCTGATCGCCTGCGCCAAGGGCATCGAGCACGGCACGCACAAATTCATGACCGAGGTGATCGCGGAGGCCGCGCCGAATGCGCAGCCGGCAATTCTGTCGGGACCGAGCTTTGCCGACGACGTCGCTCGCCGCCTACCGACCGCGGTGACGCTGGCCGCCAAGGATGAGGCGCTTGCGAGCGCGCTGGTCCAGGCGCTGGGTTCGCCGACCTTCCGGCCCTATCACGCGACCGACGTGCGCGGCGTCGAGATCGGCGGCGCGGCGAAGAACGTGCTGGCGATCGCGGTCGGCATCGCGGTCGGACGCAGGCTCGGCGCCTCCGCGCAGGCGGCGCTGACCACGCGCGGTTTTGCCGAGCTCGCCCGCTTCGGCCGCAGTTTCGGCGCGCGCGGCGAGACGTTGATGGGCCTTTCCGGCCTTGGCGACCTGATCCTGACCTGCTCGAGCCCGCAGTCGCGCAATTTTGCGCTGGGGCTGGCGCTCGGCCGCGGCGAGAAGCCGCCGGCCGGCAAGCTTGCCGAGGGCGAGTCTACCGCGCCCGTGCTGATCGAGCTTGCCGCTTCGCAAAATATCGAGATGCCGGTATCACAGTCGGTGGCGGCGATCCTGAGCGGCAGGATTTCGATCGACGCCGCGATCGAGGGATTGTTGACGCGCCCCTTCAAGGCGGAGGAATGAGCATGGCGTACTGGCTGGTGAAATCCGAGCCGTCGGTCTGGTCGTGGGATCAGCAGGTCGCAAAGGGCGTCAAGGGCGAGGCCTGGACCGGCGTGCGCAACTTCACCGCGCGCCAGAACCTCGTGAACATGAAGAAGGGCGACAAGGCGTTCTTCTATCATTCCAACGAGGGCAAGGAGATCGTCGGCATCGCCGAGGTCATCAGGGAAGCCTACCCCGATGCGACCGACAAGACCGGGAAATTCGTCTGCGTCGACATCAGGGCCGACAAGCCCTTGAAGACGCCGGTGACGATGGTCGCGATCAAGGCCGAGAAGAAGCTCGCCGCCATGGCGCTGGTGAAATATTCGCGCCTGTCGGTGCAGCCGGTGACGCCGGACGAATGGAAGCTCGTCTGCAAGATGGGCGGGCTATAAGGCTCAGACCGCCGCCGTCGCCACCACCTGCGCCAGAAGCTGCTCGCGCTTGGACTGCGAGCGCTGGCCCTTCATGGTCGCGGCGAAGCGCTCGAGGATGCCGTCCTCGAACGCGGTCACGATGGTGTCGTGCACGTAGCTCTTGCGGCAGATCGCCGGCGTGTTGGAGAGCTGGTCGGCCGCGGCGCGGATGGCGTCGAGCACCTGCTTCTTGCGGCCGCGCTGGCTGGTCGCCGGCGTGATCCGCGACAGCGATTCCACCACGACCGCCGACGCCATCAGCGTGCGAAAATCCTTCAGCGAAATCTTGATGCCGGCGATCTCGCGCAGGAAGGCGTTGACCTGCGTGGTGTTGACCGCGCGCACGGTGCCGGAGGCGTCGCGATACTGGAACATGCGCTTGCCCGGCACGCCGCGCAAAATGCCGATGGCGCGCACGAGCTTGGCCGCGTCGCACTCCTTGCGCACGGCCTTGCCGCCCTTGGCCTTGAAGGTCAGCACGAAGCTGTCGTCTTCCAGCGTGACGTTGGACTTCAGCAGCGTGGTGGCGCCGCGGGTGCCGTTGAGCCGGGCATAGGATTCGTTGCCGGGACGGATCGCGGTGCGCGCGATCAGCTCGATCACGGCCGAAAGCGCGAATTCGCGCGTCGGCTCCTCGCCCGACAGGTGCATCGAGACGTTGCGCCGGATTTTCGGCAGTGCGCCGACGAGTTTGGCCAGCCGGTGCGCCTTGCGCTGCTCGCGCACCTTCTCCCAATCGGCGTGGTAGCGGTATTGCAGCCGGCCTGCGGCATCGCGTCCCACCGCCTGCAGATGCGAGTTCGGATCGGCCGAGTAACGGACCTCGCGGTAGGCCGGCGGCACCGCCATGGCATGCAGCCGGCGGATGACGCGGGCGTCGCGGATATGGGCACCGTTGGGACGGACGAAGGAATAGCCCTTGCCGCGCTTGATCCGGCGGATGGTGAGCTCGTTCTGGTCGCCGAGACGCAGCCCCAGCTCCTTGGCCAGCGTCTCCACGGACGCGGCAGGGACCGCGTCGAACGATTTTTTCGGGGTCGGGCGCCGGAAACCGGTCGGCTTGGGCCATTGCCCGAGCGCCTTCGCCAGCGCAATGGCGGCCGGATCGGCTGACGCGGGCTCGATCGTCCCGAGATTCTGCTGATCCATCATAGCCTTACGCCTCTAGCTCCACCTGTTGCCGGTCAATACCGCCGGTTTGAGTTTTGTTCCGACGAACCTCTTCGGGCTCGGGGAGGCCATTTAGGGGGTTCCGAAGGCTATTGCGAGTCCCGAATCTGTGAGACACGGTTACTAAATACCTCTTCGCATCGTATGGTGCCCCGCGCAGGCCGGTTCCGAAGAGTTCGGTAAAGAAGTGCCGCCGGCCTCCGCGACACCCTGCCGAGTTGCGACAGGCGCCCTCACCGACCTTGATCTTCCGCATGGCCGCGTGACCGCCGAAGGTCCAACTTGTCCTTCTTGCCGGGTCCGGTTAGCCCGACGCATAATTTGAATACTGATGTCGGCGTTGCGTTGAGCTTGCCGCTTGTGGAGGGAAACATGTCCGAGAAGATCTACGATGTGCCCGCTGAATGGGCGAAGCGCGCCTGGGTCGATCAGACCAAGTACAAGGAGATGTATGCGCGCTCGATCTCGGATCCGAACGGCTTCTGGGCCGAGCATGCCAAGCGCATCGACTGGATGAAGGCGCCGACCAGAATCGAGAACGTCTCCTTCGCGCCCGGCAACATCTCCATCAAATGGTTCGAGGACGGCGTCCTCAACGTCGCCCACAATTGCATCGACCGGCATCTCCACAAGCGCGCCAACCAGACCGCGATCATCTGGGAAGGCGACGATCCCTCGCAGTCCAGGCACATCACCTACAAGGAGCTGCATGACGAGGTCTGCCGGATGGCCAACATCCTGCGCACCCGCAACGTCAAGAAGGGCGACCGCGTCACCATCTACCTGCCGATGATCCCCGAAGCCGCCTACGCGATGCTCGCCTGCGCGCGGATCGGCGCCATCCATTCCGTGGTGTTCGCGGGCTTCTCGCCCGACAGCCTCGCCCAGCGCATCAGCGACTGCAAATCCAGGGTGGTCATCACCGCCGACGAAGGCCTGCGCGGCGGCAAGAAGGTGCCGCTGAAAGCCAATGTCGACGCGGCGCTCGCCAAGACCGAAGGCGTCGACTGGGTCGTCGTGGTCAAGCGCACCGGCGGCAAGATCGACATGAACCCGTCGCGGGACCTCTGGTACCACGAGGCGGCCGCGATGGTGACGACCGAATGCCCGGTCGAGCACATGCACGCGGAAGACCCTCTGTTCATCCTCTATACGTCGGGCTCGACGGGAACGCCCAAGGGCGTGCTGCACACCTCGGCCGGCTATCTCGTGTTCGTGGCGATGACGCATCAATACGTCTTCGACTACCACGACGGCGACATCTACTGGTGCACCGCCGACGTCGGCTGGGTCACCGGCCACAGCTACATTCTCTACGGCCCGCTCGCCAACGGCGCCACCACGCTGATGTTCGAGGGCGTGCCGAACTATCCCGACAATTCCAGGTTCTGGAACGTCATCGACAAGCACAAGGTCAACACCTTCTACACCGCGCCGACCGCGATCCGCGCGCTGATGCAGGGCGGCGATGCGCCGGTGAAGAAGACCTCGCGCGCCTCGCTCCGCCTGCTCGGCTCGGTCGGCGAGCCCATCAATCCGGAAGCCTGGGAGTGGTACCACCGCGTCGTCGGCGACGACCGCTGCCCGATCGTCGACACCTGGTGGCAGACCGAGACCGGCGGCATCCTGATCACGCCGCTGCCCGGCGCGACCAGGCTGAAGCCGGGTTCGGCGACGCAGCCGTTCTTCGGCGTCGTGCCCGAGATCGTCGACGCCGACGGCGCCGTGCTGGAAGGCGCCGCCACCGGCAATCTCTGCCTCACCAAGTCGTGGCCGGGCCAGATGCGCACGGTCTATGGCGACCACGCCCGCTTCGAGCAGACCTACTTCTCCACCTACAAGGGCAAGTACTTCACCGGCGACGGCTGCCGGCGCGACGCCGACGGCTATTACTGGATCACCGGCCGCGTCGACGACGTCATCAACGTCTCCGGCCACCGCATGGGCACCGCCGAGGTCGAAAGCGCGCTGGTCGCGCATGACAAGGTCTCGGAGGCCGCCGTCGTCGGCTTCCCGCACGACATCAAGGGCCAGGGCATCTACGCCTATGTCACCCTGATGGCCGGCATCGAGCCGACCGAGGATCTGCGCAAGGAGCTCGTCAACTGGGTACGCAAGGAGATCGGCCCGATCGCCTCGCCGGACCAGATCCAGTTCGCGCCTGGCCTGCCGAAAACCCGCTCCGGCAAGATCATGCGCCGCATCCTGCGCAAGATCGCCGAGGACGAACCGTCGAGCCTGGGCGACACCTCGACGCTGGCCGATCCCGCCGTGGTCGACGATCTCGTCAAGAACCGGCAGAACCGCAAGCAGACGTCGACGTAGGTCCTCTCGTGCCCCGGATGCGGCGCAGCGCTCCCGGCGATGCGCAGCATCGTCCGATGCGGTGCGCTGCTGATCCGGGGCCCATACCTTGTGCACATCCGGGTCCCGGCTCTGCGGCGCGGCACTCCGCACCGCGCCGCGTCCGGGACACGAGACCATCGATATCCCGAAGAGACTCGCCCGCCGCATGTCGGCGACACTCACGCACTTGTCAGGGGTGCGGCGATGCCTGCCGTATCTTTCCCGCCGAGTGTTGTTTTCAGGTCATTTACTTTAATTCGAACATTTCCTTTGTTCCCTCTGCCGGGAACCCTCAGACGGCCGCACGTGGCAACCATTCGGTTAACAGGCGCGGTTGAGAATATCTGGGTGCGCCGGCCATTGCCGGATTTTTGCGAAATTCGACGGCCCGTTCGGGGCAGCAAAGCGGAAGCGGAGCGATTGATGTCGATGAGGATTGCGGTGGCGCTGGCCGCCACCATCGGGGCAGGGATCTTGATGTCGACGGCGGCCGAGGCGCGGCCGGAGCTGGTCGGGATGCATTCGGCGGAATACTCGCCAGGTACCATCGTGGTCAAAACCAACGAGCGGCGGCTCTATCTCATCCTCGATACCGGCCACGCCATGCGCTACCCCGTCGGCGTCGGCAAGTCGGGCAAGCAATGGGCCGGCACCACGAGGATCGACGGCAAGTACCGCAACCCGGCCTGGTCGCCGCCCAGCGAGGTGAAGCGCGACAAGCCGAACATACCCGACGTCATCCCCGGCGGGTCGCCGCGCAATCCGATGGGCGTCGCCGCGATGACTCTGGCCGGCGGCGAATACGCGATCCACGGCACCAACGTGCCGGGCTCGGTCGGCGGCTTCGTCTCCTACGGCTGCATCCGCATGCTGAACCCGGACATCACCGATCTCTTCCAGCGCGTGTCCGTCGGCACCACGGTGGTCGTGACGCGCTGACGGTCGATCAAGATCGCTGTCCATGAAAGCCGCGCGTCTGCGCGGCTTTTTCATTGCCAGAAGCGCCAGCCCCTGGCGCACCAGCCTTCGCGGTGACCGCCGTCATAGGCGCGCGCGTGGCCGGCCGCGAGCAAGGCCGCCGACACGTTGGCGGTCCGCCTGGTCGCGACATCGGCGACGATCCGGCCCTGATACTTGTCGGGACCGACGTTGTAGATCGACACGCCGCCCTGGCCGAGCAGGCCCTTCAGCGCATCGGTCGCCGCCTCGGCCTTGTCGAACTCTTGCTTGCAGGACGCCTTCAGCTCGGGCGCATCGATGCCGCGCAGGCGAACGCGGGTGACGAGATCATGGCCCTGCAACCGCACGTGCGCGACGAAGGTGTCGCCGTCGATCGTGCGGATGACGTCGACGGGATGATGCGCCCCGGGCTCGCCGGCGCGCTGCAGGACGATTTCAGAATCCTGCGACCCGCCCTCGGTCGAATGCGGGACGGACGGATTGACCCAGTGCCGTCCCGGCAGCACGACGACCAGCACGACGGCAACCACGAACATCCACGGCAACAGCGCCGAGAACCTGCGGCCGAACGGCGAGGTGCGGAAGGACGGCCGGTAAGCGCTGATTCGCTCGTTGGGAAGCATCGACCGACGCTAGGACCGAAAAGGGTCGGCCGACAAGGCGCGGTGGGGAGTCAGAAGTCCGAGGCGATGCCCTTGCTTTCCCAGTCGCCATAGCGCGTGGGTTCCGGTCCCTTCGGACCCTGCAGCTCCTTCGGTGCAACCCGGGAATTGGCCGCGGCCGCCTGCCGGCGAGCCTCGGCTTCCGCCAGCGCACGCTGGGCGGCCGGCGACAAGGGCTTGCGCGGCGGTTGGGCGGAGGTTGAGGGATCGTCGCTCATGGCGGACTTCCTAGCGCAGGATCGCGTCCCGCGCGATCCAAAAAACACGCCCCTGGGCAGGAGATCGTCGCCGAGGCCAAGAATTCCAGAGGCGATTCTTACATTTGGCATATTCGCATGCCACAGCTGTGGCTTCTCAAGGCATGCGCCCTCGCGGCGGAACTGCCGCCCACGTGAACCTTGCCCGCCGCATGCCCCCGCAACGTTTTGCTCCTCCATCCGAAGTGCCCGGCCTCGCTGCGCGACGAATCGCGGCCGACATCGTCGACGGCGTGCTGCACAAGCACCGCACGCTCGACGATCAGCTCGACGGTGCCGGCGCCCATCCCGGCCTGAAGTCGCTCGCCGATCGTGACCGCGCACTGATGCGCCGCCTCGTCGCTACCGTCCTGCGCCGGCTCGGCACGCTCGGCCATGTGCTGTCACGGCTGCTCGACAAGGGCATTCCCTCCGAGGCGCCGCGGGCGCAGAGCGCGCTCCTGGTCGGCGCCGCGCAGATCCTCTGGATGGACGTTCCCGATCACGCCGCGGTCGATCTCTCGGTCCGGCTGGTGCAGTCCGACCGGCGCGCCGCGCGCTATGCCGGCCTCGTCAACGCCGTGCTGCGGCGCTGCGCCCGCGAGGGCAAGGCGCTGGTCGAGGAAGTGGCCGACAAATCACTGGACGTGCCGCCGTGGCTGCTCGCGCGCTGGACCGCGCATTATGGCGAGGCAACCGCAGCCGACATGGTCCGCGCGCTCGGCCACGAGCCCTCGCTCGATCTCACGGTGAAGTCGGAGCCCGCGCAATGGGCCAACCGCATGCATGGCGAGGTGCTGCCGACCGGAACGGTGCGCACCCTGCTGCACGGCTCGGTGACCATGCTGCCCGGATTTGCCGAGGGCCAGTGGTGGGTGCAGGACGCCGCCGCCGCCTTGCCGGCAAGGCTGTTCGGCGACGTCGCCGGCAAGGCCATTGCCGATCTCTGCGCCGCCCCCGGCGGCAAGACGGCGCAACTGGCGCATGCCGGCGCTTTGGTCACCGCGGTCGACCGTTCGCCGGCCCGCGTGGCGCGGCTGCGCGAAAATCTCGCACGGCTGTCGCTTCAGGCCCAGACCGTGGTCGCCGACGCCGTGGAATGGCCGGGGCCCGCGGAAGGTTTCGACGGCATTCTGGTCGACGCGCCCTGCACCTCGACCGGCACCATCCGCCGTCATCCCGACGTGGCCTGGCTGCGCCAGGAATCCGACCTCGCCGCGCTGAGCGCGCTTCAGCAGCGGCTTCTGCGAAAGTCGGTGTCACTGCTCAGGCCCGGCGGGATGCTGGTGTACTGCACCTGCTCGCTGGAACCCGAAGAAGGCGAGCAGGCGGTCGCGGCCCTGCTGTCGGCCGAACCGGACATGCGGCGGGTGCCGATCGCGGCATCCGAGGTCGCGGGTCTTGCCGAGATCGTCACCAGGGACGGCGACCTGCGCACCCTGCCCTGCCATCTCCCGCATGCCGACCCGAGGCTCGGCGGGCTCGACGGGTTCTACGCCGCCCGGCTCGTTAAATCCTGATTTTGCACTGGATTTCGTCCCCGCGGCACTGATTCGCGCGGTTTCAAGATGGTGTCAGGCGGCCGAATTTGGGATTAAAAGGATTCGTCGGAATCCTCTCCCCCTTCAAGGCAAGGCGTGTCGGTCGCTCAACGCAGACGCATCTCGACGCTGGTCATGAACCGCTTCGCGCGGAGCGTACTGGCGCGCGCGAGCGGCGGATCGGTAGCGCTGTCGCGGCTGTGGCCCGGCCGTACCGACCGGCTGATCATCGCCCCGCACGATCTGCGCACGGCGGACGCCACCCGCGCCGCCGAGATCTATGCCGGACGCTTCGTCTTCGCCGGCAAGATCGTCAATTGCCACGGCCGCTCGATCTTCGATCTCGAGCCGCCCTCGGAGGACTGGGAGGTCGCGCTGCTCGGCTTCGGCTGGCTGCGCCATTTGCGCGCCGCCGACACCGCGCTGACGCGGGCGAATGCGCGGGCGCTGGTCGAGGACTGGATCTCCAATCCGAGCAACAAGCGCAGGCCGCTGGCCCGCCGCGCCGACGTGCTGGCGCGGCGCGTGATTTCGCTGTTGTCGCAGGCCCCGCTCGTGCTCGGCGACACCGACAACAAGTTCTATCGCCGTTATCTGCGAGCGCTGGCCCGCGAGATCCGCTATCTGCGCTACACCATGGTCGATATCCCGGACGGGGTGCCGCGGCTGCAGGTGCTGATCGCGCTGTGCTACGCCGCGCTGTGCCTGGCCAACCAGTCGCGGCACATCCGCAGCGCCTCGCGCAAGCTGTCCGACGAGCTGCAGCACCAGATCAGCCCCGACGGTGGACATATCTCGCGCAACCCGGGCGCGCTGATCGAGCTCCTGATCGACCTGTTGCCGCTGCGCCAGACCTTTGCCGCGCGCAACATCGCGCCGCCGCCGGCGCTGCTCAACGCCATCGACCGCATGATGCCGATGCTGCGATTCTTCCGGCACGGCGATGGCAATTTCGCGCTGTTCAACGGCATGAGCGCGACGCCCTCCGACCTGCTCGCCACGCTGCTCGCCTATGACGACACCCATGGCACGCCGATGGCGATGATGCCGCATACCGGCTTCCAGCGCCTCGATGCCGGGCAGATGACGCTGATCATCGACACCGGCCCGCCGCCGCCGGCCAATGTCAGCCAGGACGCCCACGCCGGCTGCCTGTCGTTCGAGCTGTCGTCGGGCATCAGCCGCATCGTCACCAATTGCGGCATGCCGATGACGGGCCGCGACAATTGGCGCACCTTTGCGCGCGGCACCGCGGCGCATTCGACGCTGACCTATCACGACACCTCGTCCTGCCAGTTCGTCGAGCTGTCGGCGATGAAGAAGCTGCTGCACGGCGCGCCCATCGTCAGCGGACCTTCGGCAGTCGAGAACTATCGCGAAGTCGTGCAGAACGGCACGCTGCTCACCACCTCGCATGACGGCTATCTCGCCCGCTTCGGCCTGATCCACCGGCGGGTGCTGATGGTGGCGGATGACGGCACGCGGCTCGACGGCGAGGACACGCTGTCGCCACCGCAGGGCGGGCGCATCAAGGGCGGCGACGCCGACTTCGCGCTGCGCTTCCACCTCCATCCCGCGGTGAAGGCGAGCCGGCTGTCGGACGCCCGCGGCGTCATGCTGGTACTCCCCAACCGCGACGTCTGGACCTTCGAGGCGCTCGACGACAAGGTCGACCTGGAGGACAGCGTGTTCCTCGCCGGCAATGACGGCCCGCGGCGCACCGCCCAGATCGTGATCCGCCAGGACGCCCGCCAGGCGCCCTCGATTCGCTGGAGTTTTGTGCGCTCCACCGCTTCGCCCGCGGTCACCAATGCTCGCCGCAACGCCCGGCGCGAACCGGAACTGCCGCTGTAGATGTGCTGATCCGGTCGTTGTGAACGCCGCCGAAAGCTGCTAACGAGCCCTCGCTCGCGCGACTGGCGACCTTGGATGGAGCACCATCGGGAAGCGCGGGATTTTTCTGCCGCGCGCCTGGGCATAGGTACTCCCTGAACAGAGGATCTTGCCCCATGACTGATCGTCAGACGTCCGACCATCCCCGCGGCGTCACCCGGGCACTGCTTTCCGTTTCCGACAAGACCGGCCTGATCGAGTTCGCCCGCGCGCTCGCCGCCCACGGCGTCGAGCTGGTCTCGACCGGCGGCACCGCCAAGGCGATCGCCGGCGCCGGCCTTGCCGTGAAGGACGTCTCCGAGCTCACCGGCTTTCCCGAGATGATGGACGGCCGCGTCAAGACGCTGCATCCGAAGGTTCATGGCGGCCTGCTCGCGATCCGCGACAATGCCGAGCATGCGAGCGCGATGAAAGCGCACGGCATCGCACCGATCGACCTCCTCGTCGTCAATCTCTATCCGTTCGAGGCCACGGTCGACAAAGGCGCTGCTTACGAGGACTGCATCGAGAACATCGACATCGGCGGCCCCGCGATGATCCGCGCCGCCGCCAAGAACCATGACGACGTCGCCGTCGTGGTCGAGGCGCAGGACTACAAGTCCGTGCTCGACGAGCTCACCGCCAACAACGGCGCGACCACGCTCAGGCTGCGCCGGCGGCTCGCCGCAAAGGCCTATGCCCGCACCGCGGCCTATGACGCCGCGATCTCCAACTGGTTCAACCGGCAGCTCGAGATCGAGGCGCCGGATTTCCGTGCCTTCGGCGGGCGGCTGATCCAGGCGCTGCGCTACGGCGAGAACCCGCACCAGACCGCGGCGTTCTATGCGCTGCCCGACAAGCGGCCGGGCGTCTCGACCGCGCGGCAGCTGCAGGGCAAGGAGCTTTCCTACAACAACATCAACGATACCGACGCGGCCTATGAATGCATCGGCGAGTTCGACGCCAGGCGGACTGCCGCGTGCGTGATCGTCAAGCACGCCAACCCCTGCGGCGTGGCCGAAGGCACCGACCTCGTCAGCGCCTATCGCAAGGCGCTCGCCTGCGATTCCACCTCCGCCTTCGGCGGCATCATCGCCATGAACCGACCGCTCGACGCCGACACCGCGCGCGAGATCACGAAGATCTTCACCGAGGTGATCATCGCGCCAGACGCGAGCGAGGAGGCGATCGCCATCATCGGCGCGCGCAAGAATTTGCGACTCCTGCTCGCCGGCGGCCTGCCCGACCCGCGCACCTCGGGCCTCACCGCCAAGACGGTGGCCGGCGGTCTCCTCGTGCAGAGCCGCGACAATGCCGTGGTCGACGACATGACGTTCAAGGTGGTGACAAAACGCGCTCCGACCGACACCGAGATGCGCGACCTCAAGTTTGCGTTCCGCGTTGCCAAGCACGTCAAGTCCAACACCATCATCTACGCCAGGGACCTTGCCACCGTGGGCATCGGCGCGGGTCAGATGAGTCGGGTGGATTCGGCGCGGATCGCGGCGCGCAAGGCGCAGGATGCGGCGAAGGAGCTGAAGCTCGCCGAGCCCCTGACCAGGGGCTCGGTGGTCGCCTCGGATGCGTTCTTCCCGTTTGCCGACGGCATGCTCGCCTGCATCGAGGCCGGCGCCACCGCCGTGGTGCAGCCCGGCGGCTCCATGCGCGACGACGAGGTGATCAAGGCCGCCGACGACCACGGCATCGCGATGGTGTTCACGGGCACGCGGCACTTCCGGCACTGATCTCGCGCCGCCATTTGGGGACGGCTCGCAGAGCCGGAGCGACAGCGGAGTTACTTGTCGCGCACCCGCAGCAACAGCACCAGCCCGGCGACGAAGAACACTACCAGCACGGCCATGCCGGCCTTCTGGCTCGCGGTCGCCGCGGTGATCGTCCCGATCAGCAGCGGGCCGATGAAGGACGTCACCTTGCCGGTCAGCGCGAACAGTCCAAAATACTGCGCGATACGGTCCTTCGGCGCCAGGCGGATGAGCATCGTGCGCGATGCGGCCTGCAAGGGGCCACCGGCCGCGCCGATCAGGCAGCCGAGCACGAGATAGGCCCGCTCGGCCGCGCCCGAGAACAGCGCGCCGCCCGGCTCCGGAGGCGCGACCTTCACGAACAGCACGCTGTCCCTGTCGACGAGCAGGATCGCGGCCAGCGAGAGCAGCAGCACCAGCATGCTGCCCGCGATCACGCGCTTGGGTCCCAGGAGATCGTCGAGCTTGCCGCCGAGCCAGGCGCCGAAAGCGCCGGCGATCGCCAGGAGGATGCCGAAGGTGCCGATCTGGATCGTGTGCCAGCCGAACGTGCCGGCGGCGTAGATGCCGCCGAAGGCGAACAGCGACACCAGCCCGTCGGTGTAGACCATGTTGGCGAGCAGGAAGGTCGCGATGGATTTCTGCCGCGGCAATTCGACGAGCGATTGCTTGAGCTCGGCAAGCCCCGCGCGCAGCGCTTCGCGCACCGGTCGCTTGGCCGGATAGTCCGGCGTGAACAGGAACATCGGCGTCACGAAGATGACGAACCAGAGTGCCGTGAGCGGTCCGGTGATGCGGTCGCCCTGATGGGTTGCGGGATCCAGTCCGAACAATGGCGTGACGCCGAGCAGCGTGCGGCCGGTCTCGGGATTTGCGGCAAGGAAGCCGAGCACGATGATCAGGCTGACGATGCCGCCGACATAGCCGGTGGCCCAGCCGGTGCCCGACAGTCGCCCGATCCGCTCCGGCGGCACCAGCGTCGGCATCATCGCATTGTTGAAGACGGTGGCGAACTCCGCGCCGACGCTCGCGAGCGCGAGCGCCGCGAGCAGCGGCGGGATGATGCCGGGATCGCCGGGCTTGCCGATCCACATCACGCAGGAGCCGAGCACCAGCATGGCGCCGAACGCCGCGATCCAGGGCTTGCGCCGGCCGGCGGCATCGGCGATGGCGCCCAGCACCGGCGACAGCAGCGCAATCGCCATGCCGGCAGCCGCCATCGCGAATCCCCACAGCGACTGCCCGGTCGCGGGATCGGGGGCGATGCTGGTGGCGAAATAGGGCGCGAAGACGAAGGTCGTGATCAGCGTGAAATAGGGCTGCGCCGCCCAGTCGAAGAAGATCCAGCTGACGACGGCCGCGCGCGGCGGATAGGTCGGCTGCATGTCGGCCATGCGCGCATCGGAGGCAATCGTCGTCATGTCATTCCCTATCACGAAACGGCGTTTTGCCTGTCGCGGCGCAAACCGTATAGCATTGCTGTGACGGATGCGCATTGGCGCGAAGCCGCGGCGGAATTTTGATGATGACGTTACTTTCGACACGGCGGACTGTGCTCGCCGCCGTCGCTGTCCTCGTTTGTGGCATTCTGCCCACCACGGCGCAGGACGCGCGCCGGGCCTATGTTCCTCCCGCCCTCGACACCGTCCATGCCGTCAGCGCCGAGCACGGCATGGTGGTGGCGCAGGAGAGGACCTCCGCAGAGATCGGCGCCGATATCCTCAGGCAGGGCGGCAATGCCGTCGATGCCGCGGTCGCCACCGGTTTCGCCATGGCGGTCACCTATCCGCGCGCCGGCAATATCGGCGGTGGCGGCTTCATGGTGATCCATTCCGCCGACCGCCGGGAAGACGTGGCAATCGACTATCGCGAGACGGCGCCGGCCGCGACCACGCCCGACCTCTTCCTCGGAACCGACGGCAAGCCCGACATCGCCAAATCGCGCGATTCGGCGCTCGGCATCGGCGTACCCGGAACGGTGGCCGGACTGGCGCTGGCGCTCGAAAACTTCGGCTCCGGCAAGTTCACGCTTGCCCAGTTGCTGCAGCCGGCAATCGCGCTCGCGGCCGACGGTTTTGTCCTCGCCGACGACGTCGCCGACACCCTGCCCCGCTGGCACAAGCGGCTCGCGCGCTGGTCCTCATCGGCAAGGATATTCTCGCGGCCCGACGGCACGCCGCTGCGCGACGGCGACCGGCTGGTGCAGGCCGACCTTGCCGACACGCTGTCGGCCATCGCGGCGCAGGGTCCGCGCGGCTTTTACGAGGGCGCGGTTGCCGACAAGCTCGCCCGCGCCGTCACCGACGCCGGCGGCATCATGACCGTGGACGACCTGAAGTCGTACCGGGCGGTGATCCGTGAGCCCGTGCGCGGCAGCTATCGCGGCTACGACATCGTCTCGATGCCGCAGCCCTCGTCCGGCGGCGTGGTGCTGGTGGAGGCGCTGAACATCCTGGAAGGCTTTCCGCTTGCGGACTTGAAGCAGGGCTCAGCGGCCTCGCTGCATCTGCTGATCGAGGCCATGAAGCGCGCCTACGCCGATCGCGCGCGCTATCTCGGCGATCCCGCCTTCGTCAAGGCGCCGGTCCAGACCCTGATCGCAAAGGACTATGCGGCGCGCTTGCGCGCCGGCATCGACGTCAATCGCGCCACGCCCTCGAGCGAGCTGGTGGCCGCGGCGACGCCGCCGCGCGAGGGCAGCAACACCACGCATTTTTCCGTGGTCGACGGCCGCGGCAATGCCGTGAGCAACACCACGACGCTCAATTTCAGCTACGGCGTCGGCCTCGTCGCCGACGGCACCGGCGTGCTGCTCAACAACGAGCTCGACGATTTCACCGCGGCGCCGGGCGCCGCCAATGCCTATGGCCTGGTCGGCTACGAGGCCAATCTGCCGGGTCCCGGCAAGCGTCCGCTGTCGTCGATGTCGCCGACCATCGTGCTCAGGGACGGCGAGCCGGTGCTGGTGACGGGATCGCCCGGCGGCAGCCGCATCATCTCTACCGTGCTGCAGGTGATCGTCGACGTGCTCGACTACCGGATGGACGTGGCGGCCGCCGTCGCCGCGCCGAGGCTGCATCATCAATGGCTGCCGGACGAGGTGCGCGTCGAGCACGGCTTTTCCGAGGACGCGCTGGCCGAGCTGAAGGCGAAAGGCCATCTGATCGTCGAGCCGATGGGACAGACGTCCGCCAACTCGATCGCCGTGACGGCGAACGGTCCGCGCGGCGCGCCGGATCCGCGCACGCGCGGCGCGGAAGCAGCCGGACAATAGGACTTTGGCCGGCGCGATGAGCCCGTTACGAACACGATGGATGGTGCGGGGATCGGCCGCGCTTCTCGCGCTGGCGATCCTCGCGCTGCTCGGCTTCGTCTTCCGTCCCGACCGCGCGGTTCGCGTCGCGACCGGCTTTGTCGCGCACAATGTCTGCAGCAAGGTTTTCGTCTCCGGCCTCGACCCGCAGGGCGTGTTTGCGGAAACGACGGAGCGCGAAGGCATCCGCCGCCTGCGCCCGCTGCTGCGGCTCGACCTCGATCGCGCGGCGAAGACCGCCGACGTCTCGTTGCTCGGAGGTTTTCGCAGCCACGCGATCTTTCGCGAGGGGTTTGGCTGCGTGCTGGTGCATGGCGCAAGTCAGCCTTACCTGCCCAAGATCGACCTCGTGGCGGCGAGAGCGGCGAAGGCCCCGCCGCTGCTGCCGGAGATCGCGGGGCCCACGGTGGTCGAGCCCGGCGATCCCGCGCTGAAGGCCGCGCTCGATCATGCCTTCGAGGAGCCGGCCGCGCCGCCGTTCCGGCGCACCAAGGCGGTGGTCGCGGTGCGCGACGGCCGCATCATCGCCGAGCGCTACGCCGCCGGCATCGGGATCGACACCGAGCTCCTCGGCTTCTCCATGACCAAGTCGGTCATCGCAACCCTGATCGGCGTCATGACCCAGCAGGGCCTGACCAGCCCGTCGCTGCCGGCACCGATCCCGGAATGGCGCGGTCCGGCCGATCCGCGCCGCCAGATCGAGGTCGAGCATCTGCTGCGGATGACGACGGGGCTCGAACTCGACGAGACCAATAGCGGGTTCGACCCGTCGAGCCGGATGGTGTTCCTGCACGACGACATGGCCGCCTTTGCCGTTCAGGCCAGGCCGATCGCACCGCCGGGACGACGCTGGCACTATTCCAGCGCCACCACGCAGATCCTGGCGCGAATCGTCCGCGACGCCACCGGCGGGCCCGAGCAGAGCCTCGCCTATGCCTGGCGCGAATTGTTCAATCCGCTCGGCATGCGCCACGTGACGCTGGAGCTCGACGGCGCCGGCACGCTGCAGGGCACGAGCTACATGCTGGCGAGCGCACGCGACTGGGCGCGCCTCGGCCAGCTCTATCTCGACGACGGCGTGGTCGGCGGCAAGCGCCTGCTGCACGAGGACTGGGTGGACTTTTGCGCGGCGGCCACGCGAGACACCGATTACGGCGCGGGCTTCTGGACCAACCGCAGCGAGCATCCGAACGCGAAGGGCCGGGTGAAGCTGGGCATTCCGCGCGACGCGTTCTTCGCCTCGGGCGATCTCGGCCAGCGCATCTTCATCATCCCGTCACAGCGCCTGGTGGTGGTGCGGCTCGGCGACGCGGTCGATCCGACCGGCGACATCCGTGGCGCGGCGCGGCTGGTCAGGGAAGTCGTCGCAGCGACGCAGTAATCGCTACCGTCCCACCTGGTACGGTCCGCCCTTCTCCAGCGCACGGCTGTAGGCGGGGCGCGCGTGGATACGCTCGAGGAACGCCATCGCCTTGGGATGGTCCTGCTCCAGCCCGCCGCGCGCCTGGGCCGCTTCGAGCGGAAAGCTCATCTGGATGTCGGCCGCGGTGAACTCGCTGCCGGCGAACCACTCGCTCTTCGCAAGCTCGCCCTCCCAATAGTCCATGTGCTGCCTGAGCTGCGGATTGACCAGCGCGGTCAGCGCCTGGTTCGAGACCTTGCGCACCAGCGGCCGCAACAGCGCCGGCGCGCGCTTCGGCATCAGCGTGAACAGCAGCTTCAGCAGCAGCGGCTGCATCGCGGAACCTTCCGCATAGTGCAGCCAGTAGGTGTAGCGCTGCCGCTCCGGCGTGTTCGACGGCGGGATGAGACGCCCGTTGCCATAGGTGGCGACGATGTATTCGATGATGGCGCCGGACTCGGCGATGGTGTTGCCGTTGTCGGTGATGACGGGCGACTTGCCGAGCGGATGGATGGCGCGCAGCTCCTTCGGCGCACGCATGTCCGGCTGACGCTGATAGCGCACGATCTCGTAGGGCACGCCCAGCTCCTCGAGCAGCCACAGCACGCGCTGCGAGCGTGAGTCGTTGAGGTGGTGAACCGTCAGCATCGCGCATCCTCTCGCTGGGCGTGGTCCGGTATCGTCGGCGGCCGGTGCGTTGGTGCCCGCCGGCAGGCCGAATGTCGAGGCGCCGGCCGCGCGATTTACACCCGGGCATATTGACGCGCTTATTTTACCCGGATATAAAGATGACTTGATACTCAATTCGGTAGTGATTCCAATGCAAGAGAACTTCACGGCCTTCAGGGGTCAGCGCCGCCTGGCGTCAGGACCGGTCGCCGAGGTCGCGCTCGCCGTGAAGCGCGCGCAGGCGCAACCGGGCGAGCCGATCCTCATCTTCGACGACGCCAGCGGTCGCGCGGTCGATTTCGACCTGCGTGGCGAGGAGGACGAGGTGCTGGCGCGGCTCGCGCGGCCGGACACGGCGCAGGAACCGGGCGCCCCGCGCGGCCGGGGGCGGCCAAAACTCGGCGTGATGGCGCGGGAGGTAACGCTCCTGCCGCGACACTGGGAGTGGCTCAACGCGCAAGCAGGCGGCGCATCGGTCGCGCTGCGCAAGCTCGTCGAGGAGGCACGGCGCGCCCATGGCGAACGCGACCGCGCGCGGCAGGCGCGCGACGCGGCCCATCACTTCATGTCGGCGATGGCCGGCAATCTCGTGCATTTCGAGGAGGCCGCGCGCGCACTGTTTTCCGAGGACCGGCGCCGCTTCGAAGGCCTGATCGCGGACTGGCCCGCCGACATCCGCGAGCACGCGGCGAGCCTCGCCTATGGCGAGCGGGCCAAAGTATTATGACCATCATTATAAGGTGGACCTCGGCCGCGCCCTGCGCCACAATACCGGCGGAAGCGCAGTCAGGGAGGACGTTTTGACCCGCACAGCCCCGCAATTCCTGTTCGATTTCGGCAGCCCCAACGCCTATCTCAGTCATGAGGCGATCCCCGCGATCGAGCGCCGGATCGGCGTGAGGTTCGAATACGTGCCGATCCTGCTCGGCGGCATCTTCAAGGCGACCAACAACCGCTCGCCGGCCGAGACGCTCGCGGGCATCAAGAACAAGCGCGAATTCCAGGCCGTCGAGACACAGCGCTTCCTCAAGCGGTTCCACGTCCAGCCCTATGTCTGGAATCCGTATTTTCCGGTCAACACGCTGAACCTGATGCGCGCGGCGATCGCGGCGCAGCTCGAGGGCGTGTTCGAACGATATGTCGAGGCAGCCTTCCACCACATGTGGCGCGAGCCGAAGAAGATGGACGATCCGGACATCGCGATGGCGGCGATCGCCTCCTCCGGCCTCGACGCGAAGAAGCTGTTTTCCCGCGCGCAGGAATCCGAGGTCAAGGCGAAGCTGATCAGGAACACCGAGGACGCGGTCGAGCGCGGCGCCTTCGGCTCGCCGACCTTCTTCGTCGGCAAGGAGATGTTCTTCGGCAAGGAGCAACTGCGCGAGGTCGAGGAGCTGGTGCTGGGAAAGGGCGAGTAGCGAGTGGCGAATAGTCGAATTGGGACTCGCAATTCGCGAGGTCATGCCCTATTCGCTATTCACTACTCGCTATTCGCATTGCCCAGCGGAGCATCCTCATGCGCATCCTCGTGGTCGGCGCCGGCGCCATCGGCGGCTATTTCGGCGGCAGGCTGCTGCAGGCCGGCCGCGACGTCACCTTCCTGGTGCGGCCGCGGCGCGCCGCCGAGCTCGCGAGCTCCGGCCTCGTCATCAGGAGCCCGAACGGCGACGTGACGCTGAAAAACCCGCCGGCGGTGCAGGCGGACAGCCTCAAGCAGGCTTTCGACGTCGTACTCCTGAGCTGCAAGGCGTTCGATCTCGACGATGCCGTCACGTCCTTTGCGCCGGCGGTCGGGCCGACGACCGCAATCATCCCCGTGCTCAACGGCATGCGGCATCTCGACGTGCTCGACCAAAGGTTCGGCTCGGCGCGCGTGCTCGGCGGGCTCTGCGCCATCGCCGCGACCCTGAACGAGAAGCGCGAGGTCGTGCAGCTGCAGCCGATGCAGTCGATCAATTACGGCGAGCGTGACGGGACGCTGTCGGACAGGGTGCTGGCGATCGACGAGACCTTCAGGAGCGGCATCGCAGGGGCGGCCGCCAGCCGGAACATCCTTCAGGACATGTGGGAGAAGTGGGTATTCCTCGCCTCGCTCGCGGCCGCGACCTGCCTGATGCGCACCTCCGTCGGCAACATCCTCGCCGCACCCGGCGGCAAGGATTTCATGCTCGGCATGCTCGACGAGACCAGCGCGATCGCGACCTCCGCGGGCTTTCCGCCGGGCGGGCCGTTCTTCGAGCGCGTCAGGGGGATGCTGACCGCCGAGGGATCGCCGATGACGGCCTCGATGTTCCGCGACGTCAAGGCCGGCCTGCCGGTCGAGGCCGATCACATCATCGGCGACCTCATCGCGCGCGCCGAGGCCGCCAAGGTGCCTGTGCCGAAGCTGCGCATCGCCTACACGCATCTGAAGGCGTATGAGAAGCAGCGGGGATAGGCGAGTAGCGAATGGCGATTGACGCCTCGACTACTCGCTACTCCCTATTCGCCATTCGCCTCTACTGCAGATGCGCCATGTAATGCGCGAGCGCGGTGATCTCCTCCTCGCTCAGCGAATAGGCGATGTCGGCCATGGCGGCGACGCCGCCGCCGACGCGCAGGCCCGCCTTGTACTCGTGCAGCGCCTTCACCAGATATTCCTCGCGCTGGCCGGCGAGCCGCGCCACAGCCTTGGTGCCGGCGTAGCTGTCGGTATGGCACCGCGCGCAGCCGCGCCCGCGGGCTGCTTCCGCGCCCTTCTTCGAGAGATTGGGATCATTGTCCGGCGGCCCCTTGGGCGGGGCAAGCTGCGAGAAATAGGCGCCGAGATTGCGGATATCCTCGTTGCTGATCTCTTCCGCGATCGGCTGCATCTGCTCGCTCTTGCGCGAGCCGGCGCGAAGAAAGACGAGCTGCCACTGGAGAAACTGGTCGGGCTGGCCGGCGAGCGAGGGAATGTTCTCGGTCTGTGAGATGCCGTTCTCGCCGTGGCAGCCCGCGCAGATCTCGGCTTTCGTCTTGCCGGCCGCGGCGGCGTCCGCGGCACGGGCGGGATTGAACGCTATCCCCATGAACGCAAGGCCGAGTGTCGCGGACCGCATCAACTGCTTGCGCATCTGTTGCACCATCGCTGAATTCGCCATTCCGGGATGCGCGAGCGCAGACCCGGAATCCATAACCACGGCTCGGGGTCATGGGTTCCGGATTCGCGCGGCGCGATCCGGAACGACGGCATGCTGAAAAACAGAGGCTGCGGCCGCCAGACGTGGCCGCCGCAGCCCCTCGGGTTATCGTCGCAGTTCTACTTCTTGCTGTAGCTGATGCGATAGATCGCGCCGGCCCAGTCGTCGGCGACGAGGATCGAGCCATCCTTGGCGAGGATGATGTCGTCGGGACGGCCGAGATAGCCCTGGTCGCCCTCGAGCCAGCCGGAAGCGAACACCTCCTGCTTCGGGTTCTTGCCGTCGGGCCCGACGATCACGCGCATGATGCGCGCGCCCTGATACTTGTGGCGGTTCCAGGAGCCGTGCTCGGCGATCAGGATGTTGTTCTTGTACTCGGCGGGGAACTGGTCGCCGGTATAGAACTTCATGCCGAGCGGCGCGACGTGCGCGCCGAGCTTGAGCACGGGCGGCGTGAACTCCGAGCACTTGTGGCCCATCGCGAACTTGGGATCCGGCAGGTCGCCCTGGTGGCAGTACGGATAGCCGAAATGCTCGCCCATCTTCGAGATCATGTTGAGCTTGTCGCTCGGCAGATCGTCGCTGACCCAGTCGCGCGCGTTCTCGGTGAACCAGTACTTGCCCGTGCGCGGATCGACGTCGCCGCCGACCGAGTTGCGGACGCCGAGCGCCCAGAGTTCGGCGTTGCCGGTCTTGGGATCGACGCGCCGGATCTGCGACACGCTGGTCGGCGGGATGCCGATGTTGAAGGGCGGTCCGAACGGCAGGTAGAACCAGCCGTCCTTGTCGACCGCGATGTATTTCCAGCCGTGCGCCGCGTAGGACGGCATGTCGTCATAGACGACCTTGCCCTGGCCGAGATTGTCGAGATTGGCTTCGGCATTCTCGTACTTGATCAGCTTGTCGGTCGCGATGACGTAGAGCGCGCCGTCGCGGAAGGCGAGCCCGGTCGGCATGTTCAGACCCTTGAGGATGGTCTTGACCTCGCGCTTGCCGTTGTTGTCCTTGATCGCATAGACGTTGCCGAGGCCGAACGAGCCGACGAACAGCGTGCCCTTGTCGCCCCAGGCCATCTGCCGCGCGGCCAGCACGCCGGGCGCCCACACCTCGATCTTGAAGCCCGCGGGCAGCTTGATCTTCTTCACGATGTTGGCGAGCTCGGCCTCCGACGCGCCCGTCGGCGGTCCGGATGGCGGCGCCAGGCCCTTCTGCGCCTCGGTCTCGTCGCCGAGGAACCAGTCATCCGGCGGATGGGTCCAGAATTCCTTGGTGCCGGATTCGTATTTCTTCAGCGCCCGGTTCTTGTCCTGTTGCTGCGCATTGACGACGGTCGTGCCCGCGAGTAGGGCAACCGCCGCCAGCGCAAATACGGATCGATGCAAAGCCGATGTCATTGCGTCACTCCCCTAAGGCAGCCCCAGAGGGCTGCACTGCTTATTTTGTTTTGGCTATTCGAGAGACGAAGTTCGAAGTCTGTCGGTAGGATCAGACCGAACGAGGCTATCACATCTTGAGGCGGTGAGAAGGAGGACGCGCGCGCCGCGGTTGGG
>NZ_JAGWUA010000230.1 GCF_028868675.1 Bradyrhizobium sp.
TCAGCGCGCCGGCGGCCTGACCCTCGGTAATGTAGGGGAGCTGGTCCTCCGGCGCCGTGAAGATCACCGAGATCGGCTCGACCTGGGCGATGGTCACGACCGGTGTCTGGCTCGAGGCGTTGACGATGTTTCCGACGTCGACCTGACGCAGCCCGGCGACGCCGGTGATGGGGGCCGTGACCTGGGTGTAGTCGAGCTGTGTCTGGGCATTGGCGATGGCGGCCTGGTCGGCCGCGATCTGGGCGTTGAGCTGGGCAACGGTCGAGCGCTGCGCATCGAGCCGCTGCGCGGTTGCGAATTCGCCGAGCCTGGTCGAGCGCTGGAGTTCGATATTGGCGTTCTCGAGATTTGCCTCGTCCTGCGCCTTCTTGGCCTTGGCCTGGTCCAGCGTGGCCTGGTACGGACGCGGATCGATGGAGACGAGAAGATCACCCTGCTTGACGATCTGGCCTTCGGTGAAGGCGATCTTGTCGATCTGGCCGTCGACCCTCGTCCGTACCTGCACGGTGTTGAAGCCCTGCACCGTGCCGAGCCCCGTCAAGAAGACCGGGAAATCCGACTTCTGAACCGGTACCACGCTTACCGGGATGGCCGGGGCCCGCGGCGGTCCCTTTTGCGCGGTCTGGGTCTTCGCGGCATCGGATGCGTGGAATCGCTGCCAGCCGAAATAGCCTGCCAGCGCCACGGCTGCGATGATCAGAATCCAGCGGATCTTCATGTCGGCTACTTGTCGGCTCGCTTGCCCGAATGCGTAAGAGAACGGATCTTTGAGACGTTCCAGAGCGCTCACGTATAATATACGCCAAGTTCGAGTGTAAACACACTCTGGCTTGAGAATACTAAACAATTGGAAAGCTTTGCACCCGATTCAAGCCGTGAAAGCACGGGTCATAAACGTCATTCTCGGCTTTCGGAAAATTCGGTTGGCGTGCACCTGCTGCGCCTTGCTCGCCCGTCCCGTGTATTGTTTCGGCGCTCTCGCGAGGCTGCTTGCGAGCAGCCGTCTGGAACGATTTCAAACTGCAGACCTGGGATCGTTCCGATCTGGACGTATTCAAAGCTTCTCTCGGCCTATTCAAATTGACCGGCATTCTTGCCGCCGATACCAACGCCAGATCGCTCGTTGCAAATGATGCGCATGAGCGGTCTAGAAATGGGGCGTGTGAAATGGGGCGGATGGTTGCACCGAGGCCGGCGACGGCGGTCGCGAGCGTGGTCGCGGTGGCGTCGGGGGTACGGCATCGGGAAATTTTCCCGAATTTTCGGCCAATAAGTGAAGTTGCCGGCCAGCGATTGCGTGCTCTATCCTTCGAAAAGCCTGCATCTCGTCACGCCGGCACGGCGGAGGCTCTGGCGACGCCTTTTTTCCTGCTACGGAGCATGGTACGGGCACGATCAGGCCCGCAGCCTGATCTTTGACCTCGATACCGCCGTTCAGGCGCTGGCAGAGCGGCTTGGACGCGACGACCCCGAAACGGTCAAATTGACGGGTCTTTATCACAACCTCATCCGCACCTGGGCCGAAGCATGAAGACGATTTTTCTCCGAGTGAGCGTCGCCGCAATCGTGATGTTGTCGGCCGCCTGGCTCGGGTCGCCGGTTTCGGCACAGCAAACCGTGGCACCGGAGCCCCAGGCGGCGACGCCCGTGCAAGGGGCGCCGCAACTGGCCGCAAGTCCGGCTCCGGCGACCGTCGCCCCGTCGCCCGACGCGACGGCCGCCGACACCGGCACCCGTTCGCTGAGGCCGGCCGCACCGGTCATGAAGGAATTGTCGCCCTGGTCGATGTTCATGTCGGCGGACGTGGTCGTGAAGGCTGTCATGATCGGCCTGGCCTTCGCCTCGCTCATGACCTGGACCGCCTTCATCGCCAAGTCGATCGAATTGTCGCTGGTGCAGCGCAGGCTGAGAACGGCATTGCGCAAGATCGCCGACGCGAGGTCGCTGGCCGAAGCGCAGTTCGCGCTCGGCGCCAAGGACGGCATTTTGCCGTCGTTGCTGGCCGCGGCGATGCGCGAGGCGCGGCTGTCGGCGGGCATCTCCAGCGACGAAGGCATCAAGGAGCGGGTGGCATCGAACTTCGCCGAGATCGTGCGGGCGGAATCGCGCCGCGTCCGTTTCGGCATGGGCGTGCTCGCGACCATCGGCGCGACCTCGCCCTTCGTCGGACTGTTCGGCACCGTCTGGGGCATCATGAACAGCTTCATCGGCATCTCGAAGTCGCAGACGACGAACCTCGCCGTCGTCGCGCCCGGCATTGCGGAAGCCTTGCTTGCCACAGCGATCGGCCTCGTCGCCGCGATCCCGGCGGTGATCATCTACAATCATTTCGCACGCCTGACGAAGGGCTATCTCGAACTCGTCGGTCGCGCCTCGGGTGCGGCGGCGCGGCTGCTGTCGCGCGATCTCGATCGCAGCCATGGCAGCGTGCATTCGCGCGCGGCGGAGTAGGCGATGGGCGCCTCGATTGCAGACAACGACTTCGACGACGATGCCGACTTCGCCGAGACGCATGAGATCAACGTCACGCCGTTCATCGACGTCATGCTGGTGCTGCTGATCATCTTCATGGTCGCAGCTCCGCTGTCGACGGTGGACCTGCCGGTCGACCTGCCGACGTCGAGCGCGACGCCGCAGAAGAAGCCGGACAAGCCGACCTATGTCAGCATCAGGCCCGACCTGACGCTGGCGATCGGGGAGGAGCCGGTCAAGCGCACCGGGCTGATCGCCTCGCTCGACGGATTGGCCGACATGAGCAAGGACAAGTACGTCTTCCTGCGGGCCGATCGCTCGGTGCCCTATGGCGAGCTGATGGGTGTGATGGAGCTGTTGCGTTCCGGCGGCTACTCCAAGGTCAAGCTCGTCGCGCTGGAGGCGCCGTCGATGGACGCCGCAAAACCCTGAGGCCGGTGCCATGCCTGACCTCGATCACGAGCCAAGACCGCCCGGCCGGCTGTGGATGTTCGCCGCGGTGACGGCGCTTGCGCTGCATCTGGGAGGTGCGGCGCTTGCGATCGCCCATCTGCCGACCGATGACGGGGACGACGGCCTCGGCGCCAGCGGCGCGGAGTTCGCGGTCGAGATGGCCTCGCCCAAGGCGCCGGACTACGATCTGCCGCCGGGTCCCGACACCGAGGCGGCGCAGGAATCGCGCGCGCTTTCCGAGCAGAAGGCGGAAGTGAAGGAAACCGAGCTTCCGAAGGACCAGGTTCACGAGGCCGAGGATCCGGATCGGATCGTCACGCAGAGCGACACCAGGAAGCCGAAGGAGGACGAGCCGAAGGTCGCGGCCGTCGAGACCCACGCCGCCGACGAGTCGCCTGCCCAGGTCGCGACCGCGCGGCAGATGCTGGATGAGGACGCGCGCGAGGCGGAGAAGGCCAAGGCGCCGAGCATCGGCCTGGGCAAGGACCAGCTGAAGCTCACCGCCGATTGGGGCCGCAAGATCAGCGCCTACTTCCAGCAACACCTGCACTATCCCGAGGAGAAGAAGGGCAAGGCGACGGTGACCGTGAGCCTGGTTCTCAATCGCCGCGGCAATGTCGTTTCCGTCCAGGTCGTGGAATCCTCGGGCGATCAGGCCTACGACCGCGAGGCGGTCGCCATGGTCCGGCGCTCCGACCCCGTGCCGCGACCGCCGGCTGCCCTCACTGAGGAGACCTTCAGCTTCAAGCTACCGGTGATCTTCAGGGACGAGCAGAAGAAAAAGAAGGGCTGAGCCGTCGGTGCTCGGTCCGGCCGGCTATTTCCAGAGCATGCGGATCGCGACATAGACCACGACCAGGCAGGCGAAGATCAGCGCCACCGGGAGCGGGCGCTTGTCGGGCCCTCCCATGGTTGCCGCGCTGAACGGCGCAGGCTTCTTCTGCTTCGGCGCCGGCCGGCGGAAGGCGGTAACATTGTCCGCTGCGGGTTGGCTGGACCGCGGACGGACGTCCGGCGGAGTTCCGCCGCCGCCCATCTCGGCGTAGTAGGACTTGTAGACTTCCGCGATGGCGGCTTCGGTCGCCTCGGCCTCGCTCATCTGCTCCAGCAGATTATTGTAGCCGGCCAGGAAACCCTGGGCGTCGGGGGGCAGAGCCGACAGACCATTCAGCTTGGCCATCATCTTCCAGGTGGCGAAATCGGCCCGGGCGCGCGTGTCGGCTCGTCGCGCGATCAGCATGTCGGCAGCTTTGACCAAGTCGGCCTCGGGCCTTTCGAGTTTGGAGTCGGCTTTCAACTACGCATTGCCGGTCAGAAAGAGAACCACTTGAATCACATATCCGGTCAACGTTCGCAGTATTGCAGAAATAACATCAAGATTGAGACCGAACTGGGAACCCGCAAGGGGCAGCAGGATCAGGATGCCGATCAGGATCAGCATGCCGAACGGCTCGAGCTGCGCCAGCGGCAAGGCGAGCCGCCGCGGCAACAGACCGACGGCGACCCGCCCGCCGTCGAGCGGCGGGATCGGCATCATGTTGAAGACCGCGAGCACCGCGTTGATCAGGATCGCGTTCTTCAGGTTGTCCGCGATCCATTGCGCCGAGCCGGCGGGGGCGAAGGGCAGGGCGTGGACCGCCAGCGCCGCCGCCAGCGCCAGCAGGATGTTGGTTGCGGGGCCGGCGAGCGCCACCCAGACCATGTCGAGCTTGGGATTGTTCAGATTGCGGAAGTTCACCGGCACCGGCTTGGCATAGCCGAACAGGAACGGCGAATGCGCCATCAGCAGCATCGCCGGCAGGAACAGCGTGCCGAAGGGGTCGATGTGCCGCAGCGGGTTGAAGCTGACGCGGCCGAGCTGCCAGGCGGTGTTGTCGCCCAGGCGGTGCGCGACGAAGCCGTGCGCCGCCTCGTGGAAGGTGATCGCGATTATCAGCGGCAGGACCCAGACGGAGAGATCGTAGAGGGAGAGGCTCACGAGATTCGGACTCCGGTGCCGGGGCAGGCTAGCACGACGAAGCCATGGACGTTATCGAGGAAGTCATGGCGGGATGGTCGTCTCGTATTGCGGCAGGCCGTCATCGAGCGTCACCCAGGCGATCTTCTCCGACACCCAGATGTGCTCGGTGGGCGCGAAGGCGTTGCGGTCGTCGAAGGTCGCCAGCGCCACGCCGGCGGCGGTGCCGTTGCGCCGCCACGAGAACAGCCGCGTGCCGCAGCGCTTGCAGAACACGCGATCGATGGCGTCGGAGGACGGATAGCGGCCGATTTCGCCCTCGATCGTGAGCGCGGTCTGCGGAAACAGCGCGCGGGCGAAGAACGGCGAGCCCATCGCCTTCTGGCAATTGCGGCAATGACAGGCGCGGACGTTGAGCGGCTCGCCTTCGGCCTTGTAGCGCACCGCGCCGCACAGGCATCCGCCTTCCCGGATCATGACGCTCTCAATAGGTTGCCCGCCCGCCCGAGATGTCGAACACGGCGCCGGTGGAGAAGGCGCAGTCCTCGGACGCCAGCCATGCGACCATCGCGGCGAGTTCCTCGACCAGCACGAAGCGTCCCTTCGGGATCTTCGACAGCATGAAGTCGATGTGTTGCTGCGTCATCTGGTCGAAGATCGCGGTCCTGGCCGCCGCCGGCGTCACCGCGTTGACCAGGATGTCGTGCGCCGCGAGCTCCTTGCCGAGCGATTTCGTCAGCGCGATCAGGCCGGCCTTGGAGGCCGAATAGTGCGCCGCATTCGGGTTGCCCTCCTTGCCGGCGATCGAAGCGATGTTGACGATGCGCCCGTACTTCTGCTTGAGCATGGTGGGCACGATCGCCTTGCAGCAGATGAAGGGGCCGTCGAGGTTGATGTGCAGCACCTTGCGCCATTCCTCGAGATCGGTCTCCCACACCGTCTTGTTGATGCCGGCAACGCCGGCATTGTTGACGAGGATGTCGATCCTGCCGAAGGCGGCGAGCGTCGCGTCGCGCGCCTGCTCCGCCGCGGCCGGATCGGTGACGTCGACCTTGACGACGCGGACGTCGCCGCCGATCTCCCTGGCGGTCTTCTCGGCGAGCGCCGCGTCGAAATCCCAGATCGCAACCCTGGCGCCGGAGGCGACGAAGCGCGCGGCGATGGCGCGGCCGAAGCCTTGCGCGCCCCCGGTGACGACGGCGCAGCGGCCGTTGAGATCGATCTTGTTCATGCTGAAGCCTTCATCTGTTTCTGGACGTCAGAGCATGTAGCCGCCGTCGACGACGAGATCGACGCCGGTGGTGAATGCGCTTTCGTCGCTGCCAAGATAGACCGCCATCGCGGCGATCTCCTCTGCGGTACCGAGCCGTCCCATCTTCTGGCGGGAGATGAACATCTCCTTGCCCTTGGGGCCGGCAGCGGCGGCGCGGTCCAGCATCGAGGGTGTCTCGACGGTGCCGGGGCAGATGCTGTTGCAGCGAATGCCCTGGGTGATGAAGTCGAGTGCGACGGCGCGCGTCAGCAGCGAAACCGCGGCCTTGGATGCGCTGTAAACATAGCGGTTGGCTGGCGGCCTCAACGCCGCGCAGGAGGAGATGTTGACGATGCTGCCGCCTCCGCCCGCCAGCATCGCCGGCAGGAACGCCTTGATGGTCCGGTGCATGGACTTGACGTTGAGATCGAACGAGAAGTCCCAGTCCTGTTCCGAACAATCCAGAATGGTGCCGTGGTGCACGAAGCCCGCCGCGTTGAGCAGGATGTCGATCTTGCCGATGCGCCTGGCGAAGGCGTCGACCTCGGCCGTGCTGCGAACGTCGAGCCGCGCGGTCTCGGCGACGCCTTCCTTGCCGAGGGTTGCGATGCCGCCTTCATTGATGTCGGTGGCGATGACGGCGGCGCCTTCGCGCGCGAACGCGATTGCGCATGCACGCCCGATGCCCGCCGCCGCGGCGGTGACGACGGCGCGCTTGCCCTTGAGGCGGTCTGACATTTTGGTCTTCTCCCGATCGTAAACCGTTCTGTCGCGTCGTCATTGCGAGTTCCGACCGGCCCGAGGGGCCGACCCGCCTTAGATGAAAATGGGTGAGCCACTCTGACTGAGTTTAGACC
>NZ_JAGWUA010000035.1 GCF_028868675.1 Bradyrhizobium sp.
AGCCAGCGGAGCAAGACCATGCCCGATGTCACCTACTACGTTGCGATGCCCTTCCTGACGGACGAAGATGGATCGCCGGTCGCCGGGACCGCGGAGGAATGCCAGAACTCGACGGCTGCGTTGCGGCGCGCCGAAATCCTGGCGCGCGTGGCTGGACATATCGGCGCGATCGCCTTCAGCCGCAGCGGCGATCCCACGACCGGCGAATTCGGCGATGCCAGATTGCTGCGCAGCTTCGGCAACGTGCCGGAAGATCTCAGCGCGCTCTGAAGCGCGATATAGCTTCATCGCGCTTCAGGACTTTGTTCGAGCATGATCCTTTCGGGAAGCCGCTTCACACTTTTCCGGATCATGCCCTGCGACCGCGCGATCATGATCTCGCCTCGTGCCGGCGCTGCGCCTTTCGCGCATACATGGCCGCATCGGCCCGCTCCAGCGCGCGGCCGGCTTGCGCATGCGGACCCAAGAGCGCAACGCCGGCAGAGGCGCCGGCGTTCACGCGCTTGCCGCCGAAGGTGAACGACATCTCGTCGATCGCCCGTTCGAGCGCCGCGGCCTTGGCCTTGGCGTCGGTCTCGCTCAGATTCCACAGCAGGAGCGCGAACTCGTCGCCGCCGAGCCGCCCGACCATGTCGGAGGAGCGCACCTGCCGCGTCAGCATCGCTGCAATGGCCTTGAGCACCTCGTCGCCGGCGGCGTGACCGAAGACATCGTTGATCGGCTTCAGGCGGTCGACGTCGAGCACGATCAGCGCGCCGCCGGCACGATAGCGATTGATGTAGCCGATCGCGCGGTGCAGTTCTCGCTCGAAGCCGCGCCGGTTGGGAATCCCGAGCAGGAAGTCGGTGTCGGCGGCGGCCTCGAGTTCCTCGATCCGTCGCAGTGCCGCCGTCAGCTTGCTGCGCAGGCCGCGAATGGTCGTTTGCGCCCGGCCGGCGTCATCGGACCGGCGGGCCGGCTTGGCTGCCGCGATCCGGCTGCGGATTCCACCGCCCTTCCGGCCCACCCTGGCCTTCGCAGCGACCGCCCTTTTTCGTTTCTTCATGGGCTTCCTGCTCAATGAAGGCTTGCGGGGTTTAACCAAGACAGGATAGTGCATTCCCTTCTCCTTGCCACCGCCTTGCGAGCGCCGGACCCGACCCTATAATCCGGCCTATGTTTTTGGATTCCCGAGCACAATTCACCTCATGACCGCGCCGATCGCCATCATCATGGGAAGCCAGTCGGACTGGGAAACCATGCGGCACGCCGCCGAAACGCTCACCGCGCTCGGCGTGACGAGCGAAACCCGGATCGTCTCGGCCCACCGCACGCCGGACCGGCTGTTTGCCTTCGCCAGGGGCGCCAAGGCGGCCGGCTTCAAGGTCATCATTGCCGGCGCCGGCGGCGCCGCGCATCTGCCCGGCATGACGGCGTCACTGACCGAGCTTCCGGTGTTCGGCGTTCCCGTGGAATCCAAGGCACTGTCGGGCGTCGATTCGCTGTATTCGATCGTCCAGATGCCCGCCGGCATCCCGGTCGGGACGCTCGCGATCGGCAAGGCGGGCGCGATCAACGCGGCGCTGCTCGCCGCCAGCATCCTTGCGCTGTCGGATCCGGCCCTTGCCGGCCGGCTCGCAACCTGGCGCAAGGCGCAGACCGATGCCGTGGCCGAGCGCCCGGAGGACAAGGCGTGACTGGCGCGAAGCGGGTGAAGCTGAAGCCCGGCGACACCATCGGAATCCTCGGCGGCGGACAATTGGGACGCATGCTCGCGATGGCGGCGGCGCGGCTCGGCCTGCGCTGCCAGGTGTTCTCGCCCGATCCGGACTCGCCGGCCTTCGACGTCGTGCTGAACGCGACCTGCGCGGAATATGCCGACGTCGAGGCGCTGGAGTTGTTCGCCAACGACGTCGACGTCATCACCTACGAGTTCGAGAACGTGCCGGCGGCGGCCGCGATGGTGCTGGACGCCCGCCGCCCGGTGCTGCCCAACCGCAAGGTGCTGGAGACGACGCAGGATCGCCTCGCCGAGAAGGATTTCGTGACGCGGCTCGGCATCGGCACCGCGTCCTATGCCGACGTGACGTCGGTGGCGTCGCTGTGCGCTGCAATCGATGCGATCGGGCTGCCGGCCGTGCTGAAGACGCGCCGCTTCGGCTATGACGGCAAGGGCCAGGCGATCATCCGCGAGGGCGACGACATCGCCAAGGTCTGGACCAGCCTCGGCACCAAGTCGGCGATCCTGGAAGCCTTCGTGCCGTTCGAGCGCGAGATCTCCGTGATTGCCGCGCGCTCCGCGGACGGACAGGTCGAGTGTTTCGACGTCACCGAGAACGAGCACCGCGACCACATCCTGAAGGTCTCGCGGGCGCCGGCGGCGATCCCGGATGCGCTGGCGGACGAGGCGCGCGGCATCGCAGCGAAGATCGCCGGCGCGCTCGACTATGTCGGGGTGCTGGCGGTGGAGATGTTCGTGCTCGCCAACGGCGCGGGACCGAAGGTGCTCGTCAACGAGATCGCTCCGCGCGTGCACAATTCCGGACACTGGACGCTCGACGGGGCGTCGATCTCCCAGTTCGAGCAGCACATCCGCGCCATTGCCGGCTGGCCGCTCGGCAAGCCGGTGCGGCACGGCCCGGTCACCATGACCAACCTGATCGGGGACGAGATCAACCAGTACGAGGACTGGCTCACGGTTCCCGGAGCCACCGTCCACATCTACGGCAAGGGCGCGCCGCGCCCGGGCCGCAAGATGGGACACGTGACCCAGGTCGACCCGCACGCCGGCCTGGGGTCGCCGAAGAGCGCATAATCCGGCCCAAGAGCGCCCGATTTCTCGCTCAAATTCGGCGCGGGCAGGTGGACAGCCCGGGTTTTGTCTGATACATCCGCGCGCTCAAGGTCGAGGGCCGGGCTTTTCCGCCATCCCCTTTGCTTTACCAGAATTCAAATCCGATCCACTGAAGAGGATGCCGCGTGCAGGTTCTCGTTCGCGATAACAACGTCGACCAAGCCCTCAAGGCGCTGAAGAAGAAGATGCAGCGCGAGGGGATTTTCCGCGAGATGAAGCTCCGCGGTCACTACGAAAAGCCCTCCGAGAAGAAGGCCCGTGAGAAGGCCGAAGCCGTGCGCCGCGCGCGCAAGCTCGCCCGCAAGAAGCTGCAGCGCGAGGGCCTGCTGCCGATGAAGCCGAAGCCGGTGTTCGGCGCCGGCCCGGGTGGCGAGCGTGGCGCTGGTCGTGGCGGCCCGGGTGCTGGTCCGCGCGGTCCGCGCTGATTTAGAGCAAAATTGCAAGACAGAGTTTTCGGTGACGCGGGCCTTGGGCCCGCGTTATTGTTTTGCAGTGGTGCCTTCCATAGGGACAGGGCACTCCCGTACGGCACGAGCGCGAGCGAACCGTAGATGGCCTGCCCTCTCCCTGAGCACGGCGCGACCCGGCCCCGGTCCTGGCGACCGGTCGCGCTGGCGGTGACGGCGATCCTGCTGTCCGGCTGCTCGTTCGACCTGGGATCGCTGCTGCCCGAGAAGGAGAAGCCGGCGGAGGCCGCTCCCGTCGAAAGCACCGCCAGTTCGGGCAATGCCAGCGAAGCGCAGAGCCACACCGCGCGCGGCCAGACGCTGGCGAAATCGGGCCAGAGCGCCGCGGCGCTGGAGGAGTTCAATCGCGCCGTCGCGCTCGATCCCTACAACGCGCAGGCGCTGTATGGCCGCGCCCTGATCTACCAGGCCAACGACGAGCACGACTTCGCGATCGCGGATTTCAGCGCGGCCAGCGGCCTCAATCCGCAGAAGGCGGATCCCCTGCTCGGCCGCGCCATCAGCTATCTCGCGCTCGGCAAGGTCAAGGAAGCCGCCGCCGATCTCGACGAGGCCTCCGAAGCCGACCCGCGCAATGCGCAGGTGTGGACCACACGAGGGCTCGCCTATGAGCGCCTCGGCGACAAGGCCAGGGCCGCGGCGTCCTACACCAAGGCGGTGGCGCTCCGGCCGCATGACGAAGCCGCACGCAGCGGGCTCGCCCGCGTCGGCGGCTGAGGGATCGGTGGGAACGGCGGATCTCAGTCCGTGGTCACGGCCTTCGGCAGCACCGCATGGAACATCGATTTGACCCCCGACAGCATCTCGTCGGCGACGTTGGCCCTCGCCCTCGGCATCGTCGGGCCGGCCGCGTCGGCGCGCAGATCGAGCGGCGGCGCAATCACCACCGGGACCGGGATATCGGCCGGCGGGGTCGGCCGGTTCGCATCATCGGTTGCGACCGAAGCGGTGTAGGGCGGGCTCGCCGGCGACGATGCGGCCGGGCTGCCATAGGCCTCCGGACCGGGGGTCGACACCGTGATCGGCGGCGGCAGCGGCCGTGCGGCCGGCGGGGCCATGGTCACCACGCGAACCGCCTCCTGAGCGCGCAGCGCCTCGCCGGCGCGGGCGGTCTCCTGCGGCACGGCCTCCGGCGTCTTGTCAGTGGTCCTGCGCAGGCGCTCGATCGCCGCGCGCGCGAGATCATTGGCGTCCGGGGTGGCTGGCGTCGCGGCACCGGTTTCCACGGCAGGGGGCGTGACGGCGGGTGCGGCGACGACCGGGGCGGGCGTCGCCTTGGCGACCGCCTTTTCGCGCGGAGCGGGCTGGTGATTGCGCGGGGCGGCGGCGCTCTCGACGGGCTTTGTTTCGGCGGGCTTGATCTCGGCCGGCTGGTCGCCGGCCTTTTCGGCAGGCGCCTCGGTCGCCGGCTTGTCCAGGACCGCCTTCTCGGAGATGCCCTTGGCCTTGATTCCCGGCGCCGGCAGGTTGGCGACATCCGTGGCGCCCTTGGCAGGCTTGGCGTTCTTCTTGGTGTCGGCAGTCGAGACCGCGGCGGCAGGGGTGTCGGCCGCCGGCCTGGCGTTGATGTAGTGATTGACGATGTAGGCCCCGATGATCGTCGCGAGCACCGAGGGAAAGATATCCATCGAGATTTTAGCGAGGTATTTCAGCATGCCGGCCACTCCCCGCGATTTGATGCGGGAACTTTGAGGCATAGTGAGGGATCAACTGCGACGGATCGGTGGCAAATCGTAAAGCCGCATTTACGGCTTCAACTCGACCTCCAGGAACACGATCTCGGACGCGGTTTCGTTGAGCACGTCGTGTTCGACCCCGGCCTTGCGGAAGTAGGACTTGCCGGCCGCAAGCTGCGCCTTGGAGCGTCCGCCGTCGGGCGCCACGATGGTCATTTCGCCCGCCGTGACGGGAACGATCACGTAGTCCATCCCGTGGACGTGATGACCGGTGGCGCTGCCTGGCGGAAGCCGCCACTCGGTGACCCGGACCTCGGCGTTGTCGACCTGAACCTCGGATCTGGCGGCAAGCATCTCATTCTCCCCGGTTAGGGCACGAAGACCATGAACACGAAGACGGCGAATACCACCATATGGACCAGCCCGAACAGCACGTTGGTCCTACCGGTGCCGAAGGTCAGCATGCTCAGGAGGAAGGTCAGCAGCAAGAGGATGCTGCTCTGCGAGCTGAGGCCGAGCTCGAGCGGCGTGTCGAGCAGGTAGGTGGCCACGCCAACCGCGGGGATCGTCAATCCGATGGTCGCAATCGAGGAGCCGAGCGCGAGATTGATGCTCTTCTGCAGGTCGTTCTTGCGCGCCGCCGCAATCGCCGAGACGCCCTCCGGCAGCAGGATCAGGAGCGCGACCAGGAGGCCCGCGAACGCCGGCGGCGCGCCGATCCGCAGCGCGACCGCATCGACCACCAGGGAGAATTTCTTCGCCAGCAGCACGACCGCAAGCAGCGAGACCAGGAGCAGCGCCACGCTGAACGTGAACATCCTGCCCGACATCTGCGCCTCGCCGCCCTCCCCGTCCGCCGCCTCGTTTACGAAATAGTCCCGGTGCAGGACGGTCTGGGTGTAGAGGAACACGCCGTAGAGCGCGAGCGTGACCACGTCGACGAAGCCGAGCTGGGCGGTCGAATAGACCGGCCCCGGCGTGGTCGTCGTGTAGTTGGGCATGATCAGTGTGATGGTCGCGAGCGCAAACAGCATGCTGAGATAGACATTGGCGCCCGAGACCTGAAAGCCCTGCTCGCGATAGCGCAGGCCGCCGATGAAGATGCAGATGCCGACCAGGCCGTTGCAGACGATCATCACCACCGCAAACACGGTGTCGCGCGCCAGCGCCGGTGCAGGCGTCTCACCCAGCATGATCGTGGTGATGAGCGCGACCTCGATGATGGTCACCGCAAGCGTCAGCACGAGGGTGCCGTAGGGTTCGCCGATCCGGTGCGCGATCACCTCGGCATGGTGGACCGCCGCAAAGACTGTGCCGAACAGGACCACGAGAAGGACGACCGCGAACACGAGCCCGCCCGGCGAAAGCGTGAAGACATAGCCCGTCGCGGTCACGGCCGCGAACAGCAGCACGGCCAGCGCCGGAAACATCCAGGCCGATCGGGGCATCGGGCTATGCGCGCTCATCCGCAGGATCCCTCGCTTCGGAGAGAGCTGTAGCAAATCGCCGGGCAGATTCAATACCGGCGCACCTTGAGGCGAGCCGTGTGAAGACGGCCATCCCCGCCGAACGCGCGATCGCTACATCGCCTTGACGATGTTCTCCGTCACCTTCTTGGCGTCGCCGAGCAGCATCATGGTGTTGTCGCGATAGAACAGCGGATTGTCGATGCCGGCATAGCCCGAGGCGAGCGAGCGCTTGATGAACATCACGGTGCCCGCCTTCCAGACCTGCAGCACCGGCATGCCGTAGATCGGCGAGGTCTTGTCCTCCTCGGCGGCCGGGTTGGTGACGTCGTTGGCGCCGATCACGAAGGCGATGTCGGCCTGGGCGAATTCCGAGTTGATGTCCTCGAGTTCGAACACCTCGTCATAGGGCACGTTGGCCTCGGCCAGCAGCACGTTCATGTGGCCGGGCATGCGGCCCGCGACCGGGTGGATCGCGTATTTCACCTCGACGCCTTCCTTCTTCAGGATGTCGGCCATCTCGCGCAGCGCGTGCTGGGCCTGCGCCACCGCCATGCCGTAGCCGGGCACGATGATGACCTTCGACGCATTCTTCATGATGAAGGCGGCATCGTCCGCCGAGCCGAGTTTTGCCGGCTTCTGCTCGCCGCTGCCTCCGCCGGCTACCGCCGTCTCGCCGCCGAAGCCGCCAAGAATGACCGAGATGAAGGACCGGTTCATCGCGTGGCACATGATGTAGGACAGGATGGCGCCGGAGGAGCCGACCAGCGCGCCGGTGATGATCAGCGCGGAGTTGCCGAGCGTGAAGCCGATGCCGGCGGCCGCCCAGCCCGAATAGGAGTTCAGCATCGAGATCACGACCGGCATGTCCGCGCCGCCGATCGGGATGATCATGAGCACGCCGAGCAACAGCGCGATGATGACGTTGAGCCAGAAGAACAACACGCTGCCGCTCGTGACCAGACCGGCGATGCAGACCACCAGCGCAACGGCGAGCGCGATGTTGATGAGGTGCCGCGCCGGCAGGATGATCGGCGCACCGCTCATGCGCGCCGACAGCTTCAGGAACGCGATCACCGAGCCGGTGAAGGTCAAGGCGCCGATGGCGACGCCGAGCGACATCTCGACCAGGCTCTGGGTGTGGATGTTGCCGGGCGTGCCGATGTCGAAGGCTTCGGGCGCGTAGAACGCGCCGGCGGCGACCAGCACCGCGGCCATGCCGACCAGCGAGTGGAAGGCTGCGACGAGTTCCGGCATCGACGTCATCGGCACGCGACGCGCTATGACGGCGCCGATCGCGGCGCCGATGGCGATGCCGACGATCACGAGCAGCCAGGCAAGCCCGTCCGCCGGCGGATGATTGGCGAGCGTGGTGGCGACCGCGATCGCCATGCCGACCATGCCGAGCAGGTTGCCCCGGCGCGACGAGGCCGGGCTCGACAGTCCCCGCAGCGACAGGATGAACAGCACACCCGCCACGAGATACAACAGTGCAGACAGATTGGCGTTCATCTCAGGTCCCCATTCGCCGCTTCACCCCGAGGTGCCGCTTACTTGGACTTCTTCTTGTACATCGCCAGCATGCGCTGGGTGACAAGGAAGCCGCCGAAGATGTTGACGCAGGCGAACACCAGCGCGACGAAGCCGAAGCCGCGCGCCCAGCCCGAGCCGCTCGAGACGTTGGCGACGCCGCCCGCGAGCAGCGCGCCGACCACGATCACCGAGGAGATCGCGTTGGTCACGCTCATCAGCGGCGTGTGCAGCGCAGGCGTCACCGACCACACCACGAAGTAGCCGACGAAGACCGCCAGCACGAAAATCGACAGCCGGAAGATGAAGGGATCGACGACCTGCGCGGCATGCTCCATGGCTTGTCTCCTTACGGCTTCGGCTGGAAGTTCGGGTGAACGACGGCGCCGTCCCTGGTCAACGCGGTGGCCTTCACGAGTTCGTCGTCCCAGTTCACCGCGAGCGCCTTGCTGTTCTTGTCGACCATGGTCTCGATGAAGGAGAACAGGTTGCGCGCGTAGAGGCTCGAGGCCGACGCCGCGACGCGGCCGGCCACGTTGGTGTAGCCGACGATCTTGATGCCATCGAGATCGACGACCTCGCCTGCCCTGGCGCCCTCGACATTGCCGCCGCGCTCGACCGCGAGATCGACCAGCACCGACCCGGGCCGCATCGACTTGACCATCTCGGCCGACACCAGCTTCGGCGCGGGGCGACCGGGAATGAGTGCCGTCGTGATCACGATATCCTGCTTCTTGACGTGCTCGGCGGTGAGGGCGGCCTGCTTGGCCTGGTACTCTCTGGACATTTCCTTGGCGTAGCCGCCGGCGGTCTGCGCGTTCTTGAATTCCTCGTCCTCGACCGCGAGAAATTTTGCGCCCAAGCTCTCCACTTGCTCCTTGGTCGCGGGCCGCACGTCGGTCGCGGTGACGATGGCGCCTAGCCGCCGGGCGGTGGCGATCGCCTGCAGGCCGGCGACACCGACGCCCATCACGAACACCTTTGCAGCCGGAACGGTGCCGGCGGCCGTCATCATCATCGGGAAAGCTCGGCCGAAGGCCTCGGCGCCCTCGATCACGGCGCGGTAGCCGGCGAGGTTCGCCTGCGACGACAGCACGTCCATCACCTGCGCGCGCGTGATGCGCGGCATCAGCTCCATGGCAAAGCCCGCGACGCCGGCATCCGCCATCGCCTTCAGCGCGGCATCGTTGCCGTAGGGGTCCATGATGGCGATGACGAGCGCGCCGCGCTTGTACCTGCCGAGTTCAGACGCCTCGGGCCGCTTCACCTTGATGACGATGTCGGCGTCCTTCACCGCATCGGCGCTGACGGTGGCGCCGGCCGCGGTGAAATCGGAATCGAGCAGGCCCGACTTGACGCCGGCACCCGGTTCGACGACCACCTCAGCGCCCAGCGCCTTGAACTTCTTCACCGTATCCGGCGAGGCGGCGACCCGCGGCTCCGACGGATCGATTTCCTTGGCAACGGCAATCTTCATGAGACCTCCGGCGGCGCGGGATGGCGCGCGCAAGCAAGCTTAGCGTTACTCCCGCAACGTTGGATACCGGTTTTCGAACCGGCTTGAATGCAATTTAGTTCTTGGACCACCGCCGGGACCGGCGACGCGGCCGAGCGGGGATCAGGTCAGGAAGATCGCCATCAGGATCAGGACGAGCGCGACCGCGGCGGTGCCGTACTTCACCAGCCTGATGAAGCCCTCATAGGTCTGCTCGTGGGCAACGTAGTCGTTGCCGTCGGCGGTCGAGTAAGCCACTTCGCTATGGTTAGCCATGGATGTCCCCAGTCGAAAGTCGAATATCGGCGTGCCTTACCGCAATCCGCCGGACAGGGCAACGGCACCAGACGGCAGTATTCCCGCAAAATCGGCTCATTGGGAATCCCAATTGTCGCGGATCCAGCGGATGAGACTCCGCTCGCTGACTTCGCCGGCGGCGAGAGAGAGGATGATGGCCGTGGACTGCGCCGGATCGGGAGAGAAGGACGCGCCATTCTTGTGGAGAAAAACCATCATCGCCATGAAGGCGATCCGTTTGTTTCCGTCGACGAACGCGTGGTTCTTCGCAAGCCCGAATGCATAAGCCGCGGCAAGCTCCTCCAGCGGCGCCTGCTCGTACCGCCATTTGTTGAGCGGCCGTTCGAGCGCCGATCGCAACATGCCTTCGTCGCGCAATCCCGGCGCGCCGCCGAAGCGACGGAGTTGCCGGCTGTGAATGGCGATGGCCTGTTCGTAGGTGATCCAAAGCGGCTCTTGCTGCTCGCTCATGCCCTTGACCGATTCTTGGCCGATTATTTTGCGAGCGCAGCAAGCGTATCGCGATACTCGTCCATGATCTCGTCGGCGATCTCCATCGTCCGCTCAAAATCAGGATCATATGGCAGGGCCTGAAACCCGCCGCCGGGAAGCTCGACGATATGCAGTTGCTGGCCGCGCTTGAGGTCGAGCCGTTGCATCAGTTCGCGTGGAAGCAACAACCCGTCCGAGTTGCCGATCTTCTTGATCTCGATCTTCATTGGTGTTCCTCGGGGCAAGACCGTTATACAAATGTATAACATTGCCCAGTCGATCGTTCAACATATGTTTTACGGCAGCCCTACCCCTGGTCCACCACGGCGACCATGACCGTTGCGCCCGGCGGTGCCACGGCGGGCAGCCCGAGAGCATCACGCACCGCGCCGATGGCGTCATTGCCGCCCTCCGTGAACCTGACCATGTCCGGAGCGATGCCGTGCCCGACCGCCACGGGATGGTCGCCGGCCAGGAAGCCGTGGGTCATGTGGAAGCCGAGCGCGCGATAGACCTCGAACTGCTCCTCGGAGAAGAACTGATCGCCCGTGGTCTCGTGCGGGAACGTGTCGTTCCGCCGCGCATAGTCGCGGATATAGTCGTTCTCGTCGCCGGTGAGCGATGCCTTGATGTAGACGAGATAGCCGGGCTCAGCGACGCCATAGTCGATGGTGCCGATGGCGACATGAACGTGATTCCGCGCGGCGTCATCCCGCGCGCCGGAGGGTGCCGGCGCCCCCTTCCTGTCGGCGTTGCGCGCCATCATCGCGCACGTGCGGTCCCTGATCGGGCCCCATGGCAGGTCGATGCGGATGCCGAGATCGATGCGGGCATAGCGCTGCAGCGTCATCAGCGACGGAAAATTCATCGGCGCATCGGCCTCCACGTCGACCGCGATGATCACCTTGCTCCGCCGGCGCAACAGTTCGTACACGCCGAGATTCTCGATGTGGCCGCCATCGGTGAGATAGACCGAGTCCGCGTTCTCGTAGAGCCGGCCCGTGATCTCGGCCCACAGATAGAGCGTGGAGCGATGCTCCGGCCGCGTCAGGTCGTCGACATATTGCGGATTCTTCAGCCAGTAGCCGAGCCGCACGTTCAAGAGCGCGAGCGTCGGCGTCAACGGCGTGATCGAGTTCGAGCCCATGTTCGAGGACGCGGCCGCGCCCGAGATCGCCATCGCGGTCGCAAGGTCGAGCCCGCTTTCCTTGCATTCGAGCTTGGCGGTATCGCAATAGCCAGTGGCTTCGCTGCCGGTCCACAGCGGCGAGAACAGGAAGAAGTCCGCATTGCGGCCGCGGCGGTTGGCATAGTCCGAGCCCTGGATGTTGAGGGCGGTGTTGATCAGGTGATAGGGCGCTACCAGACGGTAGCCGGTCGTTCCCGCCTCTCCCGGAGCGCGCGGGCACAGATCGCTCAGCTTGAGATCGAGTTCGGGAAAATCCCGCCCCTGATCGATGCTCGGAATGCCCTTGGCCACGCGCCGCTTCGGCATCTCCGGCACGAACAGGAACGCCTTGCTCAGCCGGTCGCGGTAGAGCCGGTGCAGCGAATTGGCATTCGGCCGCATGAACCATGACAGCGCCAGCAGCAGGGCGGCAAGGCAGAGATACATCACGGCCATCGGCCGGTTGATGTTGTTGGCGATTCGGTAGTAGCCGAGCAGCGCCATCGTCCAGCGGTCGGGATCGGGATCGCCGAAGAGTTTCGCGCCCGACAGCAGCCAGTCGGGAATGTGAGAGGTCGCGGTGACCCTGGGCGGCGCCGGCGCCGTGCCGTCCTTGCTGGCGATCTCGGCCGACAGCGACTTCGCCCGCGAATCGAACTCGATCTTGCCCGAGAGACCCGAGACGGTGGCCGCGGGCGCTGGCAGACCCGCGCTCCAGGCGCTGACGTCGCACTGCCTGCTGTTGGCGCCATACACCCTGTCGTTCGCGATGCCCCAGAAGCACAGATAGAGATAGCCGATCCAGATCAGCAGCGGCAGTGCGAGGCCCGCGACCCAGACCGCCCCGCCAGCGACATAGGCGAGGATCCGCGACGGAAGATCGGAGGCGCCGGCGCCCTTCAGCAGACCGGCGAATTGCTGCCTGAACAGCGTCACCGCCGCGGCGATCGGCGCGGTGATGGCGGCGAGCGACTTGATCCAGCCGATCACGACCCCGGCGATCAGGCCGGCGGCCTGATCGGTGCCGCCACCGTCCGCGACGCCGAACATCTGCGCGATCATGAAGGGCTGGAATTCGAAGAAGGCGATGATGCCGACCAGCACCAGGTAGGTCGCCCCCATCGTTGGCCAATGGCCGCGGAACTCCTGCAGCCGGTCGTCGCGCAGGAACGAGCGCCACAGCGCCCAGCCGAAGAACAGCACGAGCCCCAGGAGCCCGGAGGACAGCGTCAGCGCGAAATGGGTCACCGGGAAATAATGCGCCGCGTTGCAGATCACGCCCATGATCAGGGTGACGCCGACGAGATAGCGGAAGAACACCCGGCGATCGACCGGCGAGACCGCGCGGTGAATGAGACCGACGATCAGGAAGGCGAATGCAACCACGATTCCGAGCAGCGTGAAGCCGAACGTCTTGAGGATCGGATAGTCGCCGATGAAGGAGAAGACCTGCCCGTTGCTCACGCCGAGGCCGAACAGATTGGGCGCGTAGAGGCACGACCGCGCCGGGTTCGACAGGATCGTCACCGCCGCGAGCGCCAGCACCATCGGAAACGCGAAGCCGGCATTGGCGACGAGACCGCGGACGACGATCGCAATGCCGGTAAAGAAGTCGCGCGCGCCCGCAGGGATCAGATAGTTGGAATAGTTCCTGATATGGCCGACCGCCGGCGTGTCGCTGATCTCGCTGGCGCGCGCCGCGGTCGCGGGAGCCGGTTTCTCCCCGAACACGAATCGTCCCGACGCCGTCGTGGTCGCGGAGAACGCACTGCCGATATAGCCGCCGCCGGAGACCGTCGACAGATAGTCGATGCGCTTGATGAGGTCGTGGTGGTTGAGCGCCTGCAGCACGCCGAGACAAAGGGCCGACGAGCGGATTCCTCCGCCGGACAGCGCAAGCGCCACGGTGTCGGCAACCTCGTCATCGTTCGCACCGAGCGGCGCGAACGGCTCGCCGGGCTTCGCATCAGCGTCGGCGCGCCGACGTTCCTCCGCTACGCGGTCGGCTTCGAGCCTCGCCCGGCGGCTGTTGATGGCCTCGCGCTCGGTCGCGAGAATGCGGCCGAACTGCGTGTCCCATGCCGTCTCGTCGGCCGCCGCCGGCAGATTGGGTTCGTAGGCCTGCGCCTGCAGTCGATCTTGCTCGCTGGCCATGTCCGTCTCCCCAGACAGGCGCCGGAGATTCTACAATCGAAAATTGTAAAATCAAATGGTCGTGCCGCACAGGGTTAGTCTTGCCGGAGGCGTGAACGTTCAATGCCGGCGAGCAGGATTTCGAGTCGGGCTCCGCCTCAGCCCATCTCCTCGAGATCGTCGATCATGCCGGCGATCACGGAGAGGCCGCCGTCCCAGAATTTCGGGTCCTTGGCGTCGAGCCCGAAGGGGCGGAGCAGCTCGGAATAGTGCTTGGTGCCGCCGGCCGCGAGCATGTCGAGATAACGCTCGGCAAAGCCGTCGGCGGCATGCTCGTAGACCGCATAGAGCGAGTTCACCAGACAATCGCCGAACGCGTAGGCGTAGACGTAGAACGGCGAATGGATGAAGTGCGGGATGTACATCCAGTAGTTCTCGTATCCCGCCTTGATCTCGATCGCAGGACCGAGACTGTCGCCCTGCACCGACAGCCAGATCTCGCCGAGGCGCGTCGCGGTGAGCTCGCCGTTCTTGCGTTCGGTATGCACCGCGCGCTCGAACGAATAGAACGCGATCTGCCGCACCACGGTGTTGATCATGTCCTCGACCTTGCCGGCGAGCAGCGCCTGGCGCTGCTTGGCGCTCTTGGTCTGCGCCAGCAGCCGCTTGAAGGTCAGCATCTCGCCGAACACGCTCGCGGTCTCCGCCAGCGTGAGCGGGGTCGGCGCCATCAGCGCGCCGTTCCTCGCCGCCAGCACCTGATGCACGCCGTGACCGAGCTCGTGCGCGAGCGTCATCACGTCGCGCGGCTTGCCCTGGTAGTTCATCAGCACATAGGGATGCGCCGACGGCGTCGTCGGATGCGAGAACGCGCCCGGCGCCTTGCCCGGACGCACCGGCGCGTCGATCCAGCGGTCGGTGAAGAAGCGCTCGGCGATCTCGGCCATTTTGGGCGAGAAGCCGCGATAGGCGGTCAGCACCGTGGCCCTCGCCTCCGGCCACGCGATGGTACCATTCGCGGCGAACGGCAGCGGCGCATTGCGGTCCCAATAGGCGAGCCGCTTCTTGCCGAACCATTTTGCCTTCAGCGCGTAGTAGCGATGCGACAGTTTCGGGTAGGCCGCGCGCACGGAGGCGACCAGCGCGTCCACCACCTCGCGCTCGACGCGGTTGTTGAGATGGCGGGAATCCGCGACGTCCTGGAAGCCGCGCCAGCGGTCGGCGATGTCCTTGTCCTTGGCAAGCGTGTTGGTGATGAGCGCAAAGGTGCGTTCGTTGGCCTTGAAGGTCCTGGCCAGCGCCTCCGCGGCGCTCTTGCGCTTCTTGCCGTCGCGGTCCTGCAGCAGGTTGAGCGTCGGCTCGATCGCGAGCTCCTTCGCGCCGACCTTGAAGCGCAGGCAGGAGATGGTCTGGTCGAACAGCCTGTTCCAGGCGGAGTAGCCGGTCTGCGCCTTCTCGAGGAAAAGCTGCTCGAGCCTGTCCTCGAGCTGGTACGGCTTCTCCTTGCGCAGGTCTTCGATCCACGGCCGGTAGTGCGCAAGTTCCGGCGCGGCCATCGCGCGCGCCAGCAGGTCGTCGTCGATGCGGTTGAGCTCGAGCGCGAAGAACAGGAGATGGGTGGACGCGGCGGTCAGCCGCTCGGACACGTCGCCGTAGAATTTCGAGATCCCCGGGTCGACGCTGTCGCCGGCGTGGGCGAGGCCGGCGTAGGAGCCCAGGCGTCCCGCGAGGTCGTCGATCGCCTCGTAGCGTCGCACCGCCTGCGCGAGCCATGGTCCGCCGCCTTCGCTCGCCGTTCCGGCTGCGAGCTTGCCCTTGTAGTCGGTCTCAAACGCGACGCAATCGGCATCCATCTTCGCGAGGTCGCGCGCCACTTCCGGCGCGTCGATCCCGGAATAGAGATCGGCGAGGTTCCATTCCGGCAGCTTGCCGGTCTTGGCCGCTGGCGTTCCGGAGCTGGCCTTGGCGGCGGCCTTCTTTGTGTTCGATTTTCGGAGAGTATGCTTGGAGCGCGAAGTCATCGTGTTGGAAACCTGTGTTCAACGATCGCAATGGGACGGGTCGGCAAGGTTTAAGAGTGCGTTAATCGGCATCGGCGAGAGTGCCCCGATTCGAGACAGATAGTTGTAGCGTGCGGGGAACACCATGGCTGCCAGTATTTTGATTGCCGACGATGACGCCGTACAGCGCCGCCTAGTCGAGAACATGGTGCAAAAATGCGGGTATGAGACCGTCGTCGTCGAGTCCGGCGATGCCGCGATCGCCGCCCTCACCGCCCCGGACGCCGCCGCGATCGACGCGGTGGTGCTGGATCTCGTGATGCCCGGCCTCGACGGCATGGGCGTGCTGGCGAAGATCCGCGAGGCGGGCCTCAACGTTCCCGTGATCGTGCAGACCGCGCATGGCGGCATCGACAACGTGGTCTCGGCGATGCGCGCCGGCGCGCAGGATTTCGTGGTCAAGCCGGTCGGCATGGAGCGGCTGCAGGTCTCCTTGCGCAACGCGCTCAACACCAGCGCGCTGAAGGGCGAGTTGCAGCGCATCCGCCACAGCCGCGAAGGCCGGCTGACCTTCACCGACATCATCACCCGAAGCGAGGCGATGGCGCATGTGATGCGCACCGCGCAGAAGGCGGCCGGCTCCTCGATTCCGGTGCTGATCGAGGGCGAGTCCGGCGTCGGCAAGGAATTGTTCGCGCGCGCCATTCACGGCAGCGGCGAGCGCAAGTCGAAACCGTTCGTCGCGGTCAATTGCGGCGCGATCCCCGACAATCTCGTGGAATCGATCCTGTTCGGCCACGAGAAGGGCGCCTTCACCGGCGCGACGGAGCGCCACACCGGCAAGTTCGTCGAGGCTCACGGCGGCACGCTGTTCCTGGACGAAGTCAGCGAACTGCCGCTCGCCGCACAGGTGAAGCTGCTGCGCGCGCTGCAGGAAGGCGCGGTCGAGGCGGTCGGCGGCCGCAAGCCCGTGAAGGTCGACGTCCGCATCGTCTCCGCGACCAACCGCAACCTCCTGGAGCGGGTCAAGCAGGGCCATTTCCGCGAAGACCTGTTCTATCGTCTTCACGTGCTGCCGCTGACCGTCCCGCCGCTGCGGGCGCGGCGCGAGGACGTTCCGCATCTGTTACGGCACTTTCTGGCGCGGTTTGCCGCCGAGGAGAACCGTGCGATCGCGGGCGTCAGCGGCGAGGCGATGGCGCATCTCGCGCGCCTCGACTGGCCGGGCAACATCCGCCAGCTGGAGAATGCGGTCTATCGCGCGGTGGTGATGAGCGAGGGCGACCAGCTCGGCCTTGGCGATTTCCCGCTGCTTGCCACGTACCCCCAGCACGTCACGGATATCCCGACCGCGCCGCTGATCCTCGAGCCGACCACGCCGGCAGCGCACGCCATGATCTCGGGTAGCGACATACCGATCGCACCGCTCCAGACCGCCGGATCGCTCGCACTGCTCACCAGCTCCGGGGACGTCCGTCCCCTGGACGAGATGGAGCACGAGATCATCCGCTTCGCGATCGCGCATTATCGCGGGCAGATGTCGGAGGTCGCCCGCCGCCTTAAAATCGGCCGCTCGACGCTCTACCGCAAACTGGACGAGGCCGGAGTGCCCGGACATGGCGGCAAAAGCGGCGAGGAGACGCACTGAGCGCGGCTAGCGCAGCGCTGCTGCCTCCTGTGGCCGGGCCGGCCGCAGGTATTTCGCATTAAGTCCTTCGCATTTCGGGAGATTTGAACCGTGTCCGGGAAGTGACAGACAAAGGGAAAAGCGCGTGGCAGAGGCGCACAATCCGTTGCAAAGAGGCTTTCTTGAAGTCAGTTTGTCGTGAGTTGTCCCGGGTGGCGCTGGCTGCAAAAGCGGGGCCTGTATATCGTCTGCGTAGGAATCGTTGCGTGCAGGCGTGCAACTTTCGAGAAGCCGGCGCAGTTAGCCGAAGCTGATGGACGATAACAAGGCTGCTCCGCGAGGGGCAGCCCACCCGAGGGGTGCGACACGATGCGTGACTGTTTGAACAACCGTGCAGGCTTCGACCGCGTGCTGATGACGGTCGCGGCGACCTTCCTCACGGTCTCGGCGAGTTCGGCCCTTGCGCAGACCTCGGCGCGCAGCAGCGCCGCGGAGCTGGCCATCGAAGCTGCGATCCCGCGCCCCGAGCCCGCCAATGTTCCGCCGCCGACCGCCGCCGACATCAAGCTGGACACCACCGCCACCGTGCAGGAGCCTGCCAAGGACTTCGCCAAGGAACCCGTCAAGGCGGAGGCCGCGCCGGCGCCTGAGAAGGTCGAGAGCAAGCCCACGGCCACAGCTCCCGCCACCGAGGCTCCGACCAGCGAGACAGCCAAAACCGAACCGGCAAAGACCGAGCCGAAGACCGACACCGCGACGGCTCCTGCGGCGCCCGCAACCGCCGCGACCCCGGCCGAGCCGTCGAAGGACGTCGCCAGGGAGCCGGCCTCCGAGCCCGTCAAGGCCGCGAGCAACGTGCCCGCAGCCGACCAGCCGGTCGCCGACAAGCTCAAGGACCTGCTGGGCGCCAAGACGTCGCGCTATTTCGATCGCAAGGCCGAGCGCGCTGCGGTCGAGAAGTTCTACGGCGCACGCGAGTTCGCGCCGGTCTGGACCCAGGCCGGCAACCTCACCGCCGCCGCCAAGGGCGTGATCGCGCGGCTGAAGGATGCGGCCTCCGAAGGCCTCAATGCGGCCGACTATCCGGTTCCCGATTTCGCCGCCGCAACCAGCCCGGACGCGCTGGCCGACGCCGAGCTGAAGCTCACCGCCAGCATGCAGGACTACGCCCGCCAGGCGCAGAGCGGCCGGATGCACTGGTCGCAGGTCAGCGCGGACATCCTCTATCCGGAGCATCCGACCGACCCGAACGAGGTGCTCGCCAAGGTCACGGCCGCCGCCGATGCATCGGCGGCGCTCGAGAGCTACAACCCGCCGCACAAGCTCTACAAGGAGCTGAAGGCCAAGCTCGCGCAGCTGCGCGGCCAGGGCGACGGCCCGGTGATCACCATCGCCGACGGCCCGGCGCTGAAATACACCCCCGCCCGCGGCAAGAAGCAGCCCGAGATCGTGGTGGAAGATCGCCGCGTGCCGCAGTTGCGCGCCAAGCTCGGCCTCGCCGAAATCCCCAACGACACCCGCTATGACGCAGCGCTCTCCGAAGCCGTGCGAAAATTCCAGGACGGCGCCGAACTCAAGACCACCGGCATCCTCGACGACAGGACCGTGAAGGCGCTGAACAGCCCGAAACGCGACCGCCAGATCGACACCGTGCTGGTCAACATGGAGCGCTGGCGCTGGCTGCCGCGCGACCTCGGCGCGCCCTCGCTCGGCGATGCCTACGTCATCCTCAACATCCCGGACTTCACGCTGAAGGTCATGCAGCGCGGCCAGCAGGTCTGGACCACGCGCGTGGTCACGGGCAAGCCGGGCAATCATGCGACCCCGATGCTCACCGAGACGATGAAGTACATCACGGTGAACCCGACATGGAACGTGCCGCCGTCGATCGTCTACAACGAGTATTTGCCGGCGCTTCAGCAGGACCCGACGGTGCTGCAGCGGATGGGACTGCGGCTCGAGCAGAACCGCGACGGCTCCGTGCACATCTCGCAGCCGCCGGGTGAAGCCAACGCGCTCGGCCGCATCCGCTTCAACTTCCCGAACAAGTTCCTGGTCTATCAGCACGACACGCCGGACAAGTACCTGTTCGCCAAGGACGAGCGGGCCTTCAGCCATGGCTGCATGCGCGTGCAGTATCCGGATCAGTACGCCTCCGTGCTGCTCAACATCACGCTGCCGGACCAGCACTACACGCCGGAGCGCGTGCGCGGCATGTACGGCTCGAGCGAGGTCGACCTGAAGTTCCCGACGCCCATCCCGGTCAACATCACCTACCAGACCGCGTTCGTCGACGATGCCGGCAAGCTGCAGTTCCGCAAGGACATTTACGGCCGCGACGCCACCATGATCGCGCTGATGAAGAGCGGCCGCAGCAAGGACCTCGAGAACGTCGTCGCCCGGGCCCAGCCGAGCTACGCGCGCCCGGCGACCACGCTGCCGGCGGGCGTCGCCTTCGCCAACAATGGCGGCGGTTTCTCCTCCGGTCCGTCGTTCTTCGAGCGGCTGTTCGGGCCGCCGACCCCGCCGCCGGCCCCGGTCGGCCGCCGGTCGCAGCGCGTGTTCACCCGCTGAGGTTTTCTCGCGACCTGAGGAACAATTCCTCAATGAAATCAGCGATCTCGTCTTCCGACGAGATCGCTTAACGTTAACCATTCTCCACCAGGACCGAGGCTCTGGGCACGTTTTCGCCACACTCGGCCGGTTAGGTCCGTAGTCTGAGTTGCTACGGACTTTGGGGGCGGGAAGGTAAATCGAACTTTAACCTTCTCGCTTTAAGAAAGCGTTCATCCTCTTTCGCGCGCTAGCGGGGTTGGCGGGAGAGTCCATTTTGAACGCTCGTCGACTGGGTGGGCTCATACGTGCTGACTGGTTTCGCACGCCATTTCGCTGCGCTGTCGTTGCCCCGTGGGGGAGTGAAGGCCGGGTCGAAGATCGGCCTGGCCTCACTGTTGCTGCTCGCCGGCGCAGGAAACGTTCACGATGCGACCGCGCTGAACGAGACGCGCACCCTCTCCTTCCACCACACCCATTCCGGCGAGGACCTCAGCGTCACCTTCAAGCGCGACGGGCGCTATGACGAGGCGGCGCTGAAGCAGCTCAATCACTATTTGCGCGACTGGCGCAACCAGGACGAGACGGTCATGGACCGTCACCTCTTCGACATCCTCTGGGAAGTCTATCGCGACGTCGACGGCAAGCAGCCGATCCAGATCATCTCCTCCTACCGATCGCCCGCCACCAACGCCATGCTCCGCCGCCGCTCCTCGGGCGTGGCGCGCCACAGCCAGCACATGCTGGGTCATGCGATGGACTTCTTCATTCCGGGCGTGCCGCTGGAGCAGATTCGTTTCGCCGGCCTTCGTCTGCAGCGCGGCGGCGTCGGCTTCTACCCGACCTCAGGATCGCCCTTCGTCCATCTCGACACCGGCAGCATCCGGCACTGGCCGCGGATGACGCCCGACCAGCTCGCCCGCGTCTTCCCGGACGGCCGCACCGTCCATGTCCCGACCAACGGCGTGCCGCTGAAGGGCTATGAGCTCGCCAAGGCCGACATCGAGCGCCGCGGCAATGCCGACGACGCCGCGACCGTCAGCAAGCCGAGCTTCCTGGCCGCCCTGTTCAGGGGCAAGTCGGCTGCGAGCGACGAAGACGACGAGGGCGCGCCCGCAGCGCCTGCCAAACCGACGGTCGTCGCTTCGCTCACGCCGACCAAGGTCGCCGAGAAGCTGGCCGAGGCCGTCCCGGTGCCGCGCGCCAAGCCGACCGCAACGCTGCAGCTCGCCACGGCGGATGCGCAGATCGTCCAGCCATCCAAGCCGAAACCGGTGGCCGCCGAGAAGTCGCCCGAGTCCAGGCCGCAAACCCCTGCCGACATCATCAATGCGCGCGGCTTTTGGGATAATCCCGCTACGCCGCAGCAGGCCACGCCCGCCCAGGTCGCCGCGCTGAAGGCGCGCCAGGCGCTGGCGCAGGCGACCGATCCGCAGCCGACCGCGAGCGTCTCGCCGTCCGCGCTGCAGGCGCTCGCCTATGCACCGGCCGCCGCCTCGCCCGTCGATCGCGCCAACATCGTTGCGGCGTCCGCACCGATCCCGCGCTCGCCCCGCCCGGCTTCCGCGACGCGCAGCCCTGCGCCGGCCACCGAGATCAACACGGTCGTCGCCAAGGAATCGCCGGGCATGATTGCGACCTCGGCCCGGCTCTCCGCCGCCAAGGGCGAAAGCGCCTGGCTCAGGATCGCGATGCTGGCGCCGAGCGCGAGCCGCGCGATGTCGGTGACGCTGATGGGCGACGTCGACATGGCCGCGATGCGCGCTTATTTCGTCAAGCCTCGGGCGGTGATCGCGATGGGCTTCGTTGACGATCCGATGCTCGGCCTGTCCTGCGACAGCTTCTCGGGGACCGCGACCGCCAGGCTCCAGACGACGTCCTTCGTGATGCGCACCGCCGCCCTGCGCTGAGTTTCCTCAGAGTGGATCCGTAGCCCGGATGGAGCGAAGCGCAATCCGGGACTGATCGCTATCGCGGCCGCAGCAACCCGGATTTCGCTTCGCTCCATCCGGGCTACGAGGGGCCTCACAGCATTCCGAGCGCCTGCATGTAGGTTTCCAGGATCGTTTCCTCTTCCTGTCGCTCGTTGGGATCCTGCTTGCGCAGACGCACGATGGTGCGCAGCGCCTTCACGTCGAAACCGTTGCCCTTGCTCTCGGCATAGACGTCGCGAATGTCGTCGGAGATGGCCTTCTTCTCTTCCTCGAGCCGCTCGATGCGCTCGATGATGGATTTGAGCTGGTCCTTGGCGAATTTCGTCGCGGGCGCTTCGTCGCTGACGGCGGCAGCAGTAGCCATCTTGTACTCCTGAAGGAACTGGCAATTGAGGGATAACGCCGGCGGCCTCACGCCGCGCGTGCCGGATCGACCCTCAAGTTTGGCGTCCCTTCCGTCAAGGCGACATCGCGCTCGTCCACAGCGCGCCCACACCTTCCTGAGGCCGAACGAGAAACCGCTTGCGCGGCAGCCGATTCGCGCGTTGCAGAGCGCGGCCGATCAATGGCCGGGATGGACCTTCTTCATCGTTTCGAGCTGCTCGGGACTCGCCGGCGCCTGGTGTTTCGCCTTCCAGGCCTCGTAGGGCATGCCGTAGATGGCCTCGCGGCTCTCGTCCTTGCTCAGGGCGACGCCCTTGGCATCGGCCGCGTCCTTGAGCCAGTTGGACAAGCAATTGCGGCAGAAGCCCGCGAGATTCATCAGGTCGATGTTCTGGACGTCGGTCCGCGTCTTCAGGTGTTCCACCAGACGCCGGAAGGCGGCGGCTTCGAGCTCCGTTCTGGTTTTGTCGTCGATTGCCATGATCGCAGATCCCTGGAGATGTCTGACCCACCCTTACGAGATCAGGTGGGCACTGTCACAGATTTTGCCATATCGCAGCGCAAACAGGGGATGCTTGACAGGGTCGGGGCCCGTACGCGAAATCGTCAATGATTTGCTATAGCTTTCCGCGACAATGATCGCCGAATCTCCCGTTTCACGCCTGCCCCTCCCCGCCGTGCTCACCCGCCTTGCCCCGGTGCTGGCGCTCGCTTTGCTGTGCCTGTGGAACGGTCCGGCGTCCGCCGACTTCCGCCTCTGCAACAACACCTCGAGCCGGGTCGGGATTGCGCTCGGCTACAAGGATGCCGAGGGCTGGACCACCGAAGGCTGGTGGAACATCTCCTCTCGCAGCTGTGAAACGCTGCTGCGCGGAACGCTGGTCGCACGCTTCTATTACATCTACGCGATCGACTACGACCGCGGCGGCGAATGGTCGGGACAGGCTTTCATGTGCTCGCGCGACAAGGAATTCACCATCCGCGGCACCGAGAACTGCCTGGCGCGCGGCTATGACCGCACCGGCTTCTTCGAAGTCGACACCGGCGAGCAGCGCGCCTGGACGGTGCAGCTCACCGACGCCAACGAACAGCCCTCGCAGCAGCGCGTGCCGGGCCTGCCGGGCCCGGTCGGACCGGGCGGCGTTCCGGGTTTGCCCAACAGCACGCCGGGTGGTACGCCCCCGGGCTCGTCCGGCCTGCCGCCGGCTGCCCCGCCCGGAAACAAGCCATGAGGCGACTGCGCCGCATCAAGATCCTCGCGACTCTCGGACCGTCCTCGTCGGACAGCGCGATGATCCGCCGCCTGTTCGAGGCCGGCGCCGACCTCTTCCGCATCAACATGAGCCACACCCCGCATGACAAGATGCGGGAACTGGTGGCGACCATCCGCAACGTCGAGAGTAGCTACGGCCGGCCGATCGGCATTCTGGTCGACCTGCAGGGACCCAAGCTGCGGCTCGGCGCCTTCGCGGAAGGTGCAGTGCAGCTCCAGAACGGCCAGAACTTCATCCTCGATTCCGACAAGACGCCGGGCGATGCCACACGCGTCAATCTCCCGCATCCGGAAATCCTCGCCGCGCTCAGGCCCGGGCACGCGCTGCTGCTCGACGACGGCAAGGTGCGGCTGATTGCGGATGAGACTTCGCCCGAGCGCGCGGTGACGCGCGTCGTGATCGGCGGCAAGATGTCCGACCGCAAGGGCGTCAGCCTGCCCGACACGGACCTGCCGGTATCGGCGATGACGCCGAAGGATCGCGCCGACCTCGAGGCGGCGCTGACCACCGGCGTCGACTGGATCGCGCTGTCCTTCGTGCAGCGCGCCGACGATGTCGTCGAGGCCAAGAAGATGATCCGCGGCCGTGCCGCGGTGATGGCCAAGATCGAGAAGCCGCAGGCGATCGACCGTCTGGCCGACATCATCGAGGCGTCGGACGCGCTGATGGTGGCGCGCGGCGATCTCGGCGTCGAGCTGCCGCTGGAGCGGGTGCCGAGCCTGCAGAAGCAGATGACGCGGATGGCGCGCCGCGCCGGCAAGCCGGTGGTGATCGCGACCCAGATGCTGGAATCGATGATCCAGTCGCCGGTGCCGACGCGTGCCGAGGTCTCCGACGTCGCGACCGCCGTCTACGAGGGCGCCGACGCCATCATGCTCTCGGCGGAATCGGCCGCCGGCAAGTTTCCGGTCGAAGCGGTCTCGACCATGAATCGCATCGGCGAGGAGGTCGAGCGCGACCCGACCTATCGCGCCGTCGTCACCGCGCAGCGCCCGGAGCCGGAAGCGACCGCGGGCGACGCCATCGCGGACGCCGCGCGGCAGATCGCCGAGACGCTGGATCTGCCGGCCCTGATCTGCTGGACCAGCTCGGGCTCGACCGCCGTCAGGGTGGCGCGCGAGCGGCCGAAACCGCCGATCGTGGCGATCACGCCGAACATGGCGACCGGGCGCAAGCTTTCGGTGGTGTGGGGCGTGCACTGCGTGGTCGCAGAGGACGCACGCGATCAGGACGACATGGTCAGCCGCGCCGGCTCGATCGCCTTCCGCGACGGCTTCGTGCGCGCCGGCCAGCGCGTCATCATCGTTGCCGGCGTGCCGCTCGGCATTCCCGGCACCACCAACATGGTGCGCATCGCCTCCGTCGGCCCCGAGGGCGACGCGGATATGTGAGCGATGCTAAAGCGCGATGAGATTGGAATGAATCGTCATCACGCCTTAGGTTATTGTTCGGGCATGATCTTTTCGGAAAACCGCTTCGCACTTTTCCGGATCATGCTTAGTTAGGCGCCCACCAGCGCCTTCGCCGGCACCACCGTCTGCTGCACGACCAGCCCGCGGGCGCGGGCGTCCATGACGCCGACGGCGCGCAGCGCGAGCAGCGTCACGGTCTGCACGGCGTCGCGGAGTTTTGCGGAATCATCGAGATTGTCCGGCGCCAGCGGTCCCACGAGCGCTTCATGCAGCGCGCCGAGCAAGGCGGTCGCCGCGAGCGCGGTGTCCTGCGCCGGAAGGTGGCCAGCGCGCACGGCCGCATCGATCCGCCCGGCGATCTCGCCCGCGATTTCGCGCCGGCTTGCCAGCCGCGACACGCTGACGTCGACGTCGACCGGCTCGGCCAGAATGCCCCAGGCGAGCTTGCGCTGGGACAGGGTGTGGACGGCAACCGTGGTGACCGCGGCCGCCAGCGCCGAGGACGGACCAGGTGCTGCATCCGCCGCCCGGCGGATGGCGGCGAGCTCGTCGCGGGACACTTCGGCGATCAATTCGGAAATCAGGTCGGCCTTGGAGGGAAAGTAGCGATAGACCGTGCCTGCGGCGACGTTGGCGCGCACCGCCACCGGGGCGATCTGGACGGCCGCCATTCCGCCCTCGGCGGCCGCGTCGCGCGCCGCCGCCAGAATGGCGCTGCGCCGGGCCGCCAGGCGCTTCACTACTTGATGCGTCCGCCGGTAAACCATGGCGCGCTTCCTGTCCCCGAACACCGGGCTCGTTCGCCTCGGTCGAGCGCTTTTCACCGCTTCGATGCAAATCGCCCGTGAAGAACTGAACAACTATTCAGGCCGGAACACAAGCTGCAAATTCGTCGCTACGGGAAAGGCGGTGCCGGATCGCGCATTCCCGGAGCCTCGCGACGCGGCTCCCCCGCCAATCGTCGCTACACAAACGAGAAGAGCCCCGTCGGTGACGGGGCTCTTCGTATTTCCAGATCGACGTCCAGCTTACCTGAGGCTGGACGAGATCGAGCCGAACTTGGCGTTCAGCGTGGTGCCGAGGTTATTGACGACGGTGATGATCGCCAGCGCGATGCCGGCAGCGATCAGGCCGTATTCAATAGCGGTGGCGCCGGACTCATCCTTCACGAAGCGCGCAACGAGGTTCTTCATAGACTGCTCCAAAGAGTACACGAGGCTACAACTAGTCTGGTCTTCCCGGCTTCCCAGCGCCGCCGACCATCGAACCGACCGTAGAGGCAAAGCATTGCGCCGCAGTTAATCCGGCTGCGGAAAGACGGCGCGGTTTGCGTGTATCCGGCGATGGTAAACCGCAATCTAAAACAAACGATTAAATCGTCCGCGCCCGTAGCGGCCGATTTACCCGAAGTTATGACCGCCATGGTCCAATGCGGCCCGTACGCCGGCCGGCCGACGCATCCAGGACAACGAGGCGGAATGTCGCTTTCCTTCACCAACAGCGTGGCGCAGCACGGCCGCGCGCGAGCCCTGGTGCCGCTGTGCGTCGGCGCCGGCGCCTACCTGTTCTTTCTGCTGGTCGGCGACACCCTGCTGCAGGACTCCGACTCGTTCTGGCAGATCAAGGTCGGGCAATGGATCCTCGACCACCGTGCCCTGCCCTACACAGATCTCTATTCCTTCACGCGGTTCGGCGAGCCCTGGCTGTCGACCTCGTGGCTGTCGCAGGTGCTGTTCGCGGTCTCATATGAACAGTGGGGCTGGGCTGGCCCGGTGATCCTCACCACCATCGCGATCGCGCTCTCGGCCGCAATTCTCGTGCATCTGCTCGACGCCCAACTCGATGCCGCGCGCTCCGTGCTGTTCGCGATGCTGGCGCTCGCGCTGTCGCTGCACCATCTGCTGGCGCGTCCTCACATTCTGGCGCTGCCGGTCATGGTGGCCTGGGTCGGCATGTTGATGCGGGCTGCCGATCGCAAGAGCACGCCGTCCTGGGTCCACCTGCCCTTGATGGCGCTGTGGTCGAACCTGCATGGCGGCTTCGTGCTCGGGCTGGCGCTGATCGGACCGATGGCGCTGGTCGCGATCTGGGACCTCGCCTCGCGCGAGCAGATCCGGCTGTTGCTGCGCTGGTTCCTGTTCGGCGTCGCCGCGCTCGTCGCGAGTTGCGTCACGCCCTACGGCTGGCGAACGCTGCTCGGCGCGACGAACATCCTCAATCTCGGCGAGTTGCTCTCGGTGATCTCCGAATGGATGCCGGCGAACTTCGCCTCGTTCTCGGCCTTCGAAGCCGCGCTGCTCGGCCTCATCGCGCTCGGCCTCGCACGCGGCCTCGTGCTCTCGCTGCCGCGAATTCTGTTGATCCTGCTTCTCACCTGGATGGCGCTGACCCACGTCAGGAGCATCGAGGCCTTTGCCTTCCTGGTGCCGCTGGTGCTGGCCAAACCGCTTGGCAGCTCAGCCGCACCGATGGAGCCGACTGCGCACGGCGAGAGCTGGCCGGCGCGCCATGTCACGGCACTCGTCGCGTTGATGATCGTCGCCGCGGCCTGGACCTCGACGTCGATCTACATGGGGCATCATCGCTTCACCTTCACGATGAACCAGACGCCGGTCGCCGCGGTCGACCTGCTCCAGCAGCGCAAGGCGCAGCGGATATTCAACGCCTACCAGTTCGGCGGCTACCTGATCTCGCGCGGCATCCCGGTGTTCGTCGACGGCCGCGCCGAGCTCTACGGCGAGACCTTCGTGATGGACTTCTTCAAGGCCGTGGAGGTCAAGAAGCTCGACAATCTGACGCGCCTGCTGGACGAGTACCGGATCGACGCGACGCTGATGGTCGCCGACGCCCCCGCCGCGCAGGTGCTCGATCACATCAAGGGATGGAAGCGGATCTACGCCGACGACATCGCCGTGATCCACGCTCGAGACGACCGGCAGACCGCGGACGCCCCGGCGGCGGCGCGCTGAAGCGCCGGGATCAACTCCGAGACTGCGGAGGAGCGTAGCTCGCCCCGTGACGGACTTCCGATCAGGACGTTCGCGGCACGACCTGGCCGCGTCGTCGGTATGTCAACAAGCCAATCCCCAAGAAGCCGAGCACCATCATCGCCCATGTCGAGGGCTCCGGCACGCCGGCAATTGCAAAGTTTGCTCCCATCCAGATATATCGGGAATCATCGATGATCGTGCTGGGGAAGGCGATGCTGCTCTCCGAGCAGCAACTATATCTCGCCGAGCCGCTGGAGCCGAGCGTGATGACCGGTTTTACGGTGAGATCGGTGATGTTGACGCCCACAACGTTCGGGGTCCACACCCAACCATCGGAGTTACCCGGAATATAGGCATCGATGACGTACGTCTGTCCGGCGTGAAGCAGAGTCGGCGCCACGCCTACGACCCGGAACAGATCTTCGAGGCTGGCCGCCGTACCGCTTGGGACAACTCCCGATACAATCGGATTGTGTGCGGCGTCGTAGATCGCTACCGGATGGCTCTGGGCGAGGCCGTCGGCTCCGGCGTCAAAAAAGCCCAAGCCATTGACGACGATGTCCGCTTGCGGAATGAACGACCAGCCGACATTCCGGCTGTTTCCGTCGCTGAAGATCCCGGTGACCGACGTGAACGTGACCGCCAGCTCTGCGTGTGCGGGACCGTTCACGAACAAGAGAGCAGCCGGTGCCAGCGCGAGTAACCTTTTCAGAGCGCGCACCGGGCTTGCGAGGTTTCCAGCGAATACGGCAGCGAGCATCCGCATCGATGGCTTCATGACGTCCCCCTTACGAGTTGAATTGATTGTCGGGCCGGTAAAGATCGCTTGCCGTCCGAATGCCGGCGTTGCGCATCAAACCGAGACGTTTCGCAGCGAACGGCGTTGTCGACGGGCAGCGAAGCCGACGCCGGCAAGGCCGAGGATCATCAAAGCCCACGTGGATGGTTCGGGGACTCCGGTGGTGATGTCCCTGATCGTCAGGGTATCTATGTTCGCGGTTACATAGCCGCCGACCGTGATGAATTGGCTGATGGAAGTTTGCCCCGGCAGGACATGGTAGGTGAAGTTTTCCGTTATGGTGAGAGGTACTGTGTAAGGGCCGAGATCATTCGCTCTGACATAGCTGTCGAGAAGAGTGTCGTGCGACGAATCGACGTGCAGACGGGCGTACGCCTTCTGCACGTTTGCATCGACGGTCTGGGATGTGCCGCTCAGTTGCGAATAAGCAATGGGGTTGAAGGAAAACGTGTGTCCGTTGACGGACACCTGGGCACTTGTCGCCGGCGACAGATTGACGAAGTCGGCGCCGCCGAAGACGAAGTTGTTGTCCGGGGATGTCCGCGCAAACGCGCCGGTCGCCCTGCTCGTATCGAAGACGTACTGAGCCACATAGCTCTGACCGACATAGGCTTCAACGCCTGTGTTGATCGTTCCGAAAATCCCGCGGGCATCCGAGCCGGCAACGACCGTGCCGGAATAGGTGACTTGAACGATGCTGGCGTGCGCACTGACGACACCAAGAATGAGCCCGACGATCGAGCCGAACAGCTTCTTCATTTCGCTCCTCGAAGACCTTGCATGAGGTTGTCCGAACAAACCGGAAGCAACGTATGAGGACCCGCAAGTATTCGGCATGACCCAAATGGGTCAGGTTGGCGGTTCCACGGATGGCTGGGTTGCGGATCGGCCGCCCGCGTCGAAGCCTGGCCATCTATCTGATTGGCCGAAGGAAGTCGTTGCGCGGGACGGATCTCTCCGGCATTTTCGAGCAGGGGGAGAGCGGCGCTTGAGGACAACCGGACGAATCGATAGCGAACAACTCGATCGGGCCATCGGTCGGCTGGGGGAAGCGGCCATCGACCCCTCGATGTGGCCGGAGATCATGGAAGCCCTCTGCAGGGCCGTCGGGGCCTCTGGAGCGATACTCCTTCAAAGCGATATCCGGACCCCGGATGTACCGCGCACGCCCTCGATGGACGAGGCCACCCGGCTCTATTTCAGAGACAATTATCATCTGACCGACCCGCGTGCCGTGGGCTTTCCTCGCATGATATCGGGCGAGGTGATTACCGACCACGACGTGCTGACGCCGGAGCAAATCCGCTCTGATCAGATGTATAACGACATCCTTCGACCGTTCGACTTTCAATGGTTCGCCGGAGTCGGGTTTTGGGCCGGATCCGCATTTTGGGCATTGACCATTCAGCGGACGGCACGAGAAGGCCCATTCGAGGGTGCCGACAAGCAGTTGCTGTCCCGCCTTGCGCCGCGCCTGACGGAGACTGCCAGCCTGGCCACCTCCGTCGGACGAGCCGTGCTGCGTTCGGTCACGGACGCGTTTCAACGGCTCGAGCAGCCGGCGCTCGTTCTCGGCAACGACGGTACCGTGCTCGCCACCAATGCGGCGGCGGATGCCGGATTCGACGACGAAATCAGGGTCAGCAAGCGTCAACTGCTCGTGCGCGACAGGAGCGCGCGCGTGAAGCTCGACCAAGTCATCCATATGATGCGGCGGATGCCGGATAGCACCGCGCTTCCTGCCGTTCCCATCGTCGTGCGCCGGACGG
>NZ_JAGWUA010000231.1 GCF_028868675.1 Bradyrhizobium sp.
CGCTCCTAGGAAGAAAGTGGGTGGGTACCGGTCTAAACTCAGTCAGAGTGGCTCACCCATTTTCATCTAAGGCGGGTCGGCCCCTCGGGCCGGTCGGAACTCGCAATGACGGAGAATGCGGCAGGCCCCTACTGCTTCTTCACCAGGCTCCATTTGGTGACCACGGCCTCGCTCATCTGGCCGGGATCGCTGGCGCAGGCGACCTCGTCGACCTTCACCGAGATCTGCTTGCCGGCAAGCGACTTCAACTGCGCGGCCTGCGCGTCGCTGCTGGTGACGAGCTGGAAGGTCTCCGGTCCGGTCTCGAGATTGCAAAGCCCGTTCGGCGCCGGCAGGCGGCGCGGCTCGCTGGTGATCTGGTAGGTTGCGACCTTCCTTCCGCCCTTGCCGCCGCGCACCCGCATCGCGTTGAGCTCGCCGGACAGCACGTCGCCGGTGTTGATCGGCTTGCCCGGCTTCGCCGGCGCATCCGCCGATTGCGCGCACACGGCCGGGGTCACCAGCACCATCATCGTCGCAACCAAGACAAGGCGTTCGGCGAATCGTCGTTTCGTCATGTCGTTTCCGTGACTTTCGGGAATGGTTAGAACAGGGTCCGCTGCCGCATCGCAGCCGATAACGTACCTTCGTCGAGATAATCAAGCTCGCCGCCGACCGGCACGCCGTGCGCGAGCCGCGTGACCTTGACGTTGGCGTCCTGCAGGAGGTCGGTGATGTAGTGCGCCGTGGTCTGACCGTCGACGGTGGCGTTCAGCGCCAGAATGATCTCGTGCACCTGGGGATCATGCGCGCGGGCCACCAGGGCGTCGATGGTGAGATCCTGCGGTCCGACGCCGTCGAGCGGCGACAACGTCGCTCCGAGCACATGATAACGGCCCTGCGTCGCGTTCGCCCGTTCCAGCGCCCAGAGATCGGCGACGTCGGCGACCACGACGATGATCGCGCCATCGCGGCGCGGATCGGTGCACACCGTGCACGGATTTTGCGTATCGATGTTGCCGCAGGTCTTGCACACCTGGACCTTGTCGAGCGCGACCTGCAGGGCCGAGGTCAACGGCATCATCAGCGCTTCGCGCTTCTTGATCAGATGCAGCGCCGCACGCCGCGCCGAGCGCGGGCCCAGCCCCGGCAGCCGCGCCAGCAACTGGATCAGCCGCTCGATCTCGGGACCTGCAACCGCTGCCATGCGCTAGCCGAGCAATCCCGGCGGCAGGCCGAGCCCGCCGGTGAGGGCCTGCATCTTCTCCTGCATCGCGGTTTCCGCCTTGCGGCGCGCGTCGTTGTGCGCGGTGACCAGGAGGTCCTCGAGCACCTCGCGCTCCTCTTCCTTCATCAGCGACGCGTCGATCCTGACGCCCTTCACTTCCATCTTCGCGGTCATGCGCACCGCGACCAGGCCCCCGCCGGAGATGCCCTCGACCTCGACGTTGCCGAGCTCCTCCTGCATCGCTTGCATCTTGGACTGCAGTTGCGCCGCCTGCTTCATCATGCCGAGAAAATCAGCCATCGGTGCTTCCCATCTTCTGGCTAGAAGTCGTCGCCGTCGGAACCGTCCGCGACGTCGTCGCTGCCATAGTCGGCGTTAATATCGGAATCGGGCGTCTCGGGGGCAAGCTTGCGAACCTCGACGACCTTGGCGCCGGGAAAACGCGACAGCACCTCCTGCACGCGCGGATCGCCCTCGGCAGTGCGCGCATGCTCCTGCCTGGCTGCCTGGTTCAGTGACCGCAAGGTCGGCTGCCCCTGCTCGTTGGACACCACCACGGTCCAGCGTCGGTTGGTCCACAGTTCGAGCTTGCGCGCGAGATCGGTGATCAGCGTCTTCGACGCGTTGGGCTCGAGCGCGACCTCGAGCCGGCCGTCCTCGAAACGAACCAGCCGCATGTCGCCTTCGAGCGCCGCCTTGGTCATCAGATCGCGCTTCTGGCCCGCGAGCGCGACGAGTTGCGGGAAGCTCGCGATGCGCAGCGCAGGCGCGGCAGCTTGCCGCTCCGCGGCCGGCGTGGGTGCCGCCATCTGCGGGCGCGCCGCACCGCCGCCGAATGGCGCGGGCGATGGCGACGTCGGCGCGCGCACCGGCGCGGCCGAGGCAACCGGCGCGGCGGGTGCACCGCGCGCAGCGCTCGCGCCGCCCACGACCGGCGAGGCGCCGCCGCTCTGCTCCAGCATCCTGATCGCCTCGTCCGGCGTCGGCAGGTCGGCGACATAGGCGATGCGCACCAGCACCATCTCGGCGGCCGCGGCCGGCCGCGTCGCGGCCTGAACCTCAGTGATGCCCTTGAGCAGCATCTGCCACATCCGCGACAGCACGCGCATCGAGAGCTTCGAAGCGAAATCCCGCGCGCGCGTACGCTCGGTCTCGCCATAGGAGACGTTGTCGGCGGTCGCCGGCACGATCTTGACGCGGGTGACGAAGTTGACGAACTCGGCGATATCCGACAGCACGACGATCGGATCGGCACCGGTGTCGTGCTGGTCGCGGAACTCCTTGAAGGCAGCGGCGATGTCGCCGCGCACCAGAGAATCGAAGAGATCGATGACGCGGGTGCGGTCGGCAAGGCCCAGCATCTGGCGCACGGCATCGGCCTTCACGCTGCCCGCGGCATGCGCAATGGCCTGGTCCAGGAGCGACAGCGAATCGCGCACCGAGCCCTCGGCGGCGCGGGCGATGATACCGAGCGCTTCGGGCTCGATCTCGACGTTTTCCCTGGCCGCGATATTGGCGAGATGCTTCATCAGCACGTCGGCCTCGACCCGGCGGAGGTCGAAACGCTGGCAGCGCGACAGCACCGTGACCGGAACTTTCCGGATCTCGGTGGTCGCGAACACGAACTTGGCGTGCTCGGGCGGTTCCTCCAGCGTCTTCAGGAAGGCGTTGAAGGCCGCGGTCGACAGCATGTGGACTTCGTCGATGATGTAGACCTTGTAGCGGGCGCTGGCGGGCGCATAGCGCACGCTGTCGTTGATCTGGCGGACGTCGTCGACGCCGGTGTGGGACGCCGCATCCATCTCCAGCACGTCCATGTGCCGGCTTTCCATGATTGCCTGGCAATGCACGCCCAGCGTCGGCATGTGGATGGTCGGGCCCTTCACCGAGCCGTCCGGCAGTTCGTAGTTCAGCGCGCGGGCGAGGATGCGGGCGGTCGTGGTCTTGCCCACCCCGCGCACCCCGGTCAGGATCCAGGCCTGCGGAATCCGCCCCGTCTCGAACGCATTGGAGACGGTCCGGACCACGGCGTCCTGGCCGATCAGGTCCTCGAAGCTGGAGGGGCGGTATTTACGCGCCAGCACCCGATAGGGCGCGGCAGCGCCCGGCGCCGCGCCGAGATCGAAGCCAGCCTGGCTCTCGCTATCGGGCATATCAGGGGGAGCGCCAGCGTCGGTCATCGGTCGATCCGCAATGAAATGTCTCTCGGCCGGCTTTTGCGGAACGGAGCGTGCGCTGGCGTCCAACACCGGGCGCAATTCGCTCGAAAAAACAGGTAGGAGACTGACGAGCGACCCGACCCGACCTCGTTAGGGCTGCTTCCTTCCGGACCTGACCCGGTTGGCGAGTGGCTCGTCCACCGCCAATCTCCCGGTCCCTATTTGGGGCCAAAAGGGCCGGAAAGCAAGCGGGCTCTCCAGGGGACCCGCACCCGTCCGTAACCACCCCCCGGGCAACTCCGCTTCCGCAGCCGGGAACGTCTTGGTAAGAAAACCCAGCCGGAACTTCCCAAGAGAACTTTCCAAGAGAACTTCACAAGAGCAACCGTTCCAACAACCAGAAAAGCGATCCCAACATGGTTACACGTCGTGATGTCGCATCGATCATCGGGCTTGGCGCCGCCGGCGCTGCAATGACCGCGGGCGCGGCGACGCCGGCCGCGGCTCAGACGGCAGCCGATCCCAACGAATCCACCTTTGCCCGAATCCGCCGCACCAAGAAGATGCGGATCGGCGCCGTGGGCGGCGGCGCGCCGTACTACATGAAGGATCTCTCCTCCGGCCAGTGGAAGGGCTTCTACATCGACATCGCCAAGGCGCTCGCCGACGACATGGAGGCGGAGCTCGAGATCACCGAGACCACCTGGGGCAACTCGGTGCTCGATCTGCAGTCCAACAAGATCGACATCTTCTTCGGACTCAACCCGACCCCGAAGCGCGCCCTGGTGGTCGATTTTTCCATTCCCGTCTTCAACAATGCCTTCGGCTTCCTCGCCAGGAAGGATTTCAAGCCGAAGACATGGGCCGAACTCAATTCGCCCGACATCAAGATCGCGGTCGACCAGGGCTCCTCGCATGACCAGGTCGTGAGCCGCCTGACGCCGAAGGCGCAAATCTCGCGGCTGAAGACTGCCGACGACGCCACCGCCGCGCTGCAGACCGGCCGCGTCGACGCGCAGTGCCTGATCACCATGCTGTCGCTGACGGTGCTGAAGAAGAACCCCTCGCTCGGCCAGTTCGTGCTGCCGACGCCGATCTTCGCCACCACCTCGAACGCCGGCTTCCGGCGCGAGAACGACAAGACCTGGCGCGACTACGTCAACACCTGGATCGACTTCAACAAGGGCCTCGGCTTCATCCGCAGCGCCATCATCACCAACATGGAACTGGTGGGCGTGACGGAGGCGGATATTCCGCCGGGCGTGTCGTTGTAAGGTGAGATGAGAGATCGACCTTCGGCCACGAAGCCGGTGCGCACCCTCTCCCGCTTGCGGAAGAGGGTTGGGGAGAGGGTGTCTCCACCGAAAGATTCCCTCGATGCAGGGAGCCCTCACCCGGCGCGCCAGGGCGCGCCGCCCTCTCTCGCGAGCGGGAGAGGTGCAGCGAGAACACGGCACGGCCGGATGAGCCTCACACGTACGATGAGTTGAGCGCGCATGTATCAGTGGGACTTCGGCATCCTCTGGAGCTATCGCTGGCTCTTTCTCAATGGGCTCGGCGTCACCGTCGGCTTCACGATCGTCATCGTCGTGTGCGGGCTGCTGTTCGGCCTGCTCGGCGCGTTCGGCACCCTGTCGCGCTTTGCGAGCTTTCGTCTCGTCGCGCTGACCTTCATCGAGGCGTTCCGCTGCACGCCGATCCTGGTGCAGCTGATCTGGTTCTATTACGCGCTGCCGATCCTCGCCGGCGTCGAGATGACGCCGATCACGGCCTCGGCGCTGGCGCTGTCGCTCTATGGCGGCTCGTTCTATTCGGAGATCATCCGCGGCGGCATCGTCTCGATCGACAGCGGCCAGTCGGAGGCGGGCGCCGCGCTCGGCATGACGCCGCGGCAGACCATGCGCCGCATCGTGCTGCCGCAGGCGATCAAGCGGATGATTCCGGCGCTGATGAACCAGTCCATCATCCAGTTCAAGAATACCTCTCTGGTGTCGGTGCTCGCCGTACCCGATCTGGTCTATCAGAGCCAGGTCGCCGCCCATGACAGCTACCGCCCGCTCGAGACCTACACGGCCGTGGCGCTCGCCTATGCCGCCATCCTGATTCCCCTGACCATCATCGTCCGGCGGGGCGAAAAGCGCCTGGCGGTCGGCGAATGAGCGAGATGGCCAAGATCGAGATCCGCTCGCTGCGCAAGAGCTTTGGCAGCAACGAGGTGCTGAAGAGCATCAGCCTCGACGTCGCCAGGGGCGGCGTCGTGGCCCTGATCGGGCCGTCGGGCTCGGGCAAGTCGACGCTGCTTCGCTGCATCAATCTTTTGGTCGTGCCCGACGGCGGCAGTGTGCGCGTTGGCGAAACGCGTTTCGAGTTCGGCACAGGCGCGAAGCTGCCCGACGTGAAGACGCTGGCCAAATTCCGCGCCACCACCGGCATGGTGTTCCAGCATTTCAACCTGTTTCCGCACATGACGGCGCTGCAGAACGTGATGGAGGGACCCGTCACGGTACGCCGGATGACCAGGGCCGATGCCGCGGCGCTGGCGCGCGCGCAGCTCGCCAAGGTCGGGCTCGCGGAAAAGGCCGATCAATATCCGGCGACGCTGTCGGGCGGGCAGAAGCAGCGCGTTGCGATCGCGCGCGCGCTCGCCATGGAGCCGGACGTGATGCTGTTCGACGAGGCGACCTCGGCGCTCGATCCCGAGCTCGTCGGCGAGGTGCTCAGCGTGATCCAGCGCCTGGCCTCGGAAGGCATGACCATGGTGATCGTCACTCACGAGATCGCGTTCGCGCGCGAGGTTGCCGACCGCCTGGTCTTCATGCGCGACGGCGTCGTCGTCGAGGAGGGCCCGGCACGGCAGGTGATCGACAACCCGCGCGAAGCGGCGACGCGCGCATTCCTCAGCCATTTCCACCGTACCGGCGCTCTGCCGCCTGCCGAGGCGAGACCGTGATGGCCAACGTCAATCGCGCCTATCTCGTCACCGGCGCCGCCAGCGGCATCGGCCGCGCCACGGCCAGCTTACTCGCTGCGCCCGGCGTCGGGCTGCTACTGCACACGCGTGAGAACGAGGCCGGCCTTGCCGCGACTGCAATGGAGGCAAGCGCGAAAGGCGCCGAGATTGCCATGAGCCTCGGCGACCTCGCCGCGGCGGCAACCGCAACGGAGGCCGTTTCAGCGGCGCAACGCGCGTTCGGACGGCTGGACGCCGTGATTGGCGTCGGCGGCTCCGCGCGCCGCGGCAATGCGATCGGCGTGTCTGCAGACCAATTCCGCCAGGCGATGGACGAATCAGCGCTCGCCTTCACGCGCCTCGTCGAGGCTGCGCTTCCCCTTCTGCGCGCCGGCACCGACGCGCGGATCATTGCGATCTCCTCCTTCGTTGCCCATGTCATCTGCCCCGGCTTCGCACCGTTCGCCGCGACCGCGGCGAGCCGTGCGGCGCTGGAAACGCTGGTGCGGCTCACGGCGATCGAGCTCGCGAAAGACGACATCACCGTCAATGCCGTCGTGCCCGGCCTGATCGCCAAGGACCGATCGGCCGAGAGCAAGCTATCGACCGAGCAGATCGCCAGCACCGAGGCGCT
>NZ_JAGWUA010000232.1 GCF_028868675.1 Bradyrhizobium sp.
CAGCGGCGCTATCGCTCGGAAATCCGGCGGCATCCCGCCGAGCTCGAGCGGTTGCGCGAGCTCGTGCAGCACGGACCGGTCACGCTCGTCTACGCCGCGCACGACGACGCGCACAACGACGCCGTCGTGCTCAGGGATGTGCTTCTCGACGGTGGCTGAATCGACATGCACGCCTGCCCGAGTCGACCATATTTTCGGCGCTTCTCGAGCGCGACATTCGGATTGCGCTCGACCGGGGGCGAGCCGGCCGGGACACCTTCATTTCCGGACGCTCGGCAGACAGGAGAAGGCGGGCAGTGATCATTCAACGTTCCGACGAGGTGCCCGACATCACGCTGCTGAAGCGCTTTCCGGTGCCCAGGAACTTCGGCGTATCCGCCGGATCGCGCATCGGAAAGGGACGAACGTGGCCGGCTCCAGGCGGGGCAGCCCGGATCAGGCGATTTGACGTCTATCGCTATGATCCGGACTCTGACGGCAATCCGCGTATCGATACCTTCCACGTCGATCTGGACGACTGCGGCCCCATGGTCCTCGACGCCCTCATCTGGATCAAGAACAGGATCGACCCGAGCCTCACCTTCCGCCGCTCGTGTCGAGAGGGTGTTTGTGGTTCTTGTGCGATGAACATAGACGGCACGAACTGGCTGGCCTGCACGAGGTTCATTTCCGACCTGGCCACGCCGGCGACGATCTATCCGCTGGCGAACATGAGCATCATCAAGGATCTGGTGGCCGATCTCACCCACCTGTTTGCGCAACACAGGCTCGTCGAGCCCTGGCTCCGCTCCAGGACATCCGCCCCGGAGCGGGAGCGGCTTCAATCGCCGGACGAACGACACCGGCTCGATGGTCTATACGAATGCATCATGTGCTTCTGTTGCACCTCGGGCTGCCCGAGTCACTGGTGGAACGGAGACCGTTTCCTGGGCCCCGCGGTTCTTCTCCAGGCCAACCGCTGGCTTACGGACAGCCGCGACGAGGCAACGGGCGAGCGGCTCGACGATCTCGAAGATCCATTCCGACTCTATCGGTGCCATACGATTCTCAACTGCACCAGGACCTGCCCAAAGGGATTGAACCCCGGAAAGGCGATCGCCGACATCAAGAAGATGCTGATCGAACGCCGGGGCTGACGACGGAGAGAGGATCGATCCATGCCGAGCACTCCAACGGATCGCCCAAGGCCGCTTTCGCCCAACATTCAAATCTACAGGCCCCAGCTCACTTCCGTTCTGTCGATCGCCAACAGAATGACCGGCGTGGCGCTGGCTGCTTATGCGGTCGCGCTGGTCGCCTGGCTGGTTTCGGCTGCGGCCGGACCAGCCGCTTATACGACGGTCCAGTCGCTCATCGGGTCGTGGCTCGGCCGGCTCCTGCTGTTGGGGTGCACATTCTGCTTCTTCCTGCACCTTTGCGGCGGTATCCGGCATCTCGCATGGGACGCGGGCTACGGCTTCAGTCTCCGCGCAATCTACGCTTCCGGATGGACGGCCGTGGCGATGAGCATGACGCTGACGGCGCTCACCTGGGTCGTCGGAATCGTGTTGGCAGGACATGGCCAATGACCAGGACGCAGATGCGTTCCGCACTCGGCAAGGCGGTTGGACTCGGCTCGGCTCGAGACGGGGTGGAAAATTGGTTGCTTGAACGTGTCTCGGCTGTTGCACTCATCCCGCTCACCCTGTGGTTTACGGTTTCGACCGTGATGCATGCAGGCGACGACTACGCTACGGTGATGGCCTGGCTCAGGAGGCCCGTCACGACGACGCTGATGGCGCTGCTTCTGATGGCGTTGTTCCATCATACCGCGCTCGGCCTCCAGGTCATCATCGAAGACTATGTCCACTCGCGGATGAAGGTTCTCTTGCTGGTCGGGATGCGCCTGGGCTGCCTTGCGATGGCGGTTACGGGGCTCGTGGCGACGCTGAAGATCGCATTTGGAGCCTGAGATGAGACGAATGGCGCATTTGCCGTCCGGCGGCGACCGGCTCTGCTCCGGGAACGCCGGTCAAAGACGCAAAATCCCTCATTGGAGCGTCGGCCGTCAATGATCGTCGAAGCAATCCTGCCGGCCGCGCGCCAGCGGCTCATCACCCTCGGCGACGAGGCTCCGCTCATCGACGCCGCAGGACTCCTGCGCGACCTCGAAGCAGACCTCGTGGTCGTGCGCGACTCCAGCGGAGCGTTGGCCGGAGTCATCACCAAGACGGACGTCGTTCGCCAGATCAGCCATTGCCAGGGAGCTTCCTGCATGGCGACGGCTTCGGCCGTCATGACCAGGCCGGTCGTCCATTGTCGCCCTGGCGACTTGTTGACCGACGTCTGGTCAGTGATGAAAGAGCGGCACCTGAAGAACATTCCGATCCTGGATATCAACTCTCATCCGATCGGAGTGCTCAACGCCCGGGATGCACTCGAGGCTCTCCTCGAGGAGCTGGAGTATGAGGAGATCCTGCTGCGGGAGTACGTGATGTGCGTCGGCTATCACTAACGGCGAGTGATCATGCCCCGGCCGCCATGGGTGACCGGCTCCGCTTTCGCCGAGAAGAGGGAGTCTCGAAATGACCGATACGCTGTACCCGCCGTCGTCGCGTGAACTGGCCGAGAAACGTCGAAGCCTGGCGCCGGAGACCGAGAAGGCGTTTCAGGCCTTCAGCCGTCAGGTGTTTGCCGACGGCGCGCTGCCGGCGAAGACCAAGCAGCTGATCGCCGTTGCGGTAGCCCATGTGACGCAGTGTCCCTACTGCATCAAGGGACACACCAAGGCCGCGCTCCGCCATGGGGCCACGCGCCAGGAACTGATGGAGGCGATCTGGGTGGCAGCCGAGATGCGGGCGGGCGGCGCCTATGCGCACAGTGCCCTCGCGTTGACGGCCATGGACGAAACGGAAAACCAGGCCAAGGGTTGAGGCCCGGCGCTCGCTTGAATGCCGCCGGTCCATCCCGCCGCCGCAGGCAACCTCAATGAGGTCGCGACGGCGGGACCATCCTGCGCGTCAGGCATCCTTTTCGGGACGACGGGAGAGTTCTCCGCGGCTGGATGGCGGTCGCAGCGACGCGGGCCGTCGCCGATCACGCCGCGGGCCGCACGCCGAAATCCCTGGGCCTGAGCATCAGGTCGGCCAGCGTGTACTTGTCGATCACCGCGTTGAACGCATCCAGCCCTTCATGCAGGATGCCGCTCAGCCGACAACTGCGCGTGATGATGCATTGGCTACCCGTGGCGAAGCACTCGACCAGCGCGAAGTCGGGCTCCGTCGCGCGGACCACGTCGCCCAGGCGGATTTTGCGCGGCGGCTTTGCCAACGTCAGCCCGCCCGAGCGCCCGCGTACGGCTTTCAGGAATCCAGCCCGGGTCAAGGCGTTCGTGATCTTCATCAGGTGGGCGCGCGAGATCCCGTAAACCCGGGAGACTTCTTCGATGGTAATCAGGCGATCTTCGTGAGCCGCGGCATACATCAGCAGCCTGAGCGCGTAATCAGTGAAATTCGTGAGTCGCATGGTGTTCCTGGATCGACGAACCGGCAGCGCGGAGGAGCGCTAAAGGTACACGCGCCCCTCATGTTTTGCAATTGCAGCGCTTCTCCGCGATCGATCACAGCTTGCGCACCAGACGGTGCAACAAGGCGTTGAAGCGCCGCTCGTCCTTTGGAGAGGTACGGCGAAGAATGACGCAGGCCTTTCCGGCGATGCGGCAGGCTCTGTCCACTTCGCCGGCGTCGGCCAGCTCTTGCAGGGCATCAAGCAACAGCAGGTTGAGCTGCTCCTGCAGCGAGATGAGCGGAGCGAGCGCGGAGTAGTCGAATCCGGTATCGACGGCCGCCTGCGTCACCGACCGACTCCCAGATAATTCCTCGCATCCGCGCTCATCATGTCCGGCGTCCAGGGGGGATCATAGGTGAGCTGGACATCGACCGCGTGGACCCCGGCGACGGACTGCGCCGCTTCGCCGGCACCGTCCCTGAGATAGCTGGTCGCCGGGCAACCCATCGTCGTCGTGGTCATCGAAATTCGGACGACATCCTCCTCCTCGACTGCGATATCGTAGACGAGGCCGATTTCCACGATATCGAGGCCGATTTCCGGATCGATCACCGTGCGAAGCGCGGTGCGCACGCGCTCGACCAGGTCGCTGTCGTCCGTCATTCGGCGGCCTCCCTCTCGAACGTCCGGCGTATCAGGAGCCTGTACGTCGTTCCGTCGGCCTCGAACCCGCCCGACCATGCGAGCCCTCGCTTGCCGAGCTCCGGCAACAGGAACACCGGCTCGCGGCACAGAAGGGCACACAACACCTCGCCCGGCCGCAATTCTTCGACCGCCGCAAGCGTGCGCACCATCGGCTCCGGCGGGTCGAGATCGCGGTTGTCGAGCTGACGCACGGGCTCCGGCCATGCTGTGGGGTCGGCAGGCATCGCTGGAGCAGCGGACGCAGCAGCTCTCGGCGTGAACAACACCTCCCAGTCGCCGCCGCCAATCCCCCGCGCGGCGTGATCGAATCCCTTCTTGCCGAGCACTCCGTAGAGCGGTACCGGCTCGAACGTTGCCAGCAGCCGAAGCGGCTGCCCGGAGTCCAAGTCATTGACCGCCTGCATGATGGCCGAGAAAGGCTCCCCGCCGGAGCGGAGAATCGGGCGTACGTCGAGTTCATAGGGTTCTGGCGTCATTCGTCGTTCCTCCAATGTGACTTTGCCTGGATACGGACGAGAGCGGAGCGATATCGTGCCTCGCTCCCGTGCTGCCGGTGCCGTTCAGGCCGCCGCGGCGGATTTTCCGATCTCCACGCGCCAGACGGCGGGACCGCTCTCGACGTAGGTCCAGGAGAACTGCTTGGGATATTCGGCTTCCAGCTGGTAGTAGAGCGGCTTCGGGTCGTGATCGTTCACGAGAATGAACGAGCGGCCGACCGTGAGTTCGTTGACGAGCTGGAAGATCTTCTGGTGGCGCTGGGCCGGCGGAAGCTGACGTACGTCGACGACCGATGCGTTGGCGCTGGACATTGCTAGACTTCTCCTTTGACCGCTCGAGGGTTTGATCGATCACCGCCGGCGATCTCGGGGGTGGATCGAAGGTCTGTCGGCTCGCCCGAGGCTTCCGCGCCATCCGGTTTCGGACTGAAATGCTCGGAAAACTTGCCGGGGACGCCGTTCCAGGCGTCGGCGTCGGGCGGCGGCGTGCCCTTGGCGACGATGTTCGGCCAGAGCCCCGCGTACTTGCGGTTGAGGCCGAGCCAGTGCGAGTCGGACGGAATGTCGCTGTCCGGGAGGATCGCCTCCGCCGGGCATTCCGGCACGCAGACGCCGCAATCGATGCATTCGTCGGGGTGAATGACGAGCATGTTCTCGCCGACATAGAAGCAATCGACGGGGCAGACCTCGACGCAATCCATGTACTTGCACTTGATGCAGTTGTCGGTGACGACGTGGGTCATCATCCAGCCTTTCGCCACATTCGCGTGGCTTCGCCAGACCATAAGATATACTCTTACTATATCTTAAAACACCCGCGGCGATGAAAAGCAATATGAATAATATATCTTTCTCCGGCGCGATCTTCGCCGGTCGCGAGAACTTCCGGTTCGCAAACGACCGATAATGAATCGAAGGGGCCGCCACGGACTGCCGAGTCCGCCCGACCTATTGCGAAGGTCCGCTCCAGGCGCGATATGAGTATGACCCGCGGGGCCAAAGCGCTCCCCCTCATGGATGGAATGAGCCGAACATGTCCGACGCTCGACGCAACCTCGCTGCCCTCGTCTACGATGAACATCAGGACCCCGATGCGCTTCTGCTCGATTTCGCCCGGGACTTGAGTGCACGCGGTCTTCGCGCCGTCGGAATGGTGCAGACCGGCCAATGCGCCGATTCGAGCCTCTCGGCCGTATTGCTGCACAACCATGAAAAGCTGTTGCTGGCGCAAGACTTCGACCCCGCCGCGACCGGCTGCCGCCTGGACCGCGACCGGCTGCAGGCCGCGGCCGCGAGGGTATCGGATGCGCTTGCAGCCGGCGCCGACCTCCTGATCGTCAACCGCTTTGGCAAGCGGGAACGCGAAGGCGGTGGCCTCGTGTCCGTCATCGAGCGCGCGGTGAAAGCCGGAATCCCCGTCGTCATTGCGGTTTCGAGCGAACGCGTCACCGACTGGGTCGAATTCGCCGGCGCCGCAGGTGCGAGACTCGCTTGCGAGCGGCCGCCATTGGAGGCCTGGTGGCGCACCGTCACGCCGCGAACCGCTCGACCAGGGAACTGACGATCCGGCCCACGCCCCAAAATGTCCAGTCGGCGTCGGTGATCCCTATCCTCGCATGCCAGCCTGCGTTAGTGAGAGCCCAGCGAGGCTTTCCGGAGGACATCAACGTGGGCGAGACGAAGAGGGATCCGCGCACCATCGCGGCGTCGAACGGCGTCGCATCGGACCGGCCGTTCAGGGCCGTTGTGCCGCCGCTCTATCTGACGAGCACCTTCGGCTTCGAGGGATTCGAGCGGAACCTCGGCCACGAATACACGCGGACCTCGAATCCGACCCGCGACCTGTTGGCCGAGACGCTCGCCAAGCTCGAAGGTGGCGCCGGCGCGGTGGTGACGTCCTCCGGGATGGCGGCGGTCGATCTCGTACTGTCGACGCTGCGGCCCCACGATCTCGTGGTTGCGCCGCACGATTGCTATGGAGGCACCTACCGCCTGCTGGCTGCGCGGCGCGATCGCCAGCAGTTCGACGTCGCATTCGTCGATCAAGGCGACGAAGCGGCGACGGGTGCTGCGCTGCGCCGGAAACCGAAGCTCGTGCTGGTGGAGACGCCGAGCAATCCGCTGATGCGGGTCGTCGATATCCGTGCGATCGCCGAACGCGCCAGGGAGACGGGCGCCAGGCTCGCGGTCGACAACACCTTCCTCTCACCCGCCCTGCAGCAACCCATCGCGCTTGGCGCGGATTTCGTCATCCA
>NZ_JAGWUA010000233.1 GCF_028868675.1 Bradyrhizobium sp.
AGGTGCTTCGAGGCATCGACGATCCGGAGATCCGAGGCTCCCATTTCGCCGGCCAGCCATTCGACCGAGACGAGGCTATCCATCTACGCGGCTCCTCCTCCTCGCTGCGTAAGAGTCCCGGATTACTCTTGCTGCAACGCGGCGTCGAGAGTCTTCCGCAACCGATTATCGCAACCGGCCAACCCGCCCCTGCACCGGCCGGTCGCGCTGCCCCCCGCTTCAGGCCGCCGCCGCCAGCGCGCGCTGGCTCGCCGCGCCGAAGATGCGCGGCCCCCGGTCGAGCCGGAACGGCCGCAGCGGCGCTGAACGCCCTGCGAACCCCCGATCCCGCCCGAGCCGACTTGTGCCCGCCGCGCGATTGGCGCAAGGCTCGCAGCCATGACGGACCCTGCCGCCCCGCTCCACCTCGGCCGCCACAGCGCGCTCCCCGCCTCCCCCGAAGAGGCCGTGCTCGACTATGTGCCCAACCCGCGCCCCGATGCGCTCTACCTCGCCCGTTTCGCCGCGCCCGAGTTCACCTCGCTCTGCCCGGTCACCGGCCAGCCCGATTTCGCCCACCTGGTGATCGACTATGCGCCGGCGGCGACCATCGTCGAATCGAAAAGCCTCAAGCTGTTCCTTGGCTCGTTCCGCAACCACTGCGGCTTCCACGAGGACGTGACCGTGGGCATCGGCCAGCGCCTGTTCACCGAAATGCAGCCGCGCTGGCTGCGCATCGGCGGCTACTGGTATCCGCGCGGCGGCATCCCGATCGACGTGTTCTGGCAGACCGGCAAGGCGCCGAAAGGCCTGTGGCTGCCCGACCAGGGCGTCGCGCCCTATCGCGGGCGGGGCTGAAATCGGTCTCGTGCCCCGGGCGCAGCGCAGCACGAAGTGGTGCGCTGCTGCATCCGGGGAACGAACAGAGTGCCGGGAGCGCGGCGGAATCTATGCCACCGCGCGCACCTTGCCGATGAAGCTGTCGACCTCCGAGGTCAGCGAGGTCGACTGGCTCGACAGGTTGGCGGCGGCCTTGAGCACGCCGGCGGCCGCGCGGCCGGTCTCGTTCGCCGCCGAGCTGACGCTCGCGATATTGCGGGTCACGGTCGAGGTCGCTTCCGCCGTGTGCTGCACGGTGCTCGCGATCTCGGCGGTGGCCTTGTTCTGCTCCTCGACCGCGGAGGCGATCACGCGGTTGATGCTCGAGACCTCCTCGATGGTCTTGACGATGCCGTCGATCGCGGCGACGGCCTTCTGGGTCGCCTCCTGGATCTCCGTGACCTGGGTGCTGATCTCCTCGGTCGCCTTGGCGGTCTGCGACGCCAGGTTCTTGACCTCGCTCGCCACCACGGCAAATCCCTTGCCGGATTCGCCGGCGCGCGCGGCTTCGATGGTCGCGTTGAGCGCGAGCAGATTGGTCTGGCCGGCGATCGAGGTGATGAGCCCGATCACCTCGCCGATGCGGTCCGCGCCCTCGGCGAGCGCACGTACGGTGGTGTTGGTCTCCTTCACCGTATCGACCGCCTGCTCGGTGGCGCGGGTGGCCTGCTCGACCTGGCGGTTGATCTCGCGAATCGAGACGTTGAGCTCTTCGGCCGCGGCCGCCACCGTCTGCACGCCACCGCCGACCTGATCGGCGAGGTTCGAGGCCGAGCCGGCCTGGTCCTGCGCTTCCGTCGCGGTACCCGACATCGAGCGTGCGGTGCTCTCCAGTTCGCTCGAGGCGTCCGACAGCGTCTGCACCATCTGGCCGATCCGGCTCTCGAACTGCCTGACGACGCCCGCGAGCTCGGCCGCGCGCTTCTCCTTGGCCGCACGTTCGGCGGCCTGATCTCCCGACAGACGCTCGGCGTTGATCATGGCCTCCTTGAACACCTGCAGCGCGGCGGCCATGCGACCGATCTCGTCGTTGCGGTCGAGACCCGGCACTTCACTTGCGAAATCGTTGGCCGCAAAGCGGGTCATGACGCCCGTGATCGCGGTCAGCGGCTGCGTCACCCGGTTCCGGATCATCAGCATGCCGCCGATCATCAGCGCAAGGGAGGCCGGCATCAGCAGCCCGTAGAGGATCAGCCCGAGGCGCGCCTGGGCGGCGCCCGCTTCCGCGCGCGAGATCATGTTGGCGAGCGCGGCCTTGGTGACGGTGACGAGCTTGTCGGCGCCGGCAAGCTGGCGGTCGCGAAACTCGATGCCGACGACGCCGGCGGGTTCACCCTTCAGCAGGCGAGCCGCGATGGTGTTGCGTTCCTCGTGGAAGCTGCCGGATATCTCGGGCTCGGCGTCACGGATCGCCTGCAAGAGCTCCGGGGATCCGACATCGGGGCCGAGATCCCGCACGATGGTCCATGCCTGCTGGACCCGGCCGCGCAGATCGGCGAATTCGAGCGCATCGGTCGGGCCCCAGGTCTTGTTCGCGACGATCGAGCTCAACTCGACCAAAATGGTCTGGCCGGCGTTGGCGCGCGCGAGCCAAGCCGCCTGCTTGGCGATCACCAGGCGATCCACGACCGGATCGATCATGGTCATGGCACCGTCGACATGCGCCGTCACCTCGCCGATCGCCGCCATATAGGCGTCGCTGGTCTTGGCCCAGCTCGGGGTCAGGCTGGCCTCCCGCGCGGCCTTCTCCTGACGCAGCGCAGCCACGGCGCGCGGCCGCAGCTCTTCCAGCTGCGCCCAGACGCCGCGCAGCTTCTCGAGCCGCTCGGCAAGGCCGGGCGCATCCACCGCGGAGAGGCTCTGCAGCGCCAGCGCGTAGTTCTTCTGGGCGGTGGCGCGCAGCTCGGCGATGTTGTTCATGACGCTGTCGGGAGCGGCCGTCGCGCCGGCGAGGAAGCTCAGCGTGTCGCCGCGCTCGAGGCGGAACACCACCAGCGCGTTGGTCAGGTCGCGGCTGGCAACCGCCAGCGAGACGATGCGGTTGCTGTCGGCATAGCGGCTGACCGCCTGCTTCAGACTGTGGGCACTGATGACGACGAGCACGACACCGAGAGAGCCGACCACGGCCCCGAGGATTCGTGCGACTGAACTCTGCTTTTGCATCGGAATATCCAACAGGTGACGCCGCGGCGGCGCGCGGCCTTGGCAACACCGTAGGTCTGGAAAGGTGAGATTTGATTAAAAGCCGCCCCGTTGTTTCCCGGAGAAAGCGGTAGCAAGCTACTGGCGTTGGCGAAAATGCCGGCTCAGAGCACCGCGTCCGCCGGTGCGCGCTGCCTGAGCAGCCCGGCGCAGACCAGACCGAGCCCGACCATCGCCACCGCGCTCGCGAGCATCGTCGGCACCTTGCCGGCGTGCGCCAGCCCGAAGCCGTAGGCGAGCGGGCCGACGGTCTGGCCCATGAAGAAGAAGAACGAGTGCAGCGACAGCGCGGTGGCGCGCGCCTCGACCGACAGTTCGCTGGCGAACACCTGAAGGCAGCCATGGGCCATGTAGAAGCCCCACCCCATCACCACGAGGTTGAGCATCTGGATCTCCCAGCGCGGCCCGAAGGCGACCGCGGCGAGCTGGGAGGCCACCAGGATGGTGCCCGCGATCATCATGCCCCCGACGCCGAGCTTCGGCAGGAAGCGCGACACCGTCATGCTGTAGAACAGCCCTCCGATCGCAAAACCCGCGATGACGAGGCCTGCGATCGACAGCGAGGTCTCGCCGAGGTCGAACAGGAACGAGGCGATGTAGGGAAACAGGCCGAGCACGCAGCAGCCTTCAACGAACACGGCCGAATAGCACACCGGCGCATTCGGGTTGGTGAAGATGGTGCGGTAGCCGGTCTTCAGTGCAGTGAGCGTCGTCTTCGGCGGGTTGGTCAGCTTCGCGCCGCGAAAGCCCGCGGCGACCGCGACCGAAGCCACGATCACCAGCGCGCCGAGCACCGCCAGCACGCCGCGCCAGCCGAGCAGGTCGCCGATCAGGCCGGAGGCGGAGGCGCCGAGCAGGTTGCCGGTCATGGAGCCCGCAAGCGTGCGTCCGATCGCGATCTGCCGCTTCTCCGGCCCGACCAGGTCGCTGGTCAGGCTCAGCGCGATCGGAAACACGCCGCCCGAGCCGATGCCGGCCAGGATGCGCGTGGCGAACAGCAGCGAGAACGAGGTCGTCAGCGCGCCCAGGATGTTGGCGAGGCCGAGCAGCGCGAGGCACACGATCATCAGCCGCGCCTTGCCGAAGAGATCGGCGGCCGCACCGACCAACGGCTGGATGATCGAGAAGGTGAAGGCAAAGACGGCGGAGAAGCTCGCGGCGGTCGCGATGCTGACGGCGAAATCGTCGGCGATGTGCGGCAGCACCGGATCGAGCGCGCGGGCCGACAGGCTTGCGGCAAAGCTCGCGCCCGCGATGACGTAGAGCGCCGGCGGCAAGCCGTGATCGTGCGGCCGCGCCTCCGATTGCGGCATCAGCGCGCGCCGGCCCTGCCGGGGTTCTTGGCCAGCGCGTCGAACGCCATCAGCCTGCGCACGAGCCCCTCAAACTCGGAGAGCGGCACCATGTTCGGTCCATCGGACGGCGCGCGATCCGGATCGGGATGGGTCTCGATGAAGACGCCGGCCACCCCGACCGCGACGGCCGCGCGCGCCAGCACCGGCACGAATTCGCGCTCGCCGCCCGAGGAGGCCCCCTTCCCGCCCGGCTGCTGCACCGAATGGGTGGCGTCGAAGATCACGGGCGCGCCGGTGGTACGCGCCATGATCGGCAGCGCGCGCATGTCGGACACCAGCGTGTTGTAGCCGAACGACGCGCCGCGCTCGGTGACGAGCACGTTGCGGTTGCCGGCACCGGTGACCTTGGCGACGACGTTGGCCATGTCCCACGGCGCCAAGAACTGGCCCTTCTTGACGTTGACCACCTTGCCGGTCGCGGCCGCCGCGAGCAGGAGGTCGGTCTGCCGGCACAGGAACGCCGGAATTTGCAGCACGTCGACGGCCTGCGCGACGTCGGCACATTGCGCAGGCTCGTGCACGTCGGTGAGCACGGGCAGAGCGAGCGAGGAACGGATTTCCGCGAAGATCGGCAGCGATTGCGCGAGCCCGAGGCCGCGCGCGCCGGATGCGCTGGTGCGGTTGGCCTTGTCGAACGAGGTCTTGTAGACGAGGCCGACCTTCAGCCGGGCTGCGATCTCCTTCAGCGCGGCGGCAACCTCGAGCGCGTGCTGGCGGCTCTCGAGCTGGCAGGGGCCGGCAATGATCGCGATGGGCAGATCATTGCCGAACCGGACCGGACCGGCCGTGACGACCGGTGCTGCAGAAATGCTTGCGCTCAAGGCAACATCCTCGTTTCGGCGCGACCATAGCGGCGAGGCGGGTCGGATCAACCCCATTTCCGACCGGCCGCCCGAATATCAGGGTTGCGGCGCGCAGTGCGCTACTTCACCACGGAGAACGCCGTCGGCGCCAGGATCTGGCTGACGATGTTCTCGACGATCTGCCCGTCGGCCTCCGTCTTGGCGCGCGCCTCGATCCATGCGGGATCGGTCATGAAGGCCGTCCACTTCTTCTCGCGCTCGGCGAGCGATTCCCAGGCCAGGAAATAGGTCAATTCCTGATTGGACAGGCCAAGCATCGTCGTGAAGAAGCCGGCCTGCCGGATGCCGTGCTTCTCCCAAATCTTCAGCGTGATCGTGTCGAACCGCTTGAGCAGCGCCGGCAACCGGCCCGGCACGCAGCGATACACGCGCATTTCGTAAATCATGTTGGTCCTCCCTGCCATTTTGTCGTGGTTTATACAGCCCGGCCCTGCAACTGTCTTGATGGCCAGTGGACATGGCACATCTGCCTGAGCGACACCCGGCTGTCCCTAACGCGAGGCGCCATGTCTGAGAAGACTCAACAGTCTGGGTTCGACGACGAAAACGCGGAGTGGACCCGGACAGATTTCGCGAAAGCGGTCAAATTTCCGGCGGGCGTTCGGTTGAAGGACCTGAAGCCGACCGATCTCGCACGGATGGTTGAAAAGCCCGAACCGCAACAGGACTAACCGGCTGAGCCCTTACACCAGTCGGCTCTGCACCACCGCGGCCTGGATGAAGGACGCAAAGAGAGGATGCGGTTCAAAAGGCCGCGACTTCAGCTCGGGGTGGAACTGCACGCCGATGAACCAGGGATGGTCCTCGTATTCGACGATCTCCGGCAGCACGCCGTCCGGCGACATCCCTGAGAATTTCAGCCCGTGCTGCTCCAGCCGGTCCTTGTAGGCGGTGTTGACCTCGTAGCGATGACGGTGGCGCTCCGAAATCTCGGTCGCATCGCCATAGACCTGGGAGACGCGGCTGCCGCGCTTGAGCGCCGCGGGATAGGCGCCGAGCCGCATCGTGCCGCCGAGGTCGCCCGCCTTCGAGCGCCGCTCCAATTCGTTGCCGCGCAGCCATTCCGTCATCAGGCCGACCAGCGGCTCGCTGGTCGGACCGAACTCGGTGGAGTTCGCCTCCTCGATGCCGACGAGGTTGCGCGCCGCCTCGATCACCGCCATCTGCATGCCGAAGCAGATGCCGAAATACGGCACGTCGCGCTCGCGAGCGAACTGTGCCGCGCGGATCTTGCCTTCCGCGCCGCGCTGGCCGAAGCCGCCTGGCACCAAGATGCCGTTGACGTGCTCGAGGAACGGCGCGGGATCCTCCTTCTCGAAGATCTCGCTCTCGATCCAGTCGAGGTTGACCTTGACCTTGTTGGCGATGCCGCCGTGCGACAGCGCCTCGATCAGCGACTTGTACGCATCCTTCATGCCGGTGTACTTGCCGACGATGGCGATGGTGACGTTGCCTTCGGGGTTGCGGACGCGCTCGTTGATCTCGTGCCAGCTCTGCAGCGCCGGCGGAATCCGCGAGCCGATGCCGAAGGCGGCCAGCACCTCGTCATCGAGGCCGGCGGCGTGATAGGCCTCCGGCACGGCGTAGATGTTGTCGACGTCGCGCGCCTCGATCACGGCGCTTTCGCGCACGTTGCAGAACAG